>JBGAVQ010000272.1:0-7719 GCA_044228045.1 Spirosomataceae bacterium
ATACCAACTGGCGAGGTAATTTGGAGTTATGAGTCTGATTTTGGGAGCGAACCGAGGATTTCAGTAAGAGCCGAACAGTTGTATTTATCTACCCCTATCAATAAAACAGACTCAGAAATGAGTATTTTGCAAGAAAGCACTGGCAAGCCTTTGCTTGAGAAACACCCGCTCAAAAACGCCAGAAAGTATGTGGTAGATGCCTATTTGCACAGGCGAACCTTGTACATAAATGCCTCACGCTATGAGTCTAATTTTGTGAGTGGAACCAGTTTTTGCTACTTAGTGGCTTATGACTTAGACAAAGAGCAATTTTTGTGGCGCACATCTTCTGTTGGTGCCAAATCAATGCAAGGCAAAGCGTTAGCTAACCTTTTGCCTTATGTAACAGACAAACTGATTATCAAATAACCACATCCAAATGACCCGCCGCCAATTTCTTCGCTACGATTTGATGATACAAGGCATCCTCATGGTTCTTTTGGGCGGGTTGCTCCTTACGTCGTTTTTTGGTGAAACGTGGGATGAAGAAATCCTCAGTTCAACTGGGTTTGGTTTGCTGGGTTGGTTGGTTATTAGCTTTCTGACGCACCTTATTTGGGCAATACGCAACAAAGAAAAAGGCATAGCGGCTCGCCTCACTACAATTTTGGCCGGCGGTGCCATTCTCGTCATAGTGTTTATGGTGGGTGTTAGTGTGTCTATTGCCATTTTGTTCTTTTCGTTTTTTTCTCAAGACACTTTTGATGAGTTTGGGTTAATCCTTTTTTCGTTAGCAGAACTTATTGCGCTGGTTTACTTTGTCATTAGCTTTCGAGATTATCGGCGTGGAGACAATTATATCCCGCCTGTTGTATCTGTTTCAGCACCTTCAATTAAACAAGAAAACCTTGGTAGCAAGTCCTCATTTTCATTGAAGCCATACTTGCCGTTTTTGGTTCCTAATATACTCACTATCATTTGCTTATTAGTTTGGGTTTCAGCCTATGACGAGCAACTGGGCGAGTACAATTGGATGCCAGTTATTTTATCAATTGTATCATTATTAGTGGGGTTGTTTGTACTAAGAATAGCCAAGCCGTCGGTGGCTAAACTCAATTATGCTGAGTTGGGTGTTCGTCCGCCCGAAAGTAAAATTACCATTCCAACTACCCAATTTGGCAAAGTATATAACCGATTTTTCTGGGTGGCGGTAGTTCCTTTACTGCTATTTGGCCTATCGTACCTGCCTCCGCTTCGTAAGTCTTTGATTCGTTATGATTTAAAGCAAGTATCAAGTTTTCAAAATATTTCAGCAACGCCCCTTGGTTTGGCGCAAAAACGCTTTATGTATGCCCAGCCGTATGCGTCTGATTTTCTGAGAGATACCTCTTTAACGAACACCCATCTGAGGTATTTAGATCAATGGACTTCACCCTATTACGACTTCGATAAAGAGCGCACGCAACTCACGCTGTACTACGCCGCTTTACGCTTACAAGGCAAAATGCCAGAACAAATCTGGCGATTGTCCATGGGAAAACAGTTGATAATAGGCACATTACTGGCTGAAAACTACCCACCGTATTGGTGGAAAAAAGCAGGCTGGTTGCAAAAAGAGCTCAACTGTAAACCCAAAGGTGCTTTTCAGTTGGGGTTGATAGACGAAAACTTTGCCATTGAAAAAGTGAATGAATTGCTACAAGATGACAAAAACCTATTGATTCCAGCCAATGCTGACAGCACCAGCAAGGTAGCCAACCTTACACCTGCCTTGGTGCGGGCATTGATGCAACTTACACGAAGTTTTCCTAACCTTGCTACCAAGTTACAGAAAGACAGGCTTTTAAGTATCTGGAAAGAGCACTACACCGATACCGAATTTGACGAGGCAATGCAACAGATGCTTGCTAATAGAGAGGCGTTTCGGCAACAGGTTGCGTCGTATGTGCGGGCAGATGGGTCACTGCCCGTGTCTATCAAAGCAGACATTAGCAAATTTACACAGGTGGAATTGCGGCAGCAAATAGAAAAAGCCTTTGAGCAATTTGTGATTTTTTGTGGGTATCGTCCTGTGTATGGTACTGACGTATGGATGCAAATTAGTCTCGAAGATGCCATGCACAACGTACCCTATACCACCCGAGACTACAAAGAAATAAGAGTAATTGAACAGAAAAGAGTGTACGTAGGTGGTTATCGCACCTCCCGTTACGAAACTCGCACGTATGAACACACCGACTACAAACCCATAGATGGTGGCGGGCGTGGACTTATTCATGTACCCATGATTACCCTCACTGTAAATGGTCAAAAAATGACCGCCTTGCCTTATGGAATTGTACATAAAAACGACTCAGATCGAGTGGCTATTGCATTGCAAAATGGTAAAGGGCAACCCATCGGGCCAGCAGATTCTTACACCAAAATTGTCTGGTATTACTACACGCTTTTCAATGCACTAACCCCCTGGCAGTTGGGTGTAACTTACTACGAAGACCCTGAAAACCAATTGTTTTGGGATGGTTTTGAAGAGGAACTTCAATCGTCACGTTTCTGAAAAGACCGTTTAATCAGCCATACTTACCGTTTACTCAATTAGCCTTGGAATAACCTAATCCTTGCCCTTATTTTTGTTTCAGAAAGTAAGGCTGCCAGCTATTTACGCTTCAACCTTCACTTTTGACGCTTCGTCCCAAAAAAATAGTTTCAAATTGTGTGACTTTGCAATTTTGGGCAGTCAAAAGTAAAATTCATCCAGATAAAAGCCATGAAAACTAAATTATCAACGCAATCTACATTTACCTTCTTCGACAAAGCATTTGCCATCGGCTTCACATGTTTAGTCCTGGGTTTAATGTTAAAACTGATGGGATTTTTGTTGATGTAAGGCGTGAACAGTTTCTATCAAAAACTATTTAAATAGCTCTATTTATGCTCAATCGGGTCTTTTTATATGTTTTTGGTGGCATTGGCATCGCTATGCTATTGGCAACAGCCGTTCTTATTTATACAAAAGTAGGGATGCTGTCGTCTTATGTTAAAACTACAGGAACAGTAATTGAAAATCGCCCTCATGTAGGTCGAAAGAGCCGAACCTATACCCCTGTAGTAACCTTTCGCACCACTGATGGCCAAACGATTACCTTTGAGGGGGGTATTTCGTCTAACCCGCCTTCGTTTGACCTACAAGAACAAATACCAGTCTATTACGCTCCGCAAGATCCACAAAAAGCAGAAATTGGAACATTCTTCCAATTATGGTTTTTGCCCCTAATTTTTGGATTTATGGGCACAATATTTACTTCTATTGGGGCAGGTTTTGGCATTGCTGCCTATTTACACCGCAAGAAAATAGAATGGCTTACAACAAACGGACAACGCATTAAGGCTCATTTTCAATCGGTTCAGCAGGATCGTTCAGTACGTTCCAATAATAGATATCCGTTCAGAATTTACTGCCAGTGGCAAGATACGCTTTCTAACAAACTGTATGTTTTTAAAAGTGATGCCATTTGGTTTGACCCTTCGCCCTATATCACACAGCAGATTGACGTGCTCATAGACCCTCAAAATCCCAAAAAATATTGGGTAGATACGTCGTCGCTACCCAAACTGGCATAAACCTATTTGACAGGTTTTGGTTGAGCGGCATCTCGCCATTCTACACAACCCACGGCAGGGTTTTAAATATTTTGCCTTATCTTGGCGCAAAAACAGCTTAACGCCATGAAAAGTATTATTCTTACCACATTTATTCTTACGATATTTTCTTTTTCACTTTCTGCTCAAAACCCTTTAATTCAAAAATACTTTGCTGAGGTTCGAGCTGGGTTTCAAGAGCAAAATGCCTACAACACAGTGGCTTATGTAGAAAAACGCTGGCGTTTGGCGGGCAATTCAGGCTTCAATGAGAGTATTTTTTATGTCGAAAACATTCTAAAATCCGCAGGTTATGTCAATGAAACCGAGGCTAAACCTACCGATAGGCTCACTTATCGTATCGAAAAACGCCCGATGAATCGCCAAGCTTGGGAACCCATTGATGCCAAAGTAGAGATTGTGGGCGAAGCAGAACCACTTTTAGAATTCAAGACCAATCGCAACATGTTGGCCATCAATTCGGGCAATACCCCACCCGAAGGCATTGAGGCAGAGGTTGTTTATATCGCTAAACCCAGTAAGGAAGAGTTAGACAAAATGGACTTAACGGGTAAAATTCTTTTTGCTGAACAAGGTGTTGGACAAGTGCATCGTACTGCTATTAACAGAGGAGCAATTGGGGCTTTAGGTTACAGTATTCCAGCATATACACAGCCTCAAAAATACCCTAATTCTATCCAGTTTTCGGGCATACAACTCGGCAAAGACTTCAAAAACACCTTCGGCATTATTCTTTCTACTCGTGCCAAAGACCGCCTCAAAGCGGCACTCAGCAAAGGGCCAGTTAGGTTGCGAGTCAAGACCGAAACCAAACTCTACCCATCTGAGGAATTGACATTAGTAGCCGATGTAAAGGGCAAATCATTTTCACAAGAGCGTTTTGTGTTTTCGGCCCACGTGCAAGAGCCTGGTGCCAACGACAATGCAACGGGCGTAGGAACCTTAGCAGAAATGGCTCGGGTTACTGCCGAAATGAGTAAAACAGGAAGCTACGCTCCGCAACGGAGTTTAACGTTTTTGTGGGGCGACGAAATCGTTTCGACCAGACGATATGTGACGGAAGATTCTGTACGTGCCAAAGGTATCCAATGGGGCATGAGCCTCGACATGGTAGGCGAAGACACCCAAAAAACAGGTGGTACGTTTCTTATTGAAAAAATGCCTGATCCCTCTGCCGTGTGGACCAGAGGCGACGAAAAACACTCTGAATGGGGCGGGCGACCTTTGCCTGAAAAGGCTATTAAACCTCATTATTTCAATGATTTTATCTTGAATCGTTGCCTCGACCAAGCCAAAACCAATGGCTGGGTTGTGAAAACCAATCCTTATGAGGGTGGCTCAGACCACACGCCATTTTTAGATGCCAACTTACCAGGACTGTTAATGTGGCATTTTACAGATGTTTTTTACCACACAGATGCCGATAGGTTAGAAAACGTATCGGCATGGGAAATGAAAAACGTAGGCGTTTCGGCACTGGTTTCGGCCATGACCTTGACAAGTACCGACGAAAAAACAGCACTCTTTTTGGTTGAAGAACTTCAAGAATCGGCATCAAAACGGCTTGATATTGAGACAAAATTGAGTCAAGAGGCCATTCAAAAAGGCGCAACAAAAGACTCAGAAAGCCATATTTTGGAAGTTTGGGGCAAATACTATGAAGATGCCCTCGGCAAAATGGAAAACCTATTGGCAGGAGGGATCACCCCAAAAATACAAAAGGCTATTGCTCTCGCTCAAAAAACTATAAAAGAGAAAGCCGAAGCATCAGTAAAAAGCTTGTGAGGAAGTGAGTGGGCATGCTGAAAACACCATAGATTTCTGTTTTTAGCCCACAACATGGGTAGTTCCAATTGTCTCATTATTTAACGTTACCTTTGCCACCATAATGGAACGGTGGTAACGATGCAAACGAATTATTATTTCTTAAGGCAGCTCTCTCGTAAACTTCACGAGCAACTCAAAGGTTTGGTCTTGGCGGAGTGTTTTAGTCAAGAAAAAGACGAACTCGTGTTGGGTTTTTGCACCGATGGTAAGCAGTGGAAACATCGGCGGGAGTTTTACATCAAAGCGGTTATTCGTCCCGATTTTGTCTGCCTCAATTTTCCTGACGAATTTCGGCGGGCTTCCAAAAACTCCATTGACTTATTCTCAGAACTCATTGATCTTCATGTAGTTGGCGTAAAGCAGTTCTTGAACGAACGAGCCTTTGCCATTGAATTTGAACAAGGATTTACACTATTATTCAAACTATTTGGTAATCGTTCAAACCTGATTCTGTTTCAAGGCATAGCCGTTATAGACCTTTTTCATAGCAAGTTACTTGCCGATAACAACCTAAAAATTAACGAGTTAGATCGACCTATTGACCAAAGGTATGAAGCCTTTGAGCGAGCTAATTACGATTACAAAAAACTATTTCCGACGTGGGGAAAGTACCTCGCTCCTCAGCTACTCTCTCTGGGAGATGAAGCAAACCATGCCGTGGTCAGTGTCCCCACTGACCACCAACAGCATTGGCAAAACATTCAGCGAATCTTGCCCCAATTAGAAAACCCGACTTATTACCTCACCAACCTCAACCACCAACCTACGCTTGCCCTTTTGCCCATTGGCGAGGTGCAAAAAACATTCACTGACCCACTTATTGCCTCCAATGAATTTTACTATGCCTACACCAAGATTAGTGCCATTGAGCGAGAAAAGAGTCAGATAATCAGGGTTTTACAAAAACGTATAGCTAAAACAAGTGCATATATTGAACACCAATATCATAAACTTGACTCACTTGAAGATGAAGTAAAGCACGAAGAAATTGGGCATATTTTGATGGCAAACCTGCACGAAATTCCCGAAAAAGCAGAAGTTGTAGAGTTGTATGATTTTTACAGAGATAAGCCAATCCACATCAAGCTGAAAGCCGAATTTTCTCCTCAAAAAAATGCTGAAAACTATTATAGAAAGGGCAAAAATGAGAAAATAGAGGTTGAGAAACTTAGCGAAAACATTGAGCTAAAAGAACAAGAGGTAGTGGAACTCAAAGGACACTTGCAAACGATTGAACAAATAGAAAATCTGAGACATTTCCGTAAATACCTGAAAGATAACCAATTAGAAAATCAAGAAAAAGAGGTGCAGACTCCCAAACAACTTTTTCGTAATGTAGAGTTTATGGGGTTTCAGTTTTTGATTGGGCGAAATGCCAAAAATAACGACTTACTTACCCAACGCTATGCCCGCAAAGAAGACCTATGGCTACACGCCCGTGATGTGGCAGGTTCGCATGTGATAATACGGCATCAGGCTGGCAAAAAATTCCCCAACCCTGTTATCGAGCGGGCGGCGCAGTTGGCAGCATACTATTCTAAGCGTAAAACTGATAGCCTTTGTCCGGTGATTGTAACCCCCCGCAAGTACATCCGCAAAACCCGGGATTTAGCTGATGGTCAGGTGATTGTAGAAAAAGAAGACGTAATTATGGTAGAGCCGATGGAGTGACGATTGCCTACTGTTGTTGGTGTCGTAGCCTGAGGACATTAGCGAAACAATATCCCTATTAAAATTGCTTTCGTATGGGTTGGTGGTACGGTGAAAAAACTGGTACTGGGCTGTGCCCAGTACTCATCATTTTAAGGCTTTAAGCCTTGTCATTGTAGGAACTGGCTGAAAGCCAGCACCAGAGGGGGGACACTGGCGACAGCAATATCCCGATTAAAATTCCTTTCGTACAGGTTGTTGGTGAACTAACACCAACAACGGTGAAAAATCATTTATAGCTTCTATCACGAATCATTCGGAGGCCGTTGAGTTCTTCTATGATGGCTATGTCTTCGGGCGGTATTATCCCTCGACGTATCCAATTGGTTACTACTGATTCGTCTTTTATTCCGTATTTTTGGCAATAACGTTTGATGGTGAGGTATTTCCCAAAATCAACCACTTTACCTTCTGAAACCAAGAAATCGTTGGCTTGCTTAATTAACTTTTGAGCTTCTTGCAATAGCTCTTCTCTACTTTGTTGGGTGATTGTATGTGTCATTTTTTCGAAGGTCGGCGAGGTTCAAAACCTCGCCGACCTTT
>JBGAVQ010000273.1:0-7718 GCA_044228045.1 Spirosomataceae bacterium
TAAATCATGGTATCGTAGGCGGTGTTGCCGTTGTCAATACGCTCACGCTTGCCAAAATACACGTCGCCGGTGAGTTCACGGAAGAACAGAATATCGGCACCTTTCAAGATTTCGGGTTTGATACTTGATGCATCCAACAACTCGTCGAACAGCTTGATGGGGCGTAGGTTGGCATACAAACCCAGCTCTTTGCGCATTTTGAGCAAGCCTTGTTCGGGGCGCACTTTGGCATGAGGGTCGTTGTCGTACTTGGCGTGGCCTATGGCACCGAACAAAACGGCATCCGAAGCCCGCATTTTCACGAGGGTTTCTTCGGGTAGCGGGTCGCCAGTGGCTTCAATAGCGACGTGGCCAATGAGGGCTTCGTCGTAGGTGAATTCGTGGCCGAATTTCTCGGCGATTTTCTCCAATACTTTCTTTCCGACGGTGGTTACTTCTTGCCCGATACCGTCACCGGGAACTACGAGAATGTGTTTTTTTGCCATTATTTTGAGTTTGTTTTAACCACGGAGTAACACGGAGTTGGACACCGAGTTACACGGAGGTTTTAGAGTACGTATCTTTTGATTCCGTTTCGTAGGCTTGCTACATTGAAATTCATGAGATAACCTATTTTAAATTTACCCAAACGCATATAAGTCAACACTTGGGCAGTGTGTACTTCATTGAGGGCTTCGACAGATACAATAGCGTTCTCAACCAAAATGTCTATCCTGTAACTATATTCGAGTTTTACCTCTTCAAAAACAAGGGGCATCGGTTTTTCCTTCTCCACAATCAATCCGACTTTACTGAGCTTGTAAGCCAAACACTCCTTGTATGCACTTTCCAAAAGTCCAGGCCCGAGGGTAGTATGAACCTCATAAGCACATTTCAAGATTTTTTCAGTAAGATTATCAAACTCTGTGTAACTCCGTGCCATAGTTCCGTGCAACTCTGTGGTTGAAAAAAGGAAACAACGATTAAATCATATTCAACATTTTCTGCGTGGCTTTGAGGGCCGAAACAGTCTGGTCCGAGTCTAATCCACGGGTTTTTACGCTTTTTCCATTGATTTGCCAAGTAATGATGGTTTCGCAGAGGGCATCGGTTTTTCCGCCTGGTGGAATCCGCACGGCGTAGTCGGTAAGGAGGGGCAACTCGATTTGTTTTTTGCGATAAATCTTCTTCAAGGCATTCATAAAGGCATCGTACTGACCATCTCCCTGCGAGTTTTCCTCAAAAATCTGCTCGCCAATCTGCACTTGTAGCGTGGCCGAAGGTTGTAGATTTTTAGAATGAGTAAGTACGTAATTCAGAATAACCACCTTCTCCTCGATGGTATTGCTGTCCAACACATCAGAAATAATGTAGGGCAAATCTTCTCGAGTAACCATCTCCTTGCGGTCGCCGAGTTCGATGATGCGCTGCGTGACTTTTTTGAGGTCGTCGTTGGCGAGTTTAATGCCCAACTCTTGCAGGTTCTTCTCGATGTTAGCCTTTCCAGAGGTTTTGCCCAAGGCATATTTCCGCCTTCTGCCAAAACGCTCTGGCATTAAGTCGTTGAAATACAGGTTGTTCTTGTTGTCGCCATCGGCATGAATACCAGCGGTTTGGGTAAAAACATTCTCACCAATAATTGGCTTATTGACAGGAATACGAAAACCCGAAAACGTCTCGACTAACTTGCTCACCGTATAAAGCGACTTTTCAGCTACCGAAGTTTTCACCGAAGGCATGAAGTCGTTTAGCACGGCGATGGCACTTGATAGCGGTGCATTGCCTGCTCGTTCGCCCATGCCATTCACGGTCAGGTGCAAGCCATGAATCCCTGCTTTGACGGCTTCGAGTACGTTGGCGGTGCTCAGATCATAGTCGTTGTGGGCATGAAAATCAAAATGGGTGTTAGGGTAGCGATTGACAATCAGGCTGATGTACTCATACACTTCGCTTGGTATCAATACGCCCAGTGTGTCAGGCAAGAGTACTCGTTCGATGGGTTGCTGCGTCAGAAAGTCCAGATAATCAAGTACATAGTCTTTTGAGTTGCGCATACCGTTGCTCCAATCCTCCAAATACACATTACATTTGATGCCCTTTGAACGAGCCAAGGTAATAACCTCTGCAATTTCGGAAAAGTGCTGTTCGGGTGTTTTTTTGAGTTGGTGCGTGAGGTGATTCAACGAGCCTTTGGTGAGAAGGTTAAGCACCTTGGCCCCTGATTCGAGCATCCAGTTTACGGACGTATCGCCATCTACAAAAGTCAGCACTTCAACTTGGTCTATGTAGCCGTTTTCGGCGGCCCAAGCCGTTATTTTTTTAACAGCCTGAAACTCGCCATCTGAAACCCGTGCCGAAGCTATTTCGATGCGATTTACTTTTACCTCTTGAAGCAAAAGTTGGGCAATGGTTAGTTTTTCAGAGGCCGAAAAAGACACGCCGCTGGTTTGTTCACCATCACGGAGTGTCGTATCCATTATTTCGATATGACGTTTGGTCATTGTTTAATGAGGAATGTTGGCGTGATAGAATGGATGTTTTTAAATACACTCATGCTATCATTCGAAATTAATACAGACTTGCTTCGGCGAAGGTTTTGATTTCGCTTTTCATGGCTTGAAGATAGTCTATGTCGTCGAAGCCATTGATCATGTTATGCTTTTTGTAGCCGTTGATAGGAAAACTCTCTTGGTCGCCAGTTGCCACAATAGTAATGGTTTGCTCGGGTAAGTTGATTTCCAGTTCGGCATTGGGATCAGCTTCAATTGCCAAGAAAATTTTGTCTAAAAACTCAGGGCTTACCGTTACTGGTAAAATGCCAATATTCAGGGAGTTACCAGTCGTAGATGGCCCAAGCGGCGTGTTCACGACTGGAACCACTACCGAAGTTGCGTCCAGCTACTAAAATTTTGCGGGGTGACCCTTCGTCTGAATAGATGGGGTTGTTTAGGACGAAATCTTGTTTGGGTGTGTTGTCGGGATTGTACCGCCAGTCACGAAATAAGTTGTCGCCGAAGCCTTCACGCTTGGTGGCTTTTAAGAAGCGTGCAGGGATGATTTGGTCGGTATCCACGTTTTCGAGTGGAAGCGGTACGGCTGATGAGCGCACTACCGTGAATTTATCGTATGCCATTGGTTTGGTTGTTTTCTTTATTTAATTCCTTGTGTCATAGTGTCTTAGCAGTGAATATTCTTGAACCGCAAGGACGCAAAGTCGCTAAGATTTTCAGTAATTATTGACAAATCGCCTAAAACCACTTTTGATGACGGGGACGTTGAAATTGACTAAAAACCCTAATTTTTTCTCAGCTAATTTTAAATAAGAAATGAGTTGAGCTTCATGAATAGGAAGAATTCCTTCTACTGCTTTGAGTTCGATGATAATTTCTTTTTCAACTAAAATGTCAATTCGATACTCTTTTGACAACTCAAACCCCTTGAATATCAACGGAATTGCTACTTGATTTTCCGCAAGTACATTTCGCAATTGTAGTTCTTTCATTAAGCACAACTCATAGACAGATTCCAGTAAACCTGGTCCCATTATTTTATGAACTTCCAAACAAGCCAAGAATATTTCCTTTGCAAGTCGTTCATATTCTTCTTTTGTCATGAGGTAGTATGGGTTTACTGCTAAGATTTTTTGTTTATTTCCTTGCGTCATAGTGCCTTGGCGGTGAATACTCTTGAACCGCAAGGACGCTAAGTTTTTTTGTTTATTTCCTTGCGTCATAGCGTCTTGGCGGTAAGAAATTAAAGCAAATCCCTGGGGTCAGTAACAACCCCCATGACGGCGGCAGCGGCGGCTACGAGTGGGCTTGCCAATAAGGTTCTTGCACCTGGCCCTTGGCGGCCTTCAAAGTTGCGGTTTGAGGTACTTACAGCGTATTTTCCAGCAGGAATCTTGTCATCGTTCATGGCTAAACACGCCGAACAACCAGGCTGACGCAACAGAAAACCTGCTTCGAGCAGTAAATCCAAAATGCCTTCTTCTTTAATCTGCGCTTCTACAATGTGCGAGCCTGGCACTACCCAAGCCGTTACGTGTTCTGCCTTCTTGCGACCTTTGATGATAGAAGCAAATGCACGGAAGTCCTCGATGCGGCCATTGGTGCAGCTACCGATGAATACGTAATCTACTTTTTTACCCAAAATGGATTCATCTTCGGCAAAACCCATGTAGTTGAGTGACTTTTCGTAGCTGGCTTTTCCGTCTTTTACAGCTCCTGATTTCGGGATGTGCTTGGTAATGCCAGTACCTAAACCCGGATTAGTTCCGTAGGTAATTTGTGGCTCAATATCAGCAGCATCATAGGTCAGTTCTACGTCAAAAGTAGCTCCTTCGTCAGTTTTGAGGGTTTTCCAGTACGTTAAGGCTTTGTCCCATGCCTCGCCTTTTGGAGCAAATTCTTTTCCGTTGAGGTAGGCAAATGTAGTTTCGTCAGGGGCAATCATGCCTCCACGAGCACCCATTTCTATACTCATGTTGCAGACGGTCATACGACCTTCCATGCTCATGTTCTCAAACACGTCGCCAGCATATTCTACAAAATACCCTGTGGCACCACTGGCTGAAATCTGCGAGATAATGTACAGAATCACGTCTTTAGGTAACACACCTTTGCCCAATTTTCCATTAACGGTAATGCGCATTTTCTTGGGTTTAGGCTGCATGATACACTGCGACGATAGCACCATTTCGACCTCCGATGTACCAATACCGAAGGCAATAGCGCCAAAAGCACCATGTGTAGAGGTGTGCGAGTCGCCACAAACGATGGTCATGCCGGGGAGTGTGATGCCGTTTTCGGGGCCTACTACGTGTACGATTCCGTTTTTGTGGTGTCCCAAGCCCCAGTGCGAAATGCCATATTTGGCCGAATTGGTTTCGAGTGCTTTCAGCTGGTTGGCCGAAAGCGGGTCTTGCACGGGCAAGTGCTGGTTGATGGTGGGGGTGTTGTGGTCGGCAGTGGCGAAGGTTCGCTCTGGAAACATTACACCGATGCCTCGGGTTTCGAGGCCCAAAAATGCCACTGGACTGGTGACTTCGTGAATGAAGTGGCGGTCAATAAAAAACACGTCGGGGCCGTCTTCGATTTTACGAACAACGTGCGCATCCCAAACTTTGTCGAATAAGGTGGTTTTGCTCATATTGATATGAATTGAAAATAAATTTCACGCCACAAAATTGAGTAACAATCACAAAAGACCGATAACGCCACAAGTTCAAACAATAGCGATTTTGGCTCTTTGGTAGGAAACGGGCGTAAAACCGTATTTTTCTTTGAAGGCTTTAATAAAATGCGATACACTTTCGTAGCCAATTTCCATAGCGATTTCCGAGACGTTTTGAGAAGAGTTTTCGAGTAGAAAAGAAGCGTATTCCAAACGTTTGTGCTTAATCCAGAGGGCAGGTGAAGTATGGAATTGATGCTCAAAGTCTCGCTTAAATGCTGATAAACTTCTACCCGATAAGCGAGCTAATTCATTGATAGACAGTGGTTTGAGATAGTAATTGTTTATCAGGTAATCCAAGTCTGTTTTTTGCCCTTTGTAAAGACTGAAAAGTAAGATTTTGAGTTCTTGGGATGTATCTATCTCTATTAAATGCAGTAGGAGTTCGTGTAGTTTTAGCCTAAGAAATTGGTTGAGATACGGGCTTTTTGAAGAAAAATAGGGTAAAATAGATTCTGTGAATTTTTCAAAACTGGGCGTAGATTCCAACACCAACACGGGCGAAAAACCGTCTTCTTGTGTAGCTAACTCATCAAACAATTCTCGATTTTGCCCTACAAACTCTTTAAGGAGCTTCTCAGGAAAAAAGAAAACAAGGCTTTTGTAGGCTTTGTCAATAGACTCCGACATGAGGTAGTACCCTCGCCTGATGAACAACACATTGCCCCGCTGCACGTGAGCTTCTTGGTGAGGGCTTACAAACCGTTTTTCGCCTTCTAATACATAAATAACAGCGTGTTCTTCAAAAAAAACTTCGTTTTTGAGTGGATACACATCACTCCTATACGCCACAAACATGGTGTCTTGAATCTTTAAAGACTCAAATTGGTCGGCGTGGATGGAAGACGGGACTCGAAGCATGAAAAGATAAACTAATACATTACCAGCCTACATAACTTTCGGGAGTAACTCCGCATAACCTTACATAACAAATGGCTTGACCTCGATGGTGGATGATGTGGTTTTCCATCGCATAAAAAAATCGCCATTTTGGGATACTATCGCCAGCAAAATTCTCCATTTCAAGCAATTTGGCAGCTGGTGTTTCTTTTACCACTTTCTCAATCCAAGCATAAAAACCCTTGATTTCGGTGGCTAACTCAGCTTTTGTGAGTTTGTTCCATGGTTTTTCAGGTTTTTCATAAGGGTCTTTTACACCAAACCGACCAGCAATTTGCCCCGAGGTAAAATTGATACAATGCACAAATTGGGTGCGAAATGAAAACGATTCGGGCGTGTATTTAAAGTCTAATTTTTCTTCGGGCATTTGGTTGAATACGGCTAAGGTATAGTCCATTGACCGTTTCCAAGCAGGCAAAAATTCTTCTTTAAAAGAGGTTAAGTCCTTCATTTGCTGGCTTTTTGCCAAAGCTGGCAATGTGATAAAAGCCCCAAAAAGCGATTGAAGGGCAGTTTTGCGGGTGATTTTCATGGAGAAATAGTTAGTTGATGGAAAAATCTTAATTTTGAGTGGCACAAGTTACAAAAATCTGTCATGTCTATTCTTAAATTTCCATTACGTTACGAAGGTTCGTTGGGAGAGAAATCCCTTTATACTTTGTTTGATTCTGGCGCAACCTTTTCTTGTGTTAATCCAGACTATGTAGAGGATTTAGAAAAACTCATACCACTCCGTCATCCAAAATTCGTTGCCACTGCCAGCGAAGGACACTATCTCGAAATTAAACACGCTGTTCGACTTGATTTCTATATTGACGACATCATGCTTTCTGATGAGTTTATGGTTGTGCCAAACCTTTTGGAAGAAGCCATTTTGGGTGTAGCAACACTTCAAAAATGGAGAATAAAGTTAGATTTTGAGCATGATACCGTTCACGTTGATCCCAAAGTGGCTAAACTGATGCTGAAAGATCTCAAATAAGATTTTTTTAGCGCTTATCTCCTTCTTTTAGGCAGCAGCTTTTCATGTTAATGATGGTTTTTGTAGTGATTGTCGGCATTTCAGAACATAACCGTAACATGAACCGCTACTTGTGTGTTTTGCTTAATTTCTTTACTCACTAAATTTTGTGCTACCGGCATTTGGCCATTGATTCCTACCGAAAACTGTTTAAAATAAGCCTCCATTCCCGTTGAAACAGCCAGTAAATCACCACCTGTGAGCGAGTTTGGTTGGTTATTTTGCTGATTTAGAGCACTATGCTCATAATAAAGCCCTGCATTGGGCAAAAGCGTGAGCTCGCCAATAGTAATAGTTCTAAATACTGACGAAGTGGCCGTAAAACGATTGCCGAAACGATACTGGTTTTTGTTAGAAGTATTCATTTTGTAGGTCAAATTGGTGTTTATCCCCCAGTCTTTGTAGCGCATGGTATGAATGACATTGGCCATGAAATCAAGGCTTCCTGTGCCTAACTGAAAATTAGCATTGGCTACTTCTAAAACAGACTGGGTGTCAAACTGGTACTTGCCAGTAGGTAATTTGAGGCCACCACCCAGCATGATGTTGTGGGTAATGGCGTGGGCCGTAGAGTCCCAAAAGG
>JBGAVQ010000274.1:0-7679 GCA_044228045.1 Spirosomataceae bacterium
CATTTTCAAACTATTTTAATCATCTTATTCACAAGAAAATAACATGCAAAACGATATTTTAACCCCACCACTCAAACAGCCCGAACAACCCTTTGTTTGTGATGCCCCCAACGATATGCAAAAAGCCGAAGGTTGGACAAGCAACATCAAGTACTTGATTGTAGGCATTATGTTTGGCATTGTATTTATCAAAGCCGAAATCATCTCGTGGTTTCGTATTCAAGAAATGTTTCGGCTACATAGTTTTCACATGTACGGCGTAATTGGTAGTGCCGTAGTAGTAGGCATGGTTTCTGTATTTTTAATCAAAAAATTCAGTATCAATACCTTATCTGGCGAAGCTGTTGAGTTTCATCCGAAAAAATTTCAAAAAGGACAAATCTACGGTGGCTTACTCTTTGGCTTAGGCTGGTCTATTACAGGTGCTTGCCCGGGTCCACTTTTTGCCCAAATTGGCAGTGGTTATGTAGTAGTGTTGGCTACTTTGTTAAGTGCTGTTGCTGGCACCTGGACTTACGGCTACCTCAAAAACAAATTACCTAATTGACAAAACGCCCCTACCGTCATGCTCAAAGGAACTAAGTTATATAGTATTCTCTTTAACAAGTGCCCACGTTGCCATCAAGGAGATTTTTTTGTAACTAATTACTTTTTCAATTGGAAAAAGTTTGACAAAATTCACAAGAAATGTAGTCATTGCGGCGAAAATTTTGAACCAGAGCCTGGTTTTTATACAGGTTCAATGTATGTAAGCTATGCCTTAAATGTGGCTTTTGTAGTCACAAGTTTTGTGGGATATGTTGGCATTTATGGAGGAGATCCCATTGATTTACTGTATTTTGTGGTGCCTTCGCTGGTTTTACTAACTCCATTTTTCTTTCGGTTTGCCCGCCGAATTTGGATTAACATTTTCGTCAAATACGATAAAAATAAAGCCATAGAAGCAAAACAATACGGAAAATCAATAATAGAAGCAAATTCGACTGCAAAAGGGGTTGTTTCTAACTAAAAATTTATTGTCGTGTAACTTTTGTCACAGAACTCTTGGGATATATAGTACATTTTTGATGAAAAATTTAACTAAACCACTTTCATTATGAAAAAGCATTTTCAAGTGCTGATTGTTGGCGGTGGCAATGCTGGGCTTTCGGCAGCGTCACAATTACTCATCAAAAAGTCGTCGCTACAAATCGGTATCATTGAGCCTTCGGATAAACATTACTACCAACCTGCTTGGACGCTCGTAGGTGCTGGAGAATTTGACATCAAAGACACCGAAAAAGCCGAAGCTGATTTTATACCCAAAGGAGCAACTTGGCTCAAAGATGCCGTAGCTACTTTTGAACCCGAACAAAATCAAGTTACTGGTAATAGTGGTCAAGTTTACACATACGACAGCCTTATTGTAGCCCCTGGTATTCAGTTAGATTGGGGCAAAATCAAGGGTTTTAAAGATACCTTGGGCAAGAACCAAGTATCAAGCAATTATTCGTTTGATGTTGCTCCTTACACATGGGAACTTATCAAGAATTTTAAAGGCGGAACGGCTGTTTTTACCAACCCTTCTACGCCAATCAAATGTGGTGGCGCACCTCACAAAATCATGTATTTAGCCTGTGACTATTGGCGTAAACAAGGTATTTTGGACAAATGCGATGTTCACTATGTTTCGGGGGCTGGGGTTATTTTTGGAGTGAAAGAATACGCCGAAACACTCAAAAAAGTAGTAGCTAAAAACAACATCCACACTCATTTTTTGAGTAATACTGTTGAAATTGACGGCAAGAATAAAACCCTGACTTTTGAAACAAAAGAATCTGATGACAACTTAAAGAGTAGTCTTTCAACCTTGCAAGCAGGTTGTTATGGCATTAGTGAAGCCCAAAAGGAAGGAGATGCTAAAAAGGTAACGGTACAGTTTGATTTCTGCCACGCCGTACCACCTCAGTCGGCACCAGACTTTATCAAAAACAGCCCCTTAGCTGACCCCAACAGTCCTTTGGGTTATGTTGAAATCAATAAAAACACCATGCAACACAGTCGTTTCCCCAATATTTTTGCCTGTGGAGACTGCACTAATGCGCCGTGCAGCAAAACTGGGGCGGCCATTCGCAAACAAGTGCCTGTGGTAGTAGAAAACTTGTTAGCTTACTTAGACCACAAAGCCGCCAAAGCCCAATACGACGGCTACAGTGCTTGCCCCATACCTACTCAATACGGCAAGTTAATGTTAGCCGAGTTTGACTATTCTAATACACCCAAAATGACCTTCCCGTTTGACCAAGCCATACCTCGTTGGACCATGTGGATTCTCAAAAAATACGTATTGCCGTGGCTATACTGGAATAAAATCTTGAAAGGTACTGCCTAACTTTTGTAGGTATAAAAAACAGATATTCTCTCGAAAACTATTTGATTATCAATTGTTTTCGAGAGAATTTTTTATTGTGGCAATGAGCCCGCATAACCTGTTTCTTCAGCGATTTTTCTGGCTCGTTCCCTGTACATCTCGGGGGCATCGGGCGCAAAAGTTCCTAAGCCATCTACATATCGGTTAAACATACAAAAGGCAGCGGCAATCAGTACTGCATCATGAATTTCTAAATCACTGATACCGAGGGCTTTTGCTTTTTCGATGTGGGTAGTGGTTACAAACTTGCCACCTTGTTGCACATACTTGGCAATAGTGAGCAGCGCTTTCATGCGTTCTGAAATGGGTGCATTCAAATAGTCATATTTCACTTTATCAACCAAATGCTCGTCTTCGGTAGCATAATATTGCGCCACCGCCCCATGAATACGTTGACAAAAAAAACAGTCGTTCAACGACGAAACAAAGGTTGCAATCAGCTCTCGTTCACCTTTACTAAGGCCTTCGTCGGAGCGAAGCAATACTTCTGCCAAGGCATTTAGCGGTGTAGCCGTAGTGGGTCTAAACGCCATCAATCCCCGTATGCCGGGTAGTTCTTCGGTTAATGTGATGTGTGCCATTATTGAGTTTTTTGGTAGCCCGTAAAATGTAATACTGAGTAATAGTCTGACGGAGCGTCTGGGCGACCCCGTCTGACCTGAAAATAGCATAACAATCTTAGCACAACCAGTTTTTTTAGTGCGAATAGCCAAAAGTTGCTATCATTTTTGCCCTTGCTTTTAAGGTTTCAGGTGTATCTTTTGAGACAATCCCTAAGCCATCAATGTACTTGTTAAACAAACAAAAAAGCGATGAAATCAAAACTGTATCATGAATTTCTGCATCACTTGCTCCTTCGTTTTTTGCCTTTTCTATTTGTTGCGTTTTTACAAATTTCCCACCTTTTTGCACACTACTGGCAATGCTCAGTAAGGCTTTTAGTTTGTCTGAAATGGGGGCGTTTTCATAGCTTTGCTTTACTTTTTCGACCAAGGTTTCGTCATTTTCAAAAAAGCACTGTGCTACTTCGCCATGAATTTGATGGCAACCAACGCAACCATTCAAAAACGAAACAAAAGCGGCAATCAGCTCTCTTTCACCTTTGCTCAACCCTTCGTCACTTCGCATCATTAGTTCCATCAATGCCATCAAAGGAGGCGCAATGGCAGGTCGGTATGCCAAGAGACTTCGCATTCCGGGAAAGGTTTCATCTATCTGAATATGAGCCATAGCCCCCTAACCCCCGATGGGGGGATTAAAATGAGACTCACCAACTCCCCCTTCGGGGGTGGGGAGGCGATAGCCAAGCGTTCCCATTCTTTCACCCATTTGTTCGTAAGCACCTGCATCAGTAGGGGTAAGCGTAGCGAGTCCGTCCACATAACGATTGAACATACAAAACGTAGCAGCAATCAACACCGTGTCGTGAATATCTCGGTCGATTGCACCAAATTTTCGGGCCAAAGCAACGTCTTCGTCGCTTACTGTTCGGGCATCGGCTTGCACTTTTCCCGCAATGATTAGTAAGGCTTTCAGTTTGTCCGAAATTGGAGCGTTTTGATAATCTTCCAACACAAAATCTACCGTTTGGGCTTCGTCTTGAAACAGGTAGCGAGCCGCCGCCGCATGACTACTGGCACAAAAAACACACTCGTTTCGGGACGACACGTAGGTGGCAATCAACTCACGTTCGGCAGGGCTGAGGGGTGAATCTTCTCGCAATAAAATTTGAGCCAACTCATAGAGTGGCTTGCCTGTATCGGGGCGGTACATAACCAAGCTGCGAATGCCCGGTACGCCAGCTGGTAATGGAATATGTGGCATAGTTTTTTAGTGTTTTAATTTTTTTCAATTTTCTTCTCATTACTGAGGTAAGCCACCAGTAGCGCAATCAAAAACATAACCGAAAAGGTGAGCAATGCATTGCCAAACCCACCAAAAAAGGCAACTAATGAACCTACAAAAAATACGGCTGTTGCAGTAAAAAACCGACCAATATTAAAGCAAAAACCCGTAGCTGTTGCCCGAATGGCCGTCGAGAATAATTCAGGAATATAGCTTGAAAGCGAACCTTGGCTAATGCCAAAAAACAAGGACAACAGGGCCGTTTCGAGATATACCATTTTACTGAATTGTTGGTTGGTCAAAAAGAGCAAACAACAGGCCACAATTAAGCCTAAAAAAGTAACAATCAACGTATTGCGATTGCCCAAAAAACGAACCAGAAAACCCGAAAGCGTACCACCAACAATGCCACCAATACCCAATAGCATCATGGTAACGCCCCGCTCTTGTTGTCCGCTTTGGCCATCAGGCAAGAGGGTTTGTACCCACGTGGGCAGCCACGAAAATATACCCCAAAGCCCAATGAGTACCGCACCAAAAATAACCGACCCTCTTACTAAATTTGCCCGATAAGCTGGTTTGAAAATCGTCGCATACGTTGATTTTTCGGTTTTGTCTCTGCTCGTCCATTTCGGGGATTCGGGTAATAAAACCCAAATCAAGACGGCATCTACAATCGGGATGATGCCCAGCCAAAAGGCTTGTCTCCATTCCGAAAAAAGGACATTTAATCCACCTGTTGCTACAATACCAATAGGAAAAGCAATTGCTAAAATCCCTACAACAACGGGGCGGGTTTGTTCTGCCCAAATCTCTGAAATATAGACCGTTGCAATCAATATCACGCCACCAACGCCCATACCTGCAAAGAAACGATACGCCACCAACACGTACCAATTTGGCACAAACACAATGAGTAGCGTAGCGAATCCATACAAAGCGGTAACAAATACCAATACTTTTTTACGCCCAATACGGTCGCTAATGATGCCAAAAAGTAGTCCTCCAGCCATCCAACCATACAGAAAAATGGCACTAATATAAGCCCCCACTTCACCCAGACGAGCTTCAGAAATGCGCTCGCCGAGCAATTCAGGAACGGCGACAGGCAAATAAACTGACATCAAGGTCGAGACAGTGCCGCCTAATAAATAACTAATGGTACAGAGGAAGAAAGCAAGCCAATTCTTTTGTGTATTGTTCATGTTAAATAAGTCAAGATAGTCGATAAAAGTCGAGGTAGTCGAGAAGTCAGATGGCATTAAAACTATGTACTCTATCTGACTACGTGCTGTATAAGTTGTCGTTACAAAATCAAGATAGTCGGAAAAGTCATGTAATTAGGTCTATTTAGGCCCGTTAGGTCGTTATAACCTAACGGGTTTCTAATTTACCGAAACAACTCATCAAAATTTAATGACAAATAATACAAACCACCAACAGCAGGCGAACCATACGCCTGTACTACATACTTGTTAGTCAGGTTAGAAGCCCCTAACTTGATAACTGATTTGAGGCTTGGTACTCGGTAACTCACTTGGGCATCTAACAAACTATACGCATTGATTTGCCCAGGGTTCAAGCTGTTGAACGTGCCGTACCAATCAAAAGTACTTTGCCAATGCCATGCTACGCTAAAGCCTAATTTGTCAGTCAGTTTGGCGTTGCTCAATACCAAGTTGCTTTTCCATTTGGGAGTATTAAAAGCTGGGATGTTACTTGGATTAGCATCAAGCAAGTTGAAATCTGCCCAACTGACGTTGGTATTTAAGCGATAATTTTGCGGTAACAAAAACGATAATCCTGCACTTACGCCCTGAATCGAAACCTTATCGGCAGCATTGGTATAAAGTTGAAAGGCTTGTGTTTTTCCACCCAAAATATCTCCTGCGGCGGCTGGATTGAGCGAACCGTCTGGCAAAAGAATATTGCTGGCAGGGCGAATCACCACCGTGTTGATGATAAAGTCTTGGTATTGGCTGTTATAATAATTGATGTCAAACAAAACTTTTTGACTGAATAAGCCCTTGTAGCCAATCTCAAAACTCTGCACTCGCTCAGGCTTGATGTACGGCACATTTGACTTTACCAATTTGCTGAGGTTGTTGGCCACGGCTGTCGGGAACGGCACCCCTTGCCCCAACTGAGCACCTGCTGCCCCGGCAAATGCCCCTACCGAAGCAGCAGTATAGGAGTTTTCGTAAGCATTCAACCCTTGTGAATTGACTGGTGCACCACCCAAAATGATAATTGGCCCTACGTTTAGTTTGATGTATTGGTCACCAATCACTGGGTTTCGGAAACCTGTTTGGTAAGACGCTCTGAAATGGTTGTTGTCATTAGGTGAAAAAACCGCCGAAGCACGAGGTGTAAAGCGACCATCAAAGTTTTCATTCTTGTCGTAACGACCTGACAACGTGATTTTTAACTTTTCTTTTAGTAATGATTTTGAGGCTTGTACAAATGCCCCAGACTCGTCGTTGGTAAGGTTTTTGTCTTTATCGTCAAACAAGGTTCCTTGTGTATCTAAGTAATATCTCCGGAGGTTTGCCCCTACTTGCAGGTTTAATATATTATTCAAATGAGGGCTAAAATCATACACGCCCTCGATGTGTTTCAGGCCACAACGACTAAAAATACCTGCTCCTTGCAAACCTTGTGTTTGGATTAGTTGGTCTTTGATGGCATCAAAAGCCGAAGTCCCAGGCAATAGTCGCCCTTGGTCGGCAAAAGCACGTGCTGCCGAGTTGTCTTTGGCGGCTACGCCAGTAATAGTGCCATTAAAGGCAGCAGTATAACGCTGAAACCACGTGGCATCGGCAACACTGGCGGCTACGGTATTGCCATTCAAATCTTTTACCCATGAGCGGTTGATGAGTTGCCCCAACGAACGGCTATTGTACGAATCTTGCGAATCTTCTTGATTAGAATAAGCTCGTACATAAAAATTACGTCCCTTCAACTCCAAACGATGTTGTACAAGGTTAAAATTGTTAATCACAAAACGGCTACTACCTGTATATTGTGCTCGCCCTCCACTGTAATTGACTTGATAAATAGCCTCTAAGCTATTGGAAATGCGATAGTGCAGAGCCCCATTCAGTTTCAGACTATACACGCCATATTGCGCCAAATCTTTTTCTTCGTAACCCGTGCGTGATACCCGCCCGATGCCTGCAATGGTTTGCGCTACTTCGTCGCCATAAATGTTCAAAGCATTTCTGCCCGGGTTGTTCGACCCCCTATTGGCTATTGGAGTATTGGGGTCAATGTCGGTGTAGTCGTTGGCGTACCAATCAGTGCCTTTCAAATAAGCAGCGTTTAGTTTGAAAGCAAATTTGTTGTTAAACGCCTTTGCATAGCGGAGTGCCAAATCAGAATAGGGTTTTGCACCCAAACCCGTGCCATCACTCACGTGATTCAT
>JBGAVQ010000275.1:0-7597 GCA_044228045.1 Spirosomataceae bacterium
GTAATTCGAGTGTTCCTTTTTTTACTTTTTTACCTGCAATTGCTGGCACTTCCTCGCCATTAAGTCGTAATTCCACCCCATTTAACTTCACTTTTTTGGTCATCAATTCGTCGGCCGTGAGGGTATATTGCTTTGCGCTTGCTGGAATCTCTACCGAAGAGACTTTGGCATTGGTATTCAAAATCAACACGGCTTTTCCGTTCTTTTTACCTTTAAGATTATGCACAAATACATCAACACCAGCTTCTAAGCTACCTACCTCATACACCTCTGTTCCCATAAATTTACCCCAGAGCAAGGCCGCCCAATAGTTGGGACGAGGGTTATGCGTATCGTGGTCGAGCAAGGCGTATTCGCTGCGGGCGAGGGTGTTGTGCATGACCACTTGCACGCCTTTTTTGGCCAACCGTCCCAACTGCTCTAAATACCGAAAACTATCGAGATACGTCGCCGCCCAAGGATTCCCTCCGCAAGCAGATTCGGCGGTTTCGGTGAGCCATATAGGAGCGTTGGGTACGTATTTATCTCGTGCTTTTTCGTAAAACTCCAACCCTTTTTCGGTTCTGCTCAGCCATTCTGCTGACAACGCATTCTCAGGTTTTTGCCCTCCCATGCAGCGTCTTGATACCGTGCCGTAATAGTGATAAGTAAACACCTCAAACGTAGGCTTTGGAGCTGGGGAAAGCAGCTGGTCTATGGACAAATCTAAGCCCGACGGCAGGATGCCCTCGCCCGTAGAACCTGGGCCAATAATTTTCATTTGGGGGGCTGCTTTGGTAGCAAAATCTTTAAAAAGGGCAAATTCTGTCGCAAAATTGGTACCGTTATAGCCCTTGGGTGCATCCCCATGCGAAGCATGAGAAGGCTCATTGAAAAACTCGGCGGCAGCGATTTCTCCGCCGATTTGCTTCGTATAGTCCAACATAGACTTCACTTGCGTGGGCTGCCAAACTCCTTTTTCATCTCTCATGCCGTCGCTAATGGGGAAAGATGTCACAAGTTTACCATTGACAGCCTTACAAAAATCAACGACTCCTTTCCATTGCGGGCGGGTCAGGACATTCTTAAAACCTTTTGGCGGTGTGGCCATTTGGGGTTCGTCATTATTCTGAAAATAGATAGCATTGGCCCACGTACCGCTGACCCTCACGTAGGTTGGCCCTAAGGCCGCTGCCAAATTGCGCAGCTTTTTTTCATACAAATTGATAGGTTCAATTTTCCATTTTAAGGCATCAATTCCCTTCTTATTGGTGGTTTTTCGTACCGAATCTATCAGATTATAAGGTATCCAAAAGTCGCCGCCAATGACTTCGCACATCTCTACGTTGAACGATTGATACCGCTCATCCACCTTGCCCAGTAGGCGCATTTGCTTCAAGTTGATTTTATTATTTTGAGCAAAAGTCGCCAGCGACAGGCAGGAAACAAGCGCAACAAAAATAAAGAGCTGTATCTTTTTCATGATTGTGTTTGGGGTTGTATAACAAGGCGTTATGCCATTGTCAGGACAAAAGTAAAAATATTTTTTTATATTGTATATTTTTTATACAATAATTTTTATTCAATTTTATATCTTTGCAGTACAATCGTCGTTTCTGTTGTTTTTAGTGACAATCAGGCGAATTATCATCAAGTCAGACGTACGGTCACATCCCATACCTCCATTTATGCAAAACCCAAGTCAACAAAACTATATCTCCCAAGTCTCAATTGATTGCGTGATTTTTGGATACCAAGACCATCAACTCAAAGTATTAGTACCAAAAATCAACTTTAAAGGCAACTTTTGGGCCTTGCCCAGCGGGTTTGTTGATCAAGACGAAGACATAGACCAAGCTGCCGAGCGTATTTTACGGGAGCGTACGGGCATTCAGGATATTTACTTGGAACAATTTCGGGTATTTGGCAAAGCAAGCAGAACCAATAAGGCGTTTCTGGATGAGTTGCTTTCTTTCAACACCGACCGATTAGGGACAAAAAACGACAGCCAACGAGAATACGATTGGTTTACGAAGCGGTTTATTTCGATTGGTTACTATGCGTTGGTGGACATCAACAAGGTGGTTCCCCAAAAAACAGATTTAGACGAGTCCATCGAATGGTACAATATCCACGAACTTCCCCCGATGATTTTGGACCACAGCGATATGGTAGCCGAAGCCCTCAAAACGCTCCAAAGTCACATTGACGAAAAAATCAATGCTTTTAATCTTCTTCCAGAAACCTTCACGATGAAAGAAGTACAGGAGGTGTATGAAGCGGTGAGTGAAAAGACGTTTGTTCGTACCAATTTTCAAAAAATGATTCTTGACCTGAACGTCTTAGAACGCCTCGAAAAGAAGTTTACGGGCGCAGCCAACAAAGCTCCGTATTTGTATCGGTTTAAAAGGTAGCGTAGGTAATCCTAAAACTTATTTTTTGCTTAATTTGCATCGGTCGTTTCATTAATAATTCTTGTAAAGTAAGCATCCATGAAAAAAACTCTCAGAACATCTCTTCTTGTTTTTGTTTCGATTCTCTTTCCATTCTTTGCCAATAGCCAATCCCAAATTCCATTGCTTACTAAAAAGGGCAATACTACCCAATTGATTGTGGATGGCAAGCCCTTTATCATTCTTGGTGGTGAACTGGGCAACTCTACCGCCACTACGCTCGAAAATATGCAATCGGTTTGGCCTAAACTTAAAACCATGCACCTCAATACGATTTTAGTACCCGTGTATTGGGAATTGATAGAAGCCGAAGAGGGTAAGTTTGATTTTTCGCTGTACCAAAATCTGATAACTGAAGCCCGTAAAAATGACCTCAAAATAGTTTTTCTGTGGTTTGGTTCATGGAAAAACAGCATGAGTAGCCACGCCCCTGCTTGGGTAAAACGCAACCAAGAGAAATATCCGCGAGTCAAAGACCAAACGGGCCGTAGCCAAGAAATACTAAGTTCGTTTAGCGATAATGTATTTCAAGCCGACAAACGTGCTTTTGAAAACCTGATGACTTTTATTAAAGCAACAGACAGTCAAGAACATACGGTGATAATGGTACAGGTTGAAAATGAGATTGGGATGCTGCCTTCGGCCAGAGATTATCAGCAGTTGGCAGAAGAAGCTTTCAAAAAACCCGTTCCTGCCGAATTGATGCAGTATTTGCAGAAAAACAAAGAAAAACTTGTCCCCGAATTGCTCCAAATTTGGAAAAATAACGGCTATAAAACAGCAGGTAATTGGGAAGATATTTTTGGTAAAAGCTTGGCTACCGACGAAATTTTCATGGCTTACTTCTATGCAAAATTCACTAATAAAATCACCGAAGCAGGCAAAAAGATGTATAACTTACCGATGTTTGTTAATGCGGCGTTGAACAGAACAGGCAGAGAACCAGGCAACTATCCAAGTGCAGGACCATTGCCGCATTTGATGGATATTTGGAAAGCCGCAGGCACTGCAATAGATTTCCTATCGCCCGATTTTTATAATCCCGACTTCAAATATTGGTGCGACCTCTATACCCGCCAAGGCGATGTGTTGTTTGTGCCCGAACACGCTTTTGACAATACCATAGCCGCCAAAGCTTTGTTTACGATTGCTAATTATGAAGGTCTGGGATTTTCGCCATTTTCGATAGAATCTACCGCAAAACCAGATGAAGAACCCCTCGGAAAAATGTACGGGTTAATCAAAGAACTTAGCCCAATGATAACCACGCACCAAGGACAAGGTAAAATAAGAGGTGTACTGTTGAGTAAAAATGAAGCAGAAACCATCGTCAGAATGGGCAAGTACGAACTCACTTGCAAGCACGACTATACCCTAAGTTGGACTCCTGGAGCAAGAACAGAAAGCTGGCCGTTGGGCAGTGCCATGATTATTCAAAAGGGTGAAGATGAATTTTTTGTAGCAGGGACTGGAGTAGTAATTACCTTCAAACACCGTGATAACAAAGACCTCAACGTAGGACTTTTGAAAGTAGATGAGGGTAGTTTTGAGAACAATGCTTGGAAAGTAAGACGACATCTCAATGGCGACCAAACGCATCAAGGCCGCCACGTGAATATTCCTACTAATCAAATAAGTACACAAAGAGTAGATCTCTATTTGTACAGATAGGAAACGCTGACAGGGTTTAAAACCCTGTCAGCGTTAAATAAAACAAAAGATGCTTTTCCACTATTTCAATACATTGATTTTCACTTCTCCCAACAGTCCCGACGGTAGAAGCGCTTCTTTACCCCTGTAAAACGGCATGGTCGTGAAGGTTGTTTTTTGCTTTACATCAGGTTGAGCATCACCGATGAGGCGATTTACCCACAGATTAGTTACTCTTACTTCAATCGTATTATCGCCTGCTTGCAAAGCCTCCGAAATGTCTAATCTAAAAGGCTTTTTCCATACGGTTCCTACATTCTTACCGTTTATAATTACTTCGGCAATGTTTTTCACTTCGCCCAAATCCAACACCGCTAAAGCCCCCATTGGGGGTTTGGGGGCCTTGAAAGTATTAGTGTAAGTAGCCGTACCTGAGAAGTATTTCACATCATTGTCAGTATTTTCTGTCCATGAGGCTAATTTATCAAATGATACATTTTTATCGTTGAAACTCGCTTTCCAAGGTGTTGAGATTGTTGCCAAAGTGGTTTCTACTCTTGTTGCAATGGCCACACTATTGGCAGTTGCTTTGTCTTTGAAAACGATGAAGAAGGCATCCCATGATTCAAATTTCAATGGTACTATTGTTCTGCCGTCTTTGATTTGATAAGAAACCTTTTCCGTTTTGCCCGTTTGTGGATTCCACAATTCTGGTACTTTGCCACTTACTCGGAAACTAATTTCGGCATTGGTTGGGTTTTCGCTACGGTTGTTAAGCCAATAGATTTCTTGTGTAGGAGTTTGACGATGGCGGAATAAGATTTTGTTTTTTGCACCATTGATAATTACGTCGGGTTGCAGATTTACTTTATCAAACGTTGTTACGTTCGATTTCGACCAGATTTCATCGGCTAATTTCTTGAAATCGGCATCGTTATCCGACAAACTCGGTGATTTTTCGGGTTTAGCTCCAATCACTTTCACGCCAGCATCTACCAATGTTTTGATTCTTTTCAAAACGGGCAACGTCATTAACTTGGTAGATTCGTCTAACATCAAAACTTTATATGTATTACCCGATTTGGCGACTAATTTGCCATTTTGGGCATTTATTACATTCAATAACGCCGAAGAATTGACAAAATCAAATTCATATCCTGCTGGAATATTCGGCAATTTTTCACGGCAAATCCAAGTGATATTGGTATTTTCTCCGTACAAATAAAGAATATCCGCTACGTTTTTACCTTGTTGTAACATATACGAACTTCTTCCCAAATAGCCCATCCAAGCTTTTCCACCCGCTTCTGCCCAAGTTTCGAGTCGTGTAAAATATTGACCAAATGGCCCGAGCGAAAAACCGGGGCCTTTATCAAGTGGCTGATGCACAGAAGTATGAATAACGAAACGATTCAATCCCGATGCCATTTCTAAATCGGCAGTTCTTTTTAGTTTTTCGGGATGCCACGAAAAGGCATTTTGAATAGAGGTCATTGACTCGGCAGCTACGATGTTTTGTCCGTAAATATTGGCCACCGATGCCGCCTCACGAATGTCAGCTTCGCTGCGTACTTCTTCATTGTTCCCCCCCGCCAAGCTGCCTGGGGTCCACATGGCCGACATCGGAATTTCTGAATAACGTTTTACGTCCATGCCATCGGCCAAGTATATACGTCCCCCTTCGTGCGATTCGGTGTAGCGTTTCATGCCTCTTTTGTGCAACTCCTCTCCTATCACATCGTAATGATTTTCGGCAATCATCTCGCCAATGGTTTTACGAAAATCCCACAAGAACTTTTCGCTGGCTTCTAAACTATTCACAATTCTACCCGTAAGCACAGGAATCCATTTTATTAAATCATACCCACGGCGTTTTTGGAATTCAGCAGGAAAATCTTTCGACCAGTTCATGTGTCCCGCTTCATAGCTATCCAACACCATGTATTGTAAGCCTTTTGCTCCCATCAATCCCCCTGTTGCGTCTTTGTACATATCCAAATAGGTATTGATGTACCGCCGCACCGCTTCCTTATCGAGCTTGTCAACTTCCAAACCGGTTGCCTCTGGCGAAGCTGGGTGATTCTGACGCCCCGTAAGTGAATAACCCAAACGAACCACCATCCAATTTCCAGCAGGCACATCCCATTCAAGACTACCATCACTATTCATTTTTCCAGTTAAATCAACCACATCTTGGGTTGCGATAGCCTCTATATTTTCTGCACCGCTTAGTTTACCATCTTCTTTCCATGCCGAAAATCCCGCTTTATCTTCCGCTTGGTCAATGCGTGACGTATTGAAAAGTACAAATTCTGAAATGTTTGTACCTGCGGGTTTGGCATCGGCAGGAGCACCCATCATCATCGCAATCGGATTGGGAGCGGCAGGAAGCGTCTCAAAACAAATTCTCCAATATTTGGCAGTTGTTGCAGGAATTCCCGTTGTAATAAATGGCAGCGTACTGTTTGAAACTTTGGCAATGGTTCGGAAATTTACGCCATCATCGCTCACTTTTAGGCTACGATTGGTGGGGCCACCGTTGAATTCGGCCAGTTCCCCTGCTTCGCCCATGCCCAAGCCAAAAGCCTTGAAAGTTTGCGGAGCATCAAACTCATACTGTACCCACATATCTTTGCCAACTTCCATGGGTGGCAGAAAATAGGTCTTATTTGCATCGTGGTCGAGCAATAATTTTGTATCAAAATCACCCCCACTTTTGGTCATTTTAGGATTCAAATCCATCAGGTGCTTTTCGTTGCTTGGTAGTTTGTAAGCAATCACAAAAGCATCAGCCGCAAAATGTGGTCTTTCACCCACAAATCCTCCCATCACACCACCAGCATGGGTTTCTATTCCACCAAACTTACCAATCACATCGGGTAATTTAGGCAATTGAATAGTTTGTTTTTTCCCACCTGTTACCAATGCTTCTGTAAAAACGTACTTTTTCATCCCGTCTTCGGGCTTTACCCACGGACCGCCCGTTACGCTCCAACCTGGTGAACCCGCAATGGCCATTTCGAGTCCTTTTTTATCGGCAAGTTCGGTCGTAAACTTAAAGGCATCTTTCCAATCGGGTTGCATAAAGACTAATTTTTTGGGAACGACCACGGGGGTAAACAAATTGGCGTCGAAGTTTTGAAAACCTCCTATCCCGACACGCTCCATCCATTCGAGGTCTTTTTGAATGCCCTCTTTAGAGATGTTGCCATTCATCCAGTGCCACCAAACCCGTGGTTTGGCCGAATTCGGCGGGGTTTGAAATTGGTTTTTGTCTTGGGCATTTGCTCCTAAACAAGAAAGTATGCTTAGTGTTAAAATCGTTTTTTTCATATTAACTGATTATTTAGGAAAAAAGGGTCTTGGTAAGTCTAACGTTTTGTAGTAATAGTTCACCATCTGTTTCAACGATGTCAGGTTATTGGGTTGCTCTTTGGTATCACGTTCAATCATGATATAGCCGTTATAGTTTTGGTGTTTCAATTCATCGAAAACTGCTGGAAAATCAATGACAC
>JBGAVQ010000276.1:0-7549 GCA_044228045.1 Spirosomataceae bacterium
GCGGCTAATCCGTTGATTGATACGGCGGTTTTTCTGGGAAATGCTTTGCAAGCCTTACTTTTTTCGATGGGATTGGGTGCCAGATTTAATCAAATGCGTCAAGATAAAGAACAGGCTCAATTGCAAGTAGTGAAGCAGCTGCAGGAAAATGATCGTACCCGTTCCAGAATTGCCCGAGACCTGCACGACGACGTGGGTTCTACCCTTAGTAGTATCAATATTTTGAGTCAAGTGGCTCAAAATCAGTTTGATAAACAACCTGATAGTGTGCGAGATTTGCTTCGACGCATTAACCAAAATGCCCAGCGAATGATGGACACCATGGGTGATATTGTGTGGACTACCAAGCCCGATAACGACAACTTGGGAAGTTTGGTTGTACGGATGAAAGAATTTGGTGCCGAAGTATTAGAGGCAAAAGACATTCGTTATGTGTTTGAACTACCACCTCAGCTTGATACCCTCAAATTGCCCACAGGACGGTACTATGACTTCTTCATGATTTTTAAGGAAGCACTCAACAATGCCGCCAAGTACGCTAATGCCTCGGTAGTAACCATTAGTTTGGTTCGGCAGAAAGATAAAATTCTGCTGGTGATTGCAGACAATGGCCAAGGATTTGACCTGAATGGTGCTAAAGGCAATGGTCTAAAAAATATGCACAAACGAGCCGAACACTTAGACGGAATTCTTGTCATTAGTTCAACACCAAACCAAGGAACCAACGTAGCACTTACCGTACCGCTGGCAACAGAATAAATCTCACAATCAAATTCATCAGTTATGCCATTTAGCAGATGCATTATGTTGTAAGGCATCACCCAATCATGTGATAGCGCAATACTGTTTTTTGCCTTAATATTGACAGATTTATTGACGTTACTTGAATCATAAGCGTTGCAGCAAAAAAAAACTATAAAGTAGTACGTCACCAGCTTTAAACTGTGAACCGAACATGGCCATTCGCATCGTTTTGTATGAAGACAATCCCGACCTGCGGGAAAGCATGATGGTATTGCTTAAGGGTACGCCCGAAGTTGAATTTATGGGAGCTTTTATCAACTGCGAACATGTCTATGAAAACATCTCAACGCTTCGCCCCGACGTAGTGCTGATGGACATTGATATGCCTATTGCCAATGGCTTACATGGCTTGCGAATCATTAAAGAACACTTCCCCGAAGTGAGTGTATTGATGCTGACTATTTTTGATGACAACGAACATATATTTGAGGCAATATGCTCAGGAGCAGTGGGTTATATGCTTAAAAGAACACCGCCTGTGCGCTTGATTGAGGCTATTCACGATGCCTACAATGGCGGCGCACCCATGACTTCAAGCATTGCCCGTAAGGTTTTGCAGATGTTTCCTCACCCCGTTGTGGCAGTTCCTTTGCCCGAAAATCCACACAACTTGACCGAGCGAGAACGAGAAATTTTGAGTTCGTTGGTATCTGGCAATAGCTATAAGATGATTGCTGCCGACTGCGGTATTAGCATTGATACCGTGCGCTCGCACATCAAAAAAATCTACGAAAAGCTACACGTTCACTCCCAAACCGAAGCCGTAGCTAAGGCATTGAAGGAAAAATTAGTTTAAAATAGAGGGGTTAATTACTCAAATGCCCTAACCAATTTCTGTTCACGCTATACATCTAACAGCTTCACTCCTGATTTCTCCCTCCTCACTACTGCTTTTGCCCATCACCCAATCATGCTATTGACGAAAGTCATTTTTGAGCGTTGTTTTGTATCATCAAATCGGCAACAAATCTGTTTGCCTCAAACACTTCAAACATACAAAACAATGGCACTCGCAATTCGCTCCGCTTTGGCTCTTTACCAAAGTATTAGCATCGCCAACACTGTTAATCCAGCGGCTACGCAATACGTTATTTTGCCAGTGAATCTTCGCAAAACGATCTGCGTGCCGCTGTCTGAGGTATTGTATCTCGAAGGTTTCGGTAACTACACCATGTTCTATTTTCATAATGGCAAGAAATTGCTTGTTGCCAAAACCATCAAAGATTATTTGCCGATTCTGGATAAAGACGTTTTTGTGCGTACCCATCGCTCTTTTGTGGTGAACTTGCGCCATGTAGATACCCTCGATTTGCGCAATATGTGCGTACGACTTACCAGTGGTCTCGAAATCTCTATTTCTCGCCGTAAGAAGAAATCATTTGAAATGCGAACCGAAGAAATTTTGGACAGACTGTCTATTGCTATTTGATTTCAATTCCTGCATATAACTAACACTAAATGCCATTTACTCCCATGAAAACCAACCTCAACTCAATCCAACGACTCCTTGTAATGGGTGTTTGTTTTATGAACATCACATTAGTAAATGCCCAAAATGGCAACTGGAAAATTACCTCGGCAGGGATGTCTGGGCAAGGTGGCACTTATACTGGAAGCGTGGCCATTAGTTCGCAAGGTAGTGTTCATCAATTATCTTGGAAAACTTCGGGTGGTAACTACACAGGCGTTGGCCTTATGCAAGGCTCAAAGCTATATGCTGGCTATGGTGTAAACATTGACTATGGCGTGGTGGTTTACCAGCTCATGTCTGACGGCTCGCTTAATGGCACCTGGGCTACCAACAAAACAGGTGGCGATATTGGTACAGAAAAAGTGGTAGGAGGGAAGGCATTGAACGGAACGTATCAAATTTCGGGGAAAAATGCTGGGTCTGGCGCAAGTGCCTACACTGGTACGCTCACCATTAAGAAAACCGGCAGCGTATATGCTTGCCAATGGAAAACCGGAAACGTAACTTACGATGGTGTAGGGCTATTAGACGGTAATATGTTTGTAGTAGGTTGGGGTTTTGGCAATGCCTTTGGTGTGGTGATGTACGATGTAAAAGGCAGTACCGCCCAAGGAACATGGGCAATGGGCGGAGGCACGCAATTGGGTACCGAAAACTTAGTGAAAAATTAAGCGGCAATAAAAAAGACGTTTAGACAAGCAAATGAGAGGTGGATTTTCTCTAATCTCTTGTCTAAACGTCTCTTGTCTAAAACTTGTCATTTATCGCAAATCAATCACCTCAACACCTGGGTATTTAGTTTTGTCGAAGGTGAAAAAGGTATCAGGTATGTTACCATTGGGTGTGAATTTATCTACCCGAAACGTCGTTTTCTTACCGTTTTTATCTGTGATTTTCCATGCTTTTACCGAGCGGTCTTTCTTGTCCACCGTAATGCGAACATTCTTTACCTGGGCTGCTTTGTTTTCTGGTGTTAATTCTACCACTTCATACACTTTTGCACCTTCTTTTTGCTCTTCAATAAAAAGGTACTTATAGCCTTTCTTGTAAATCGTGTAGATTTTAGTAGGGTCTATGTTACCACCACCTTCGTTGGGGTCGTAGTTGGTGATGTTAACTTCATTGGTTTCTTTGATGTACGTCGAAACGGTCTGCCCGTTGTTAAATACCTCTTGTCCAGCCAGTTTTAGGCGGTATTTTGTGCCTTTTACAGTTACATCGCCTTTCATAGACTCTTTCACCCCCGCACCTTCAGTGGTATAGGTAAAGGCTGCCTGAAACGATGGCATGGCTTTGTATTTTTTGCTCATGGCATCCAAAATAGCACCTGCTCGGGCATCTTGTGCATGGGCTATAGAGAGATTAGCTCCAATAAGACATACTATTAAAAAAATGATTTTCTTCATTTTAAGTGATTAGATTGGTTCTTGGGTGTTATGACGAAAGATACCTTAATAGGTTTAATGTTGCAAAGTTAAAAATTGTTAAGGGATTTTTGCCATATAGTAGGATAAGTGTGTGGGTTACTCGAGCTAAGTCGAGGTTATGGCCAGTTTTGGGATGGGTTTTTCTATATAAAAATCCCCTTTCTTGGTGAAAAAAGGGGACTAAAAGGTTTAACTCATGATTTTTTTTAATCATGTTATTTTTTTAGACTTTTGAGCAATTCGTCTAACTCTTCTTCGCTTTTGACCAATACCTCACGGGCTTTACTGCCTTCAAACGCCCCTACTATGCCAAAGGCTTCAAGTTGGTCTATCAGTCGCCCTGCTCGATTGTAGCCAAGTTTGAGTTTTCGTTGAATCAAAGAGGTAGATCCTTGCTGATGCAACACAATTAGGCGAGCGGCTTCTTCAAACATCGGGTCGAGGTTATTGATGTCGAAACTTTCTTTTTCATCGCCGCTTTCATCGCCTTCAAACTCAGGTAATTGATAAGCCGACGCATAACCCTGCTGCTCGCCAATAAAATCGCAGATAGAATCTACTTCGGGCGTATCCACAAAAGCACATTGCAATCGAATGATGTCGGAGCCTTGCGAGAGGAGCATATCGCCCATGCCGACCAATTGTTCGGCTCCGCCTGTGTCTAAAATGGTGCGGGAGTCCACCTTAGCAGTTACTTTAAACGACAGCCGAGCGGGGAAGTTGGCCTTAATAATACCTGTGATGACGTTTACCGAAGGGCGTTGCGTAGCCACTACCAAATGGATACCAATAGCCCGTGCCAATTGTGCCAAACGAGCAATGGGTTGCTCTACCTCTTTGCCAGCGGTCATCATCAAGTCGGCCAACTCATCTACCACCAGCACGATGTAGGGCATAAAACGATGCCCTTTTTCTGGGTTCAACTGCCGTTGCACAAACTTAGCATTGTATTCTTTGATGTTGCGGCAGCCAGCCTCTTTGAGCAAATCGTAGCGCATTTCCATCTCAATACACAGCGAATTGAGCGTGTGAACAACCTTCTTGGTATCGGTAATGATGGCCTCGGCACTGTTGGGGAGCTTGGCCAAAAAGTGCCGCTCAATCTTGTTGAAAAGTGTTAATTCTACTTTTTTGGGGTCAACTAATACAAACTTTAACTGAGCAGGGTGCTTTTTGTAAAGCAACGAAGTCAGAATCACGTTGAGACCAACCGATTTGCCTTGCCCGGTAGCTCCGGCCATCAGCAGGTGAGGCATTTTAGCGAGGTCGGTGAGGTAAATTTCGTTTGAGATGGTTTTGCCCAATACAATCGGTAAATCGTATCCACTTTTTTGAAAACGCTCGCTGCTGATTAAGGATTTTATCGAAACGGTTTCTCGGTTTTTGTTAGGCACTTCAATTCCGATGGTACCTTTGCCCGGAATCGGCGCAATGATACGAATGCCCAAAGCTGCCAATTTAAGGGCTATGTCGTCTTCTAAATTCTTTATTTTAGAGATACGCACCCCCGCATCAGGAATGATTTCATAGAGCGTAACCGTAGGGCCAACTGTGGCCTTGATGGAGGCTATTTCAATGCCAAACTCACGAAGTGTATTGACAATTTTGTCTTTGTTTGCTTCTAATTCGTCTTGTGTAACAGGTTGTTTATCAGAGAAATAGTCTTTTAGTAAGTTTAATGTTGGGAACTGATAACGGGGCAAGTCAATGGTAGGGTCGTAGAGTCCAAACTGTTTCAACACTTGTTCATTGACATTGTCTTCCTCAGTTGGCACAATAGGCTTGTCGGGTTTTTCGGGAGTTTGTTCTACAATAAAAGTAGGGCTTTTGGGCGTGTTACCATTGAGCTTAGTAGTTGGGTTTTTGGTAGCCCCTAATTCCTTTGACGCTTCTTCGGCTAAGCGAGTGATGTTGGCTTTTATAATGGCTTCTTCTTCTGCTGAGTCTGTTTCAGATGTTACTATATTGGTCGGGCGAAAGGAATTTTTAGGTTTAATAACGGGTTCATATTCATCATCTGAGTATTTTTCTTCAGCATAAACTTTTGGCTTTCGGGTGTCTAACTTGGCGGCAAACTGCTCTACCGTAGTGTAGCCATAGAAATAAACCACAAATAAAAATAGCCCAAAAGCAATGACCAACACCGAGGCCCAACCGATAAGTCCATAGAGAAATGTATTGATGGCATAACCGATACCTCCACACAGCCAACTGAGCGATTTTTCGGAATTAGACGCAAACACTACTAAACCCAGTAGCGCACTTCCCCAAAACAGGTAAAACAGCATTTGCCATGTGAAACGACTAAGCGAGATGAGTTCTCGACGTAAAATAACTTTGGCTCCTGCCAAAAATAACAGCGGTACAAACAAAAAAGCCATGATACCGAACAATCGAAACACCAACAAATGCGAGAGCATGGCTCCGAACAGGCCAAAAAAATTACGGGTTTCGTTGGGAGAATGTTTGTAAGGGCTATTAAATGCCGATTTGACAACGCTTTGGTCTGCTGCTCCTGTGAACAAATAAGAACCCAGTGCAATAGCCAAAAACATTGAGAAAATGACTAAAAAGCCTCCCCCAGCCAACTGAAACTCACGGCTTTTCAAACGCTCACCCCACTGAATGCGAAGCTGCTTGCCTTCGGCTGGTCTGCGAGGCTTTTTTTCGGCAACTGGTGGTTCTTTAAAAGTATTTTTAGCCATGTATTATCCGTAGTTCGTGTATTGGTTGCTTAGCGGCTTCGCACTTTCATTTGAAGGGACGAAGTTAGAGGAATTTCAGGCATTAGTATAATGCAAATCGAATAAAAAAATTGTGCTAAATACCCCAAAAGCATCGTAGCAAAGTTCAGAATCAAACCCTCAAAATTAATTTGTCCTTTGTCATCAGGCCATTACGGCGAGCATATCCATTATTTTTTCGCCTAATACTTGCTCCCCTGTTATCTTTATTTGCTTTTCAGCTTCTTCTTTTTGTATTTCTTTGGTGAAAATTCGCCAAGCAATTTCTCCTTCAATGCTTACTTCACAGACGGGTTTTAGTTCACAATCCACTACCAGCACCCATTGGGTTGCGTCATGGTACAAAAACCAATCGCCACCGCCTTCGCCCGTAATGGTGAATTTGATAACGTCGTGGAGGTTGCCTGTTACATCTCTATAATGATGAGGCAATGCACGCATAGAGGTCTCTAAATGAGGGTGATAAAACACTGCACGATACAGTTCTCTTGTTTGCCCTACGGCAAGCCTAATTTGCTGTTGATGATGCCATTTTTCGGTGTATTCTCGTGCAATATGAAACCAGTTATCTGACTGTTCTTCGCCTGCCCATGCTACCGAAAAAGCCGCCTTGTCAAACGGATGAAGCGTTCGTAAGTAATCGCTATATTGCTTACCGGTAGTTTCTAATAATTCGATGAGTAGGCTCGGGCTGATTCGCTTCATGGCTTTTGTCCAATCTGCATTTAGCCGATTGAGGTAATCTACAAGGTCTTGATACGAGTGAATAGGGTCAGGTTTTTCGCCAAAATAGCCATCTCGTAGCATAGATAAAGTACGAATATTGCCATCGAGTAGGTGTACTGCTATGTCTTTTACGCTCCAGCGAGGGGCAATGGTTTGCCTTTCCCAATCTTGTAGCGAAAGAGATTTTAGAACCTCAATTAGCTTTTTATCGAGTTTTGGAAATAGGTCAATGAGCTGGATTGGCTGTGCTGTTTTCATGGCGGAATACTGATTTGTGATGCAAAACTCACTATAACAAAACGATAAGGCAAATGTCATAGTGTTTTTTGCACCATAGCATTTGCCTTATTGTAATTCACCACAAAAATTGTCAGCAT
>JBGAVQ010000277.1:0-7541 GCA_044228045.1 Spirosomataceae bacterium
CCTATTTAGATATTTTTATATTTTAATACCAAAATACTGGGTTACTCCTCGGTAACGTATAAAGGCATGGGTTCGCCAACTTCATACGCTGCCCAGTCAAGGAATCAAGGGGAAGCCTTTAAAATAAGTTCAGCTTCGCTTTGAACGCATTTTGAAGGCAAAACGCACCAAAGACATTCAAGCCAAACACGCACATAGCCCCTACTCAACGCAGTTGTCTGGCTTGAAAATCTTTGACCCAAGCGCAATCAGGGGGAAAAATCACGACAAAGCCCTCCAAATCAGACATACACGAAGCTCCTACACAAGCCAATTGTCTGATTTGAAAACCTTTGACCCAAGCATAAGCAAGGGGAAAGCCTTCAAAATAAGTTCAGCTTCGCTTTGAACACATTTTGAAGGCAAAACGCACCAAAGACATTCAAGCCAAACACGCACACAGCCTCTACTTAACGCAGTTGTTGGGCTCGAAAGTCTTTGACCTAAGCGCAATCATGGGGAAAACTATAACCGCCTAATCGAATGGTAGTTAGAAGTTTGGTAACTAATTGATTATCAGTAGTAAATTATTTTTCTTATGCTTTAAAAAACGTATTTTTGATAAGTAATCAAATACAAATTATTCTTTCACTTTAATCAATTTTACCATGTCAGCAACCGTAATTTCTCCCGAAACTACCACAGTTTCAACGGCTTTAACTGTAAACGGAACTCAAAGATCCCTTCAAGAATTGTTCCCTAACTTATTTGAAACATTAGTTGATGAAGACACAGGCGAGGAAACCCTCGAACCAAAAATCGTTTACATTGAAGGAAGACCCAAGATATATCGTTTTGACGGAAAAACGGGGCGTTTCAATCTGGACGGGAAAGAAGATTTAGGCACTGATTTTACTTTTCAGCCTTTTGCATGGCGACTTTTTAACGGTGGGTTATTCGACCGTAAAGAAAGCACACAGTGGGTTGAGTTCTTCTTTTTGGACGCTGACTTGTGTGTAAGCACGATCATGTTCAATAACACGAGTGCCATTAATTTCAAAGAAGCCCGTGAAAAAATAGTCTATCAGCGTAAGAAATTTGAAGACTTGAAATTTGTTCTCAAAGCCGAAAAGAAGGATTATGAGATAACCCTACCCGACGGAAAAACCCAAAAGGGCAATTACTTTGCCGCTACTTTTCAATTTCAGGAAGGTGATTTCGCATTTCGGAAGTTGGGGAGAGACGTGGCACGAGCATACAATGTATATGGGGCTGTTACCCTGCAAAATACCGTGACTACCTTCCTATCTGATTGGTTTCCCAAACACCTTATCTATGGCCTACCATTAATTGAGCCGCCCAAAGAGGAAGCTGCAAACGAACCCTTAATAGTTGAACCAATACCTGTGGAAGAGGTACAAATCGTTTCAAAATCCAGCTCTAAGAAATCGTCAAGAAAGTAAACCAACACGAAGGCAAGGCTTTACCGCTTTGCACTTCGTTGGTTGGGAATCAAGGGGTAGAATCCAATTTAAAGCGAATGGTAGTTATAAGTCTAAGGTAAATGGTTGACTATCAAGTTAAATATAAAAATATCTAAATATCAAAGTATCTTTATAGTAAGCTAATCACTCAAAATGGGGCAGTGATTAGCACTTTGTTTCATCTTTAATCAATCATAAAATGAAAAGTTTACTACTCAAAATTTCGCTTATTTCTCTGGTCTTTTCTTTTCCGATTCTGGCTCAAACAGATTCAACTAAGCGCTTTACTATATCAAATGTAGAGGCCACCATGGGCTTGGGACTTCACCCTACTGGCAATATGTATGGCTTTCGATTAGGATTGAAAGATAACCTAAACCCTAATCGAGATATACGGGTATGGTTCAACTCGACCAAATTGATTGGCGACAATACGACCCGTCAAGTATTAGCTGGTGTAGGGATAAGGAAAAAAGTCCTTGAATTGCAAAGTGGCGTGTCTGGCTTTTGGGGTTTGTCCGTTTTTGGTGGACATGAGAAAAAATTGAGCGAGTACCAGGTATTAGGGTTTGTAGTCGAAGGGAAGCAATCCCGTTTTGTTGCTGGTATCGAAGGAAATGCAGAAGCCGAAAAAGGGCCAATTGTTGTTGGTTTTCGTTACCGAGTTAGTCCCTTATCACTGGCTCAGAAAAGTTATGCGCTTGTTTCGTTGGGGTATCGTTTCGACGCTCGGTTATTTCGATTGAAAAAATAAGCCAAATCGAAGCCCCAAGCGATTTGGTTGAGCCTCTGAAAACGAGGCTCTTTGCAGCGGGAATCAGGGGGTAAACGCTAATAACCGAATAATAAAATATCTAAATAGAAAACTACTCAACTATTTTATCCTCCTCTTCCATGGCCTCCAATAGTTGCTCAAATTCAAATAACTCAGCTTTTCGTTCTTTACGCTTGGCTATAATTTCTTTCAAGTTTTGTTGAGCTTGGCTTACCGAGGCTTGAATCTCCTCATTAGAAAATAGCGCAAAATGCTGTTCTGAATCATCACTTCCGAACTCAGAGTGTTCTTCAATAGGCAAAGGTGCTGTTTTTAATTGATTGCCTATTAAGCTATTTTGATAGGAAACTATTTTAGTATCTAAGTCATCTAACCGTGAGCTAATGATTAAGTCTCCCGTATTTTTGAAGGAACCGCCTTGTTTGGGCTGAAAGAATGTGAAGGTTTCAGGAACGGGTCTTTTTTTCTTAGTCCGTTTTGAAACTTTGAAAAAGCCCAAGAGCAGAGCCGCCCAGATTACGATAACTAATATGGCACTGACTAAGTATAAACTCAACGAGATTTGTAACATCATTGGGTTTTGGCTTGAAAATAACCTGCCATTTCTGCCAAAAAATCATCAGATCTGCTTTTTTCAACAGCCTTGGCATGAAGGAATTCAATATATTTCTGCATCGAAATCTCCACACCGTGCCGCAGAGCCAACGAGTATTTGAGTTGTAACCACTCTGAACGAAATTGCTCATCCAATTTTAGTCCGATGTGAAATACCTTTTCGGTTTTTACCTTTACTGCGAGCTGAGGTTTTGGTTTTATACTCGTTTGGTAAGTAGATACTCGCCGATTGAGGGTTTCGTCGTCGAAGTCCATTTCTGAGATGGAAGAAGGGATTTGGCTTTCTGCAACCTTTTGTTTGGGCAATCCTATTTTGAGTGTTTCGGGTAGTTGTGGCATGGATATTTAATTATTTTGATAATTAGATAGCTTAATAACTTCTTCGGTAAACCGTGCTATGCCATTGAGGTACTGGCCACCTTTGAATAGAATAGGAGACGAAATGGTTGTCCACATCTTGGCACGGTCGAAGCCAGAATCAGCATCATTCAGTCGAGTTTCGAGAAAGTCAAATGAAATGCCCTTGGCAGCAAACTTGGTTTTCAATTGCGATTCAATGAGTTCGGCTTTTTTCTGAAACGTGAACTTGTATTTATTCCAAAAGCAATAAAATTGGGTCGAGTCAGAAAGATGTCCTTGCTTCACATGGTCGGCCAAGGTCAGACAATATTCCAGAGAGGCCATCACGTCAATGTTTTGCGTGGTAAAGGGAACGAGAACCAAATCTGCAAAACGAAGTGTACGAACAATGCTTTCATCAAACCGCCCCCCCAAATCAAAGAAAACATAGTCGTAAGAATTACTGATTTTCTCAATGTCCAATTCGTCTAATTCCGATTGTTCAACGGTGTAAATCGGATAAAAATCAGTAATAAGGCGTTGCTGATTATGGAGATACCGTTCATAAATAGCTTGGTCAGCCACTGAAAGCTGAGAGGCAAAAAGAGCTTTTTTGACCTCATCAAAATCTTGACATTTTTGGCTGATATTTTGATAAATGGTTTGTTCCCGATGGCGTAAGCTGTCAATTGAAAACTGTGGGGCATCAGCATCAATCACCAAGACCCGTTTACTCAATTCGTAAGTTAAGTAAGACGCTAAAATGGTTGTAATGGTAGATTTTCCCGTTCCTCCTTTGGAAGTGTGTACACAGATGATTTGAGCCGACATAAATTTAGTAAATTATATTAAAGTTGCTAAAATAAATAAAATAGTTTATTTAATATTGTTTTTGAATTGGGATAACTCGAAAATGGGTTCGATAAAGAGGAAAGAACTTAGAAACGAAGGGAAAACTTTAAAGGTTAAAATCAGAATAAGCAAGTTATGTTTTTGGCAGACAAAAAAAGGGTAGAAGGAGCAGATGAAGGGTTTAAATCTAAACTCAAAAAATCGAAAATTCCAGTAAATGGCCGCCCTAAAAAAGACGAAACCAAAGTAAGGAATAAACGACTTACGGTACGATTTACAGAGGCAGAATGGGACTTGTTGAGTAAACGAAGTAAAGCAAGTAACCTGAGTAGGGCTGACTTTTTGAGGCAATGCAGTATGCAAAGTAAGCCCTACTTACCTGTGCAGAAATCATTGCCAACGGATGTACTTGCTTTACTTAAAAACCTTGAAAAGTTATCAGGAACGATGTTGCAATTGAGTCACAAAATCAGCCATGAAAAGGCCATTTCGGCTGAGATAAAACAGACGGCTTTGCAGGTATCTAATATCGTTCAGCGTACTTATGACTATATAGAAGAAACCTTATGATTGGAAAAGTAGCCTCTATCGGAACAAGCTTCTTGGGAACGTTGGAATACTGTTATTACGCCACCCGTTCTAACCGAAGCCTTGACCGTTCACGAGCAAGGGGTGAATTAGTCTATTTTCAGCACGTACCTGTTTCGACAGTCAATGATTCAAGTAAAGAAAAAGGGACTAAGGAAGCATTTCTGAATCTTGAAAAAATGGCAGAACGGATGCAGCGTACCGCTAACTTGAATCATCGTATTGAGAAACCCGTTTGGCACCAGGCTTTTTCATTTCCCGTTGGCGAGAAAATCAATACCGAAACGATGGCTGAGATTTGTCAGTTGTTTGCACAGCGTTTTGGCATGGAAAACAACCAACTCGTTGCATTTCGTCATGCTGACAAAGACCACAATCATTTTCACATTATTGCCAACAGAATTAGTTTAGACGGAAAAAATACGGCAAAAACTCGCTTCAATTTTTTAGAAATGGGTCGTTTTTGTAGGGATGTAGAGCAACTGTATGAGCTTACGCCAACCACTCAAATGAAACGGGTGATTTGGAAGGAGCAGCAAAAGACAGAGGATGAAACACAGGTAATAACAAAAAGGCAGATTCGAGTAGGTTAAGGTTTCACTCGATGCTGTTAACGAAAGATTCAAGTAATTCTAAAATCCTCATACTGCGATGTGCAGCAAACCGAGGCTCAATATGAGCATAGATACCTTCTTTAATGTCCGGATGTTTTAGAAGATTTGTGAATTCTACTTTCAAATATTGACCCAAATCGTCAGAGATACTGGATAAATCATTACTTATTGTGGGGCAATTATCAAGCACAAAAACAATATCCTCAAAATCAGTACTGGTACGAAAATCGCTTCCACCTCGCATCTTGTGTGCTTCTAATTTTGTAGCGATGAAGTACAACGAACTAAAAATTTTCACAAAGAAGCCTTCAAAAAGCTCATGTTCAATGGCATTTTTGAAACCATCGGCATACCATCGGTTACTAAAACCAAGCACCTCAGTGGTGGTTGGCATCACATCAACAATAATTCCTTGGACTTTGTACCGACAGATTACACCTGATTCTATATCATTTTGGAAGCCGATTGAACGAAGCCGTTCATCCAAATCTCCGTAATTTTTGTAAGAAGCGAGTTCAATAATCACGTCAACGTCATTTGTTGGCCTGATTTCTACTGATTTTTGAATGTCTGCATACAGTGCAACAGTAGCTCCACCGACAAAGACCACATTTTCATTGAGTTCCTGTAAAGCCGTGGCGACAGCTTTAATTCGCAGTATGTTGATATGCTGGGCGTACGGATGCATCGAAAATGGTTTTAAGTGCTTGATTTGCTAATTTAATTTCACGAGGTCTTCCAATTCTCAATACATCAATGGCTGCTAATATTTCGTATAAAATAAGGTCATTTTTAACCGCATTAGCTACTGAAACATACAAAGGTTCAATTACTTGACCTCGAATACTTCCGTCAGGGTTGGGCCAAACAAACGCTTCATTGGAGATAAGCTGGGCTTGGAAAAACGGGGCAGAGTGTGCCGTCGGCGTGCCTATTGATAAGGGGCCAGGTACGGCAGGAAATACATATTTTACGCCATACTGCAAAAAATCTAACAGGTTATTCCTAAAAATCTTCCGTTTTTCATTGTCAATCAAACCCGCAATCATGGAGCGGTTGAGTGATTCACTGATTTCGGACAAACTAATCCCTAAATCATTCGATAAATTTCGAGTTTTCCACTCGTCATGCCCGTAAGCAATAATTTTTGATAGAACCACTATATCAAGCGGTCGCATCCCATTGTGCTTTTTCATGTTCGTTGTTCGCAAATTGCGATATGCGAACAAAAATAAGTATTATTGTCGTAACTCAGTCATTTTCAAATCAAAAATGTTAATCTATTGGATAAAAAAATTACCTATTGAGTCCTCATTTTTGACAAAATAGTTTACTATCTGTATATTTAGATATTTTAATATCTAAATATTTCCAATGGAAACAACAACTTTACCAATTGAACAATCCCCTAAACGACGAGCCGAAACATTAGGATTTCGATTGATTCGAGTACAACAGCAATCGGCAGATGTGTATCAGATTTTCGACGCAGCAGGGTATTTGTGGCAAATTAGGCTTTGTGATGAATACGACGAATTACCAAGCTGGCAACGTAGGAGCGAAGCGGAGAAAGATGCTTTATTCACTTTGGCTATGGATGAATACTACGGCTCACCTTATTGGGAAGAGGGTGGGGGCTTAGGAATTATGCCTTGTTTAGAATAGGATTGAAAATATTCTGCACCCATTCGGGTATAAAATAAATAATAGTTTCTATATTCGTACCCGAACAGGTATAAAATAATTAAATGTTATTAAAATAACCCCGAATAGGTATAAATGAAAAGCCTTATTGCCCAATTTGTAAAAGACAAGCGCAAGTCTTTAAAATTGACCCAAGTGGAGTTGGCCGAAAAATCAGGCGTAGGACTTCGCTTTGTTCGTGAACTTGAACAGGGTAAAGAAACCTTGCGACTTGACAAGGTAAATCAAGTCTTGGATTTGTTTGGGTGTGAAGTCGGACCCGTCAGGAAGGAGATAAGTCATGAATAGAAGTGGAGAGGTTTATTACAAAGACCAATTGGCGGGTCTCATTAGCGAAGAAGAAGATGGGTATGTATTCACGTATGAAGCGGCCTATTTGAAAAATAATCACCTACCTGTAAGCCTAACTTTACCGCTGATGGAAGCCTCTTATAAAAGCAAGATTCTGTTTCCATTTTTTGACGGACTGATTCCAGAGGGTTGGTTATTAGATATTGCCATTCAAAATTGGAAGCTCAACCCACGAGACCGAATGGGGCTATTACTCACGGTTTGTCAAGATTGCCTTGGGGCAGTAAGTGTGAAGAAAAT
>JBGAVQ010000278.1:0-7459 GCA_044228045.1 Spirosomataceae bacterium
TAGGCGGAGCATTCGATGTGTCGTTTCAAACGGCTGAGAAAGAGCGACTTTGGGTATCCACTTTGGCTGGTAGTATTATACTTTTGCCACTATTTTGGTTACTCATCAAAGAGTTGATTCGGGGATTCACAAATAAGAAATGGGATGAATGGCAATTGTTTTGGGTAGGAGCAAGCCTTTTTGTGTTGGGAACGTTGGGAATTACCGTTATTACTCGCTTGGGTTTTGGCGAATCACTTTTGCTAACCAGTCGTTACAAAATTTATTCAGTATTGTTAGTAATGTTGGTTTTTGCTGCGTTCGTTCGACAAGTAAACCAGCCAAAATTCGTCATAGTGGCTTTTTCTTTACTATGTATTGTTTATGCTACATATGTATATTTTCAACAACATAGCGAAGTGGTTTTTCATCGTAATTATTTGATAGCCAGTCAATTTAATAGTAGAAACGAACCAGTAAACAAACTTGTTGCTTATCAAAAGCCACCCTTACCATTTGATAATCAGTGGGAGCAAAAGCCAATGATGACATCATTGATTGATACGATGTATAAAGTAAACCAAGAATGTGTGGTGCTTAATCAAAATTTAGAAATTGGTTCGGGCTTGAACGATGCAACTTTTGTTTTGGTAACTTCTGATACTGATCAAGTGATGTTTCCAACCCGTCAAAATCGAAATTTGGGCAAAAAGAACTTACTTCAGACCTTTCGGTATTACAGAACAGGGTTTATTTGCGCTTTTTCTGAGAAAGAGATTCCTAATGGCAGCTATTCACTCTCCATTGTGCAATGTAACGACGGGAAAACAACTGTTACGCCAACTGGCCGAAGCATCGAGGTTCAAGTGAAGGATAGAAAAGAGTTGTTGAAGAATTGGTAAAGCCTCACTTAATGAGTAGCCTTCCTTAATTCCTGATGGATGGCATTGAGCCATACCGCTCGCCCTTCACATGACCAATGCGTATCGCCACGTTGATACATTTTCAACGGTTCACGTTGCATGGCTGTCATTACATCTATCACCTTTATTTTGAGGTCTTTGCGGGCTTGAATCAACTCAATCAAGTGATTATACTTTCCCATGTTTGGGGCCAATATTGAAGTTTTGTTAGGTATCAGCGACAGGTAAACTTCATCAAAACCCATTGTCTTGAACTTATCATAATTGGCATTGAGGGCTTCTACTATACGGTCTAAATCGGCCTGAGTCACCGCATAAAATGATGAGTGTGGCTGCGAGGAATCAGTATCTAAGGCCAAAAAAATATGTTCTTCGTCGGGCGATAGGCTTACTTGTGAGGCTTTTCGATTGAATAATTTGTAATTCAATTGGGCTTTCAGTTCCTTTAAAAAAAGGGCTATATCATTACTAAATAGCAACCTATCTATGCGCTCCTCTACCGTAAATTGCCAAGCCTTTGTATCAAACCCTTTGCCTTCGTCTGTATTGGGTTTAGTAGCAATATTCGCAATTTCTTGCTTGAAATGGTCTAAAATATTTCGCTCAACCGACTCTACTAAAAGGATATTTTTTTGTGAGGTATCTAAGGTGACAGCAAATGTTTCTTCCCAATGTGTGTAGTGATAATGCTTAACATTGAAGTCCGTTGAGTCTATTCGGGCGGGTTCTAAAAAACTATCGCCAAGTGCATACAAATTCAGGTCTAATTTGGTACAATTGCCTGATTCACAGTATCTCATACAGGTGCCTCTTTCAGATTTGTAATGAGGTAAAAGGCTTAGTCGGTACAAATCGCCATACCTAAAATCGTCTGGAAAAATGCCCCATGCAAATAATTTTCGATGAAAACTACCAAACCATCCATTGACCCACACCATGAGGAGTAGGGACAGAAAGAGGTATTTTAGTGCTTTTTTCATTTAGAACATCAAAACTGAAAATAAATAAACTGGTTTGAGCTGAACACGCCTAAAAAATAACAGCACGCCACTAAACCACCCAACCACATCCAAAATGAAGTATTTTTTACTGTAGGAATCACGGGCAAATACTTTTCTTTGGCAAACATTAGCCCTACCAAGACTACTGAAAACCACATTTCTACGGTATTGAGTGGAGAGACAATTGCCTCGGTGACGTTAAGCGTAAAAATTTTCTTTAAAATAATAAAAGCATACGTTGTTCCGCTTGCCCTAAAAAACACCCAAGTGAGCATGACTAAGAAAAACGTAATAATTAACTGTATGAAATCAGGTAGTTTTTGCTTGATTTTAAGGTGATTATCTCGCCATTGGGCTACTATCAAATACAGACCATGCAAACTGCCCCAAATGACAAAAGTCCACTTAGCTCCATGCCATAAACCACTAATGGCAAAGACCAGAAACAGATTGAAATAAACCCTATATTCACTTTTACGATTGCCGCCAAGTGGAATGTACAGATAGTCTCTGAACCAAGTAGAAAGTGAAATATGCCAACGCCTCCAAAATTCGGATATAGATTTAGAAATGTAGGGCTGATCAAAATTTTGCATGAGTTTGAAACCCATCACCCTTGCCGAGCCAATGGCAATGTCAGAATATCCTGAAAAATCACAGTAAATCTGAAAAGTAAAGAAGAAAGTAGCAGTCAACAATGTCATGCCATTGAAATATTCAGGTGCATCGTAGCTGTAATCTACCACCATGGCCAGGCGGTCTGCAATGACTAATTTTTTGAAAAATCCCCAAGCAATTTGTGCTAAACCTGCCTTGATGTTCTCCCAATCGTATTTAAAATAGCTGTGAAATTGTGGCAGTAAATTTTGAGGTCGTTCAATTGGCCCTGCAACCAATTGCGGATAAAACATAACATAAAGTGCATAAATCCCGAAATGTCGTTCAGCTTTTTGATTGCCACGATACACCTCAATAGTATAACTCATGGCCTGAAACGTATGAAACGAAAGGCCAATTGGCAACAAAATAGAGAGGTATGGTAACTCAAGGGCCGTAGGAAGTAGCTTATTGAAATTTTGACCTAAGAAGTTGAAATACTTAAAAAAAGCCAAAAAACCAACGTTTGAAACCAGACTCAAAATTAGAATTTGCTTGCGTTTTTTTCCTTCGGATTGTTCAATCCAAATACCAGCAATGTAATCAATAATAATAGTAACGGCCAGAATGAGGATGTACTCAGGCTTAAAAACCATGTAGAAATAACAACTCGCCATGAGCAGCATAACCCATCGCCCACGCCAACCCAGCGAATAATAACTGAGCGTAACAACTCCAAAAAAAACTAAAAATTGAAGGGAGTTAAAAAGCATGAGTGGTGGTTATTTCACTTTAACTGACCAAATATCAATGTTTTTGGTGCTGGCTGCATAAATAAACAACTTGTTATACGATTCGGAGTATGATAACGAAACTGGAAAATCAGACTCGATGCCTTTGTCGCCTATTTGCTTGCCTGTGAGGTCATAAATTTTTGTGGTTTTGCCAGTTTTTAATGTTAAAAACTTGATTTCGGAGCCAAAGTTATAGTAAGCAATTTCATAGCCATTGGGTTGTAAATTCTGAAACTCAAATAAGCGTTCACCACGTTTGTTCAAGACACCAAGCGTTTGTCCTGTACTGCATGTGATAATCCAATCGTTATTGTTTTGCTCCGGAAGTAGCTGAAAATCAGAATCTCTGGCAGGGCGAAGCAACTGGATTTTATTTAATACATCTCCTTTTAAATTAACGGTGATGACCTCGCCCTGTCTGCTCACAGCATGAAATACATAGCTCGAATAAGTAGCACTCGACTCAATAAAGACAGGGCTGTTAAAATTTGTTTTCAGGTCAAATGGTGAGTTTTTTACCTCGGCCCCCGCTGCGTTTGAAATGTGTAGTTTACCACTTTCTTGCAGCAAAATGTCGTAGTCTATGCCACCCAAATTGACGGATTGAACGGGTACAACCGTGTGGTTTATTCCAAATATATAATTGAGTTGCTTGACTGACTTGTCTTTTTTAGAGTAAGCATAATAGCCTCCGTGTAGGTCAGAAACAATCAATTTTTGCTTATCAACCGGGTCATAGAAAAACGAAAAGTTGGTCAGATTGACTTGGCTAAATGGTTCACTCGGATAAAACCTCACAGTAGTATCGGCTCGGTCATATACCCAGAGGCGGTCCGCTGTGCTAAAAACATATTGCATTCGTCCATTTTTGAAATAATCAATCGGCTGAATATCACTCACAATAGGTTTGTCTAACTGATAAGTGCTAAAAACCTCACCAGTTGGGTTCAAGAAAATAAGGTGATTATCAGTGGTTTGAACAAGTAATTCGTTGGTTTTTGCTGCGGCATTTTTAAATAGATAGGGTTTCGTAACAATAGGGCTTTTGAGCGGTAGTTTCTTTTGCAAAATCATCCTATTCAAAAAGGCATCGCTCATACCTACTTCGCCTTTGCCGAATAAAATACTGGTTTGCCACACTTGCTTGTTTGCAATGCACTGCATCATTAAGTAACTAAACTGCTTGAGTTGGTATTCAAAGCCACCTATTTGGGGCATCCAGTCAGCCTTAAAAACTCCAGATGTACTTCCCCAAGCTCGCAAGGGATTAACAATAACAGTCAGTTGAGCCGAACGGCATCGTTTCAAAATATTATTCTGTTTTGAAGCCTTTGCCCACACATTGTTGATCGAAATATCAGATAACGCATTTTTAAGTATCTGTGGACTTTCGGCCATAATCACATAGTTGCCAACGGCGGAATAGTAGGTTTTTTCAAAGCCACTAAACAAAGTGCCAAAGAGCATATAAGGCAGTGGCAGTTTAATTTCACGGATCTGATAGGTCAAAAATGATTCTTTAAGGCTGGAATTCCGCTCTACTAATTGCACTTTCCCCGCTTCAAAATTGAGATAATCTATAAACCGACTGGCATTGGCAGTTGGTAAAATGACCAAATGTCCGAGCTTCTCTGCATTATCGGTTTCTACTTTACAAAGTAAGGCTTCGTCTTTGAGGTGATAGTAGGCAGAGTCGAGGTTCAAAGAATAAGCATCCGATTTTTCCTCAATCATATCGGATAAATGTTCATCAGTATTGGCGAATGACCTGAAAGACTCTCCCCAAGCAACGGGGTTTTTGATGGCAAGATGAACCACTACCGCTGCATTGTTAGGAATCATATTTCCAGACAAAATCTTTCCAGCTTTGGCATCATTTAGTGACTGCAAGAAAGGGTGTTTCTTGCCTACCGAAATGGCAAAAGCCGTTTGTTTATCAGGCGTAACCGAAAAATGATAAGTCCGATTAGCCAACAACAGTGAAAGAATTTCTTTGAAACTAACGGCATCGCTTTTAAGTGAACGGGCAGCTAAGTCTTCTAAGGAATTTTTATTCAAATAGACTCTGACAAATTTTCCAGTTTTATCATACTGCTCTCCTGCCAGAATTTTCTTGACAGCCTCAGTTGAAACACTATTGGCTTTACGGACAACATCCTCAATCAATAGACTTGATTTGCTCAAAATCAAGTAGTTATCATGAACAAGGTGGGTGCAAATTGGTGTTTTACTTATACCAGTATATAGTTCTGTTACTTTCTTTCCTTCAAAGGTATGATTGTAGGGTCTAACTTTGGAAGCTACGTTAGGGTTAGTGATTTTCTCAATGATGAAGCCTTCGGTAGAGGGCATCAGCGGAATATAAACTATAAAGTTGAGCTTATCTTTGGCTTCGGGGTGAAGCGAATAGAGAATTTTTTTGTCTTTCAAGAACCGAACACTTAGTAAACTATCGCCAATAACACCCCTCAGTACGTCTAACATAGATGAGGCATCATCTAAAATTGGCAGGTCGTGAAGTTGAACTTGGGTGGGCAGTAGCTTTTCTTTGATTTGTTGTAACGAGTTACTTTCAAGTACCAAAACCGCACTGTTCGGAATATATTCCCAAGCGGCAAACTCGCTCCGAATCCATTTGTTGTATGCCCAATAAGCTATCCCCAACAATATTATCAAGGACAGACCAGTATATAGATTCCGTTTCAAATTATACAAAAGTTTAGTGTAAGGGGAGATTTGCCAATCTCCTTACTTCCCCCAGTTCGCAATGGCTGTACCCGGAAAAGGATACGTTAACACGGGTATGCCTAACTCCATTCGGTTGGCCCATTCTACCCCCTGCATTAGCGAATGATCTTGATTACTTACTTCGTACTTCCAACCCCCAAATCGCCCTCTCGAATAAATATCCATTTGTTCCAAAACAGGATGTACTGCTTTAAGGATTTCGTCTCGATTAACCGAAGGTGTTGGGTAGCCGTAATTGGTTGAATATAAGAACGTTGAAATAATCTGTTCTCTTGATTCTATTAAGCCGTCTTGCAAAAGGCTTTCTATGGTTTCTTCAATCAAGGTTTCCTGATTGACAGGTTTATGCGACGATTCACTGGTTTCGGTCATCAACGACCATTGTTGCGTAATGTCTGGCACATTGTTTGGACTGTAATTAGAGAAAACTGTTATGCGGTAGTATGGGCTATTTTTTTCTGGAAAATACATCCAACATTTTGTAGCCAATTCATCTTTTGGTTTGCCGCTCAATCCAATTCCAATTACATGCGTGGACGAAAACTTTAAGCCTTGAGCTTTTTCAACCAATCTTGCCGGAAAGTCACTCACTTTTTGCGTAAACAAATCCAGTGGCATGGTATTTAACAAGTAGTCGTATTCAACCAGACTACCATCTGCCAAGGTGATTCTCTTTTCAGTAGGGCTTATTTGCTCCACTGCGGCATTGAGTCGAATAAAATCTAAGCCAACTAATTGCTCACCAACGGCCTTCCAGATGCCGCCCGTTCCACCGTGTTTCGGAAACTGAAATGTATTATTTGGCCCCCAAGAAAGATCATCTTGATTAAAAAGAATGTTTTTGGTAACCCTTTGTAAATCAGTTACTGCCACTCGTTCTCCAATCCATGAGTACGACATTTCTGAAGCAGGATAAGCCCATACTTTAAAGTTGTACGGAATCATAAACACCTCTGCCAAGCCTTTGCCAAAAGTGGCCAAAATCCATTCGTGAAAGTTTAGAGGGGTTTGATTCACTGGGTTTTTATATAACTGAATCAAGCCTTCTAAGCATTGCCACATTGTTTCGGGCGACAAATAACGAATATTGTTTTGAAAAGGGTAGGGGACAAAGCGATTCTCAATCCACACCCACGACTCCCTTTGGTGCGTAAGCCAACCTTCAGGGCTGAGGGCTTTCATCATCAAGTCGTCAAAATACTTGTAATGCGAAAACTGCACATGACCACCAATATCCCAAGTGAAGCCTTTTGAGTCAACAAAACTGGTGGCTAATCCGCCTATATAATTTTCTTTTTCAAGAATAACAAAATCAGTAATGCCTAATTCTTTTAGCCGATAGGCCGCACCAAGTCCAGTAGGGCCTGACCCAATAATCACGTACTTATACTTCATGCCATCACCTCCACTTCCTGCT
>JBGAVQ010000279.1:0-7469 GCA_044228045.1 Spirosomataceae bacterium
GACTCTCGGAAATCTACCAGTACCTAATGTCATCGGTTCTTTTTGCCCAGATTGGCTCAACCAAATTTGACCTTGATTTTGCCATGCGATAAACGTGTTTTGGTTACTGGCCGCAATGGAAGCATTTCGCCCTTGGGCGAGGAATTGTTCAGGTTCGCCCAACTTTGCAGTGAATAGTTGATTTTCTCGCCGCCATACCGTCGTTAATACGCCGTTTGTATTCAAGCTGATTCCTCCACCGTCCATTGGGCAGGCGTTGAGTTTCCATGTTCCATTTCCCATTTTTACGGCGGGTTGAAAAGTGTTTCCTTCATCTTTTGAAGTCGTTACATACATATCTCGTGAACCACTAATCCAGTTCCTGAACATTACAACTACCTGTTTGTCTTTCATAAGAATGGAGGGCTGACAACACTCACAGACTGTGGAATCAGGTGAACGATAGATAAGTTTATTCTTACTCCACGTTTGACCGCCATCCTTAGAAATTGCGCCAAAAATCTTGTTTTTCTTATCGTCTCTCAGGTCAAGCCAAACCACAAAAAAAGTACCCTTACCATCGCTCGCTAAGGCATTGAAACCTTCTTTGGCAATTTCTGGTATATCATTGATAATAAGGCGGTTTTGCCATTTGCCTGTTTTACGATTAAGTACGTAGGCATACAAATCACCCTTCTTATCTATGGCAGTAATCACCGTGGAAAGATGAGAAGATGCAATTTGTGGCCCTCTTGACACGCCTAAATGCAATCCCGGCAAGCTGTCAACCAAGCTTGGCATCGTAAAAGACTGACCTTTATTTTGGGAAGAAGCGTAATAAAACGCATTCCCCTTACCGAATACCATTTCTATGGATTCGTTTTCACCTACGTAAATGGCAGGTTGAATACCTTTGTTGGGGAATAGGGCTTGTTGCCCACGGGCGACCGTAGTGACAATGAAAAGTATTAAAATTATTCTACTAAGCATTGTATTGAAAGGTTAATGAAAATATTAGTCGAATGTGTATAAGGATACTATTTAACTTCAAAATTGAGCATCATCCCGTCATCTTCATGTTCGAGGTTATGGCAATGAAATACAAACTTCCCTGCCTTCTCAAACTTAGCGATAATCCATACTTTTTCGCCGGGCATGACCAAAACCGTGTCTTTCCATCCTTTTTCGTGGGGTTGGATATTTCCTCGTCCACCTGTTCGACTCGCAACTTGAAAAAACACACCATGTAAGTGCATGGGATGTGGTTCGTCACCCATTGTGTTGTCAAATTCCCAGATTTCGGTGCTGTTCAGGGCTACGCTTTCATCAATGCGATCCATATTGAAAATCTTCCCGTTAATCGTGTGCATCCCTTTCATAGCCATTGTTCCACCGTGGCTTCCAGAAGTCATGTCCATCATTACCCCAATATCGAAGGTGCGGGTCTTGGTAGCAGAAGCACTTGATAGAGACATTATAGAATTGAGCGAGGTTGGCATTTTGAATATATCCGTTTCAGTTTTGCTCACCATAAACTTCAAGATTTTGAAGGTTTGGCTTCCTTGTGAACTCACTCCCGAAAAAGAATTACTCTGCAAGTACACTTCGCTGTTGAGAGCTATTTTGCTAAAATCCACCAATAAATCAGCTCGTTCGCCTGGGGCAAGTAATAGACTTGTAACGGTCTCAGGAGCAGGAAGTAAGCCGCCGTCTGAACCAATAACCATGAAAGAATTGCCGTTGCTCAATGCTAAATTGTACATTCGTCCGTTTGAGCCATTCAAAACTCTAAGACGATACATTCGAGTTGTAACAGGCTGAAAAGGGGAGCTCACACCATTGACCGTAATGGTTTCCCCCATGTAACCAATCATTACCTCTTCTAAGGTTGGGCTATACATGATTGCCCCATTGGCATCCAATCGTTTATCCTGAATCACTAAGGGTAGTTCGTAGGCATCCGAAGGTAAATTCAACGCTTTTTCTTCGGGGCTTTCGACGATAAACATTCCTGCCAACCCTGTAAAAACTTGTTTACCCGTTTTTTCATGTGGGTGTGGGTGATACCAAGCCATGTTTGCCGCTTGGTCAATCTTAAAAGTATAATTGAAGGACTGCCCTGCCGTCACCATTTGGCTGGGGTGACCATCCATCGCAGCAGGTACAAGCAAACCATGCCAGTGAATATTAGTTTCTTCTGACAGGCCATTGGTAAAAGGAATCGTAACTGTACTGCCACGCTGTACCCGAAAAGTGGGTCCTAAAATGCCGTTTTTGTACCCCAATACTTGTCCAGTTTTACCTGCTACAATTGCTGCGTTCTGGCTGCGAGCATTCAGAGCTGTTCCAGAAGTAATGGTTTCGAGAATGGGTAAAATGGTAGTAAATGCACCCTCAACCACGGTAGGAGCCGTTGTCATATCCATTGTCGCCATGTCGTGATTCATGCAGCTTGATAAGAGACTCTCACCCATCAGTAAACCTGCTGAACCAAAGCCAAGTGTTTTCAAAAAGTCATTTCGTTTCATTGTAGTGGTTTATTTTAGTTAAATTTCATCCAAAGGCTTTCGTGTTTTATCCCGTAACCGTTTGAACTGACTTGGTGTCATTCCTGTAATGGACTTGAATTGTGCTGAGAGGTGAGCCACACTGCTATAATTAAGTAAATCGGCAATTTGCGAAAGGGTCAACTCATCATAGACCAGTAGCTCTTTTACCCTTTCTAATTTCTGATTGATTAAATATTGCTCAATGGTAATACCCTCCACTTCTGAGAAAAGTGTGCTTAGGTATCGGTAATCTCGGCTTACTTTTTCGGTGATATAGTCAGAATGTTTCATCCGACGGAGTCCGTCATTTTGGAGGTGAACCAACTCAACAATGGCTGTTTTGACTCGCTCGATTAGCTGTTGTTTTTTGTCGCTCAACAACTCAAAATCATGCGTTTGCAATCGCTCAGAAATTTGGTTGAGCTGTATTTCGGTAGCAGGGTTTTCAAGGACAACCTCACCCAATTCGATTGTTATTACTTGGTGTCCAAGTGCTTCGAGTTCTTGACGAACCACAGTTTTACAGCGACTGCACACCATGTTTTTGATGTACAGTTTCATAAGTTTTCTAAGAAAAGTAGGTAGGAATACATGATAAATTAGGTAATCATGGTGAAAAAAGGAAACACCAAAAAGCAACCCGAAAGGTTGCCATCAGCCCACAAGGGGCTTTTTACCTAATCAAATCAGGAAGGATTGTATAAAAATGAGCATACTGCGCCCATGAAGTGGTGGCGCAGGGCTGTAAAAATGCGGTAAGCGAAACGATACGGTCTGGTTAATCCAAGCCGTTGAAGAGGAATAAATAGGATTGAAAATAGAGACTAAATCAATGTGCTGACTTATGAAATGTACCGAACTGCCATCAGCCGAAGGGGTTTGAATTTTGTAGTAAGAAACTTTGTCCGAACAGCACTTGCCACGCTTAAAGCTATCTCCACACCCAGATTTTTTATGACTGGCTTTATGGCTTGCTTTCTGACATTTTTCTTCATGAACAAAAGAGACCGTCTTTGTTCCCTTCATCAAACACCAATGCTCATACATAGCAAACCCAGTGCTGGCAAACAACACTTGGATGGCTAAGTAAAGGCAAAAGGTACGCTTGATGATTTGCTTCATTACACTATGCTTTGATAGCGACAAATGTACGAAGATGCAAGGGAATAGAAGGTTACATTTTTTTCGATACTTTTTACATAATTTTCAGATTAAGTGATGGAAACACCAACTTCTGGGGAATTAATAAGTTTTCATTATCTAAATGGAAACCTCAATACTTTGAAAATTTCAGTAGAATTTGGGTATTTCTCAGGTTCAAAAACCCCTAATTCTTCTGGAATTTTGCCCTTTTGATAATAAAATGTTTCAAAAATGATGTCCCAAATTGCAAGAACGGCACCGAAATTCTTGGCCTCTTCTACCTTAGCACTGTGATGAAAACGGTGTAATTCGGTGCCAATGAAAATGTAATTGAGCCAACCCGCCTTTATTTCCACATTAAAGTGAGAAATTAACCCTTGCAAGCTTACGATAGTATTGATGAGTAAAAGCGTTTTGGCATCTACGCCAAGCCCTACAAATACTAATTGACTAATCAGCATGACCACAATAGCATTGATAGGGTGTGATACAGGGTGCATGAGCAAATACACTTTATCAGGCAAATGATGAATAGAATGAACTTTCCATAAAAACAACCCAAACTTGCCTTGGGCTTCGTGGCTGATGCGGTGAAACCAATACTGCAAAAACTCATAGATAAGTAAAGCAATCACTGCCGCAAGAACCAACGGTAAGCTGGTCAAAATCCCTTCAAAGTGTGCATTTTTGATGGCAATAAGTCCAATAAAGTATTTGAAAAGATACCCCGTTAACCCAATGGTAATGAAGTATTTGACATCTCGAAGAAAAGATTGCCACGTCATTTTCCATTCAGGATTGATAGGAATAATAAATTCAAGACCAAAAAGGAGAACAAATCGCCCGATTGCCATGTAGGTGTAAGTAAGGGAGACATCCCAATCCAACAATATAGCAAATGTGCAAACCCCTAACCCTAATACGAGTAGAAAAGGGTAAAGTCCGTAGGTGACAAGTTTTTTCATAGTCAAGTTATGATACATTATGTTCGATAAAATACAAGGTGTATTTTTGAGCAAAAGTAAAGTGACGCTGCTAATCGTGCAATCTACAAAAACTGCTAATTGTCAGATATGGAACAAAATCGTCTAAAAGTTCAGAAACAATGATTGACCGCCGAGTACAGAAAACCCGAAAAATATTGTCGCAAGCATTGGTTTCCTTGATTTTGGAAAAGGGCTACGATGCTATTACGATTCAAGATATTATAGACCGAGCCAATGTAGGACGTTCTACATTTTATGCTCATTTTGAAAACAAAGACCAATTGCTATTGGTGGGCAATGAGAATTTTAGACATATTTTAAAAAGTAAGGTCGAGGATGGCGAATTGGCGATTGACTTTGAGTTTTTCTTTCAGCACGTAGCCGAAAATTACGATTTAGCATTAGCATTTTTTGGTAAGAAAGGAGGCCACGTGCTGATTGACTTTTTTAGAGACATCATTGCCGACCTTTTGATGAAACATTATAAAACTAAACAGCAGGTTTCCGAAAAAATGCAACTCAAAATGCTCGGCTATCAAGCGGATGCCGTAGCCACAAGCATTATTCGATTGCTTACGCTTTGGGTAGAAGACCGACTGCCCTTTTCGGCCAAAGCAATGGCAGACGTTAGTAATAAAATGATAAAGCAATTGGAAGAAGAGAGTCCAATATTCAAAGTAGCCTTATGAAGGTGTTAAAAATTTGAATATTTATTACTTATGATAATTAAACGTTATCGTAAGTAATAATATCTTTGTAAAAAACTTAAAATTATGTCCAGAGAAGAACTTGAAAAACTCATATATGTCAAACATCCTCATAAGCAGACACAGCTAAATCAGATAGACGCTTTGGTGGAAAGTCCTTCTGACCGATTTGACTTTCTGGTCTTGTTCTTCAATTTTGGAAATGCGTCGTATCGCTATATGAGCCTTGCGAGGGGTGAAGAAACGATAGAAGATTTTGAGGAATGGCTTGAAGGACTTCCCGAAAACATAAGAAAGCATTTTGAAGAGGAAGGATTTGAAGCGTCTAAATCCGCTTGGCCTTTTCGCCGTCATGTGATGGAGCGTCGTGATATTGGGATGGATGAATATATCAAAAGATTATTGCGTCCAGCAGATTGGGAAAAGTGGAATGAATACAAAAAAAGCGATGGTGATGACCAATGAAATCATGGAAATTGAGATAGGTCGGTCTTCCCCTATTAGCGAAGTGTTTTCCCAAAAAATAGCTGATTACGCCCGCAAGGGTTTAGAGGGGGCAACCAACACCCAACGGGCATATAAATCGGACATTAAGTATTTCAAAAGCTGGTGCGTTGAAAATGGTCAAACTGACTTACCCGTTTCAGCTATAACGTTGGCCGCTTACGTGTCGCATTTAGCTGATACCCACAAGTGGGCAAGCATCAATCGAAAATTGGCGGCGATTAGTAAACTACACGAACTAAGCAATTTGGACTTGCCGACCAAAGACAAAGCTTTTCGTGCGGTGATGGAAGGCATCAAGCGTACCAATGGCGTTCGACAAAAGCAAGCTCCTGCTTTTAAGATGAAGGAGCTGAAAACTATTTTACAAGGAATAGATGCGACCACTAATGCAGGTTTACGTGACAAATGCCTGTTACTAATTGGATTTGCAGGAGCTTATCGGCGGTCAGAATTGGTGAGTTTGAATATCGAAAATGTACAATTCAATGAAGATGGGGTTATTATTTCTTTGTCAAAAAGTAAAACAAATCAATACGGAGAATCGGAGGAGAAAGCCTTTTTTTACAGCCCAGAGGCTAATTTTTGCCCGATACGAAATTTAAAAACTTGGATGGAACGGTTAGAGAGACCAACAGGGCCACTGTTTGTTCGAGTGAGAAAAGGCGATAAAATCACAGAAGAACGGCTTAATGATATGACCGTTTATGATACGGTCAAAAAATATATAGGTGGCCGATATTCGGCTCATTCACTACGAGCATCGTTTATCACCATTGCGAAAATTAACGGGGCTGATGACTCAGAAATCATGCGTCAATCTAAACACAAAACGAGTGTCATGATTCAACGATACACCCGTATTGAAGATATCAAGCAGTATAATGCGGCAACGAAGCTTGGGCTTTAAAAGAAAATCGGATTAATTAAAAGTAGGGAGATTGAATTTAGATAGTTCTACATAAATATTATCTTCGTCATCAAATATGCCACCGATTTTGTTTTTTCGAATTTGATAAATCTGGCCGAAAGGTATCTTGATTTCTTCAATTTGATGAAGATTGTCAGGATTTAATCTAACACCTAAGCTGATACTTACTTCATCAAAAAATAGATTGACAACCGCATTTTTGTGAATATAGATATTGGCTAAATACCAACGTTCGTTAGCTTTTTCTGTTGAGGTGTGTTCATAGTAATTGGCCATGAGCATAAAATGATTTGATTCATCGCCCAAATCAATAAGCATCTGTTGGATTATGGCTTGCAATTTTAAGTCAGTCATGTTCAAAACGAGATAGTGTTATCTGTCTTCACAAAGTACGCAGTTTTATTTCAACAGGATAAGCCCTTTTTTATTTTACCAATAATTTCCCTTTTAATTCCTCATTTTCAAGGATATACCTTTGTAATTGCCCTTTCAAATAGGCATTTTCAGAAAGCAGTGCAGAAATCATTTTCTCGGTTTCATCATAGGGTACAGCTTCTTCGGCGGCTTTGGCTTGGTTGGCATATCCCCTACAAGTAGCTGAACAATACTTAGCCGTAGAGCGACTGGCAAAGTAAATAGTACCACACCAAAGGCAGGTTTTTTCAAAGAC
>JBGAVQ010000007.1:0-48136 GCA_044228045.1 Spirosomataceae bacterium
GAAATGCTCGATTTTGGGCGATTCATCTCTGTCAACAAAGGCGATACAATTGTGAAAGAAGGGCAGTATTTAGATTTTTTGCCCATTGTAATAAAAGGTGAAATACGAGTTTTTCAACAGAAAGATGACCGAGAGATTTTGCTATACTACGTTAGGGCAGGACAAACCTGCATGATGTCGCTCTCGGCGGCATACTTCAACAACACCAGTACGGCCTATGGCGTGGCAACAGAAACGTCCGAAATTTTCATTTTCCCGACCCGGCTTGTCAGCGAATGGCAATTAAAGTACCCATCCTGGAATCAGTTTTTGATACAGACTTTCCGCAGTCGCTACGACGAATTGCTTGGTTCGTTTGAAAGTGTAGCATTTGACCCCATTGACAAACGGGTGATGACCTACCTAAAAAGCCGAGCTAAACAAGAAAACAGCTCCAAAGTAGAAATCTCTCACCAACAATTGGCTTACGAACTTGGCACAACCCGTGTGGTCATTTCTCGGATTCTCAAAGGGTTTGAACAACACGGCAAAGTCAAACTATTCAGAGGCTACATCCAGCTAAAATAAATATTTTGACTTGTGTATCTTTTGATACCGTCGGATGGCGGTAGTGTGGTTTACTTTTGTCCAAACAAAAGATAAATCAGATGAAAAAGGCATTTTTTACCCTCATTACCTTACTTATAATTGGCAAAATGAGCAGTATGGCTCAGGTTAATCCGGCCAATAAATTAAAATTCCTCATTCACGTCACGCAAAACCCCAAAGATTCTACAAGAGCAGCCTTAGCCTTTTTGGTAGCCAAAACTGCTATTGAGGAAGGCCACACCGTTACGCTGTTTTTGGCAGGTGATGCTGTTAGGCTTTTGCAAGACCCTATTCTCAACACACTTACAGGCTTAGGTACAGGTAAACTTCGTGAGCATTTTGATGCCATTGTAAAAGGCAATGGGCGATTCTATTTGTCAGGAAATTCATCAAAAGCACGAGGTGTGACCGAAGCTGATTTGAAAGGAAAACCTGCTGAATTTGCGCTACCAACAGTGCTGGTCAGGCTGGCGGCTGAAAGTGACCGTGTGTTTACCTACTGAACATTTTAAACCCAATTAACCCTATGAAAACCCTACATTGCTGCGACGCTGGCTTTGACTGCGAAGGCGTAATTAAAGCTACCACCGACGAAGAAGTGCTAAATCAAGCCGCCCAACACGCCTTAACAGTACACGGCGTAAGCGTTACGTCTGAACTGGCAGAACAATTAAAAACCTTGATTAAAGAAGAAGACTGAGGATGTTGCTACTTGCGTTGCGCTAATATTGTTAGTCGAACAGCGGCCAGTTTACGCCAAAGCCAAACGTTCGGCCAATGGCAGGAAAGTTAGGCGCAGCGAAGTAGCCTTTTTGTGACATCAAGCCTTGGTTGACGTGCGACATCCTTACAAATAATCTGACTCGATTGATACGAAAATCAGCAAAGGCATCGGCCACCAAATAACCGTTTACCAGCACGCCGTCATTCAGGTAAAATTGTTGCGTAACAGGCAAGTAAGCATCGGCGTAATAGCTTGATTTGTAGTGTAGTTCAAGCCCAGCCTGTATATAAAGTATTTTCTTAAACAGCAAATCGTAGGCCAAGCGAGCATTCCAAAAAACCTTTGGAATCCGAATGACATCAGCACCCGAGGTAGTGGTCAAGAAAAGTTGTTGTTGAGTCGAAAACTTCTTCCACCTCAACGCTACACTTCCGCCCAGCCGAAACACGTTGACTGGCACAGAAGTTTGTTTTGCCCGAGCCAAGGTATCAAAATAAATATAGTTTTTGATAAGGCTGTATGAGCCTTCGGGCAAAATCGTTATCTCCTTGATTTTCAGGCGAATTTTACCAAAAAAATGGTTTGAAAACACATTGCTAAATGCGTTATTCCAGTCTAATATGCCCCCTACAAAACGCTGTTGCATGAGTGTAGGTGAAGTGAACGAACTCGTGAAACCAGCCGTAATAAATGGGCTGTTGTACTCGGCATGAAGGCGGTAGTCTTTGCCAATAAGGTACTCAACCTCAGCTGTTGCCTTGCGGACGCTGTCAGGAAAATAATAGTTGAGCCAAAGCCCCAAAAAGTTTTCGCTGCGAGCAATACGCCCTTGCCCCTGCTCGTCTGTAAGGCTGTAATCTCGCCGCCGTAAATGCAAGCGATAATTATAGCCTTTGTAAAAACCCTTGATACCAACTTTGTTCTCAAACAATTTATAGCGGTAGTTCACATCAAGCGTGTCGCCATTAAATGTTGAAAGTTTGGCCCAGGGTTTGTAAAAAGCCGTATTGTTCTGATACCCCACATCCACAAACCGCACCGTACGACTCTGATAATCAAGTACATGATAGGCTTGAAAACCATTAGCCAGCTTATATTCGTGATAGCCGTGCAGGGAGTTTCGTTTTTCTCGTGAACTGGCCGTTTTGAGGAAGGCTGTTCCTTGGTCAAGGCCATACTTAAAGAGCGAGTCTTTTGTAAAGTTATCCGTAAATTGTACGCCACCTTGCTCGACAGTTTTGTCGTCGAACAAGTTAAAATGCCCCATTACTGCGTATTTTTGATTTTTGGAAACATAATTGGTATGTAGCAACACCCCCCAAATTCCTACAATGTTTTCTTCGCCTTGTGGCCCGTCAAACTGCTTAATGGCCGTCACTCGCTGAATATTAAACCCAGCATTGAAGCGTGAGTGGATGTTTCGGCTAAAGTCAAAATTCAAGATATTTTGACCTCTTCCACCCGGCGTAAAAAACATATTTGAATACGGCGATTTGGTATCAAAATACTTAACCTGCTGAGTCTGGTAAGCATACAACGAATTAACGTCAAACCCCACCTGTGCTCCAATTTGAGCTGCTGGTTCATAAAAAACGGGGCGCACTGCCGTACTCATATTGCCCAAGTCCACCCACCTATTGTTATTTCTATTCACAAAATTGACTTGGTGAAAACCTTCAATGAGCGTATCAATGGTATAAAGTTTTTTTCGGTTGTTAAAAACGTCTTGCTCGTAGAAGTACAGGCTCGTGCGAGGACCATAGATTTGCTTGGTCGAGTCGTCGAGCATACGCCCACCCGTACCCGTACCTTTGTTACCCCCACCTTATGTAGGAATATTAGTAGGAAGCCTCCCTCCACTTGGGAACGAAGGAAATTGTGCCCAACTCGTAGCCGAGAGGAGCAACAGTGTACTCAGTAAAATATTTGTTAACCACTTCACGCTTCAAAGGTAGGGCAATGCTTGCGTTTTGTAAAATTTCTGAACTCGCTCAAGTACCCAATTGTTAAATTTATTGGCTTCATTTCTCAAAAAACGGATTTCAATTGGCACAAAAAACAACGGTAAAGCACTTTTATCGTCCAATTTTGCAAGTTTCACATAATCTTTCTCCGTTGTTAAGATACTTACGTTGGCCACGCCAAAAGATTGGATAAGACTCCTGAATTTTTCAATATCGGCAATAGTATAATCATAATGATCTGCCAATCGGATGGTTTGAAGTACCCGAAAATGACGATGGGCGTAGTCTTCAAACGGCTTGGGGTTAGCAATGCCAGTAAGCACCACTACTTGCTCGGACACAAGCGTTTCTGAGCCAAAGGCAATGGGCTTTCCATACTGAATAGTTGAGAAAAAAACAGGGGTTTCGGTCTGAATATATCTTTGAGTAGCCTTGTCTATTTTCTGAATTTCTGCCTCGGTAAGGCTTTCGGGGCATTTGCTTACAATAATGGCATCGGCTCGTTTTGCCCCTGTCCTGGGTTCTCGCAAACGCCCTTGTGGCAGCACAAAATCTTGATAAAACAACATATTGTAGTCTGTCAAAAGGATATTTAAGTGCCTTCCAATAGCCCGATGCTGGTAGGCATCATCCAGCAAAACTACCTGTGTATCAGGACATTGAAATAGCAACTTTTCAATAGCTTCTACACGCCTCTCCCCTACCGAAACTGGCACAGACTTGCCAAATTTTTGATAAAATTGCATGGGTTCATCGCCCAGTGTTTGCGGAGTATCGGCTTGGGTTGCTAACCGAAAACCCTTGGTTTTGCGGCCATAGCCTCGGCTAAGGGTGGCTATTTGATAGTGGTTTTGTAAGAGGCGAATGAGGTATTCTACATGTGGTGTTTTGCCTGTGCCACCTACACTCAGGTTGCCTACACTAAGTGTAAAAATGTTAAACGTGACTGTTTTGAAATACCCTTTGTCATACAAATAATTACGAATAGAAGTAACGACACCGTATAAAAAAGCCAGCGGAAAGAGTAAGATGTTGAATAGCTTCATGGTATCTTTTTTACTCATCAATGCACCATTTTATTGGTTTGCTAAGGCTTATGTCAGGCCCTCCATACAGGCATTGTGCCACTAATCTTCTGATTTTTATCAGCAAAAAAACAGGAATTTGCATAAAATATGATAGTTTTATCAAACAGATTAAGAATTTTTAACAAGATTTTGCATCTTGCGGAGTTCAAAGTCCAAACATCCCTACTTCCTAACTGTAATTTCTAATGAGTCTCCGAGTAGTTTGCCTCAAGCATACACTTGATTTCCGGTTTGAAGCCGGCACTTCTCGGGGCATCCTTACCCACAAAGATACGTGGTTTGTGAAGGTTTATGATACCGACAACCCAAGTGTTTTTGGCTTGGGAGAATGTGGCCCTCTCGTAGGCCTTAGTACCGACGACTTACCGAACTTTGAGGAAGACCTTCAAAAAATTGGAGCAGCCTTTAATCGGTACGACGTAGAGGTATTTACCTGGAATCTGAGTTTGATTATTGACCAACTCATTCCGAACCAGTATCCTTCCATTCGGTTTGGAATAGAGACAGCCCTTCATGACTTTTTGAATGGTGGTAAACGAATTATTTTTGACAATGAATTTAGCAGAGGTCAACAAGCCATCGCCATCAATGGTTTAATTTGGATGGGTAATAAAGACTTCATGCTCACACAAATAGAAGAAAAACTGGCAAGTGGCTACACTACCTTGAAAATGAAAGTGGGGGCCTTAGATTTTGAGCAAGAATGTGAACTATTGGCTTTGATTCGGCAAAGGTACTCAGCCGAGCAAATTACGCTTCGGCTCGATGCCAACGGAGCGTGGGCACCCGAAGAAGCCCAACAAAAACTTGAACGTTTGGCAAGTTTTTCTATTCACTCGGTTGAACAGCCCATTAAGCCGCATCAACCCGAAGCCCTGGCGGCATTGTGTGCGGCATCGCCTGTGCCGATTGCCTTAGACGAAGAATTGATTGGTGTAATTGATTATATGCAAAAACTGCGGTTGTTGAAAAAACTAAAACCGCAATACATTGTTTTGAAACCTACCTTGCTGGGCGGTTTTCAACATTGTCGTGAGTGGATAGAGGTTGCTAATCGCCTGAAAATCAAGTGGTGGATTACCTCAGCATTGGAGTCTAACATTGGGCTAAATGCGGTTAGCCAGTTTGCAGCAACTTTTAACAACACACTTCCGCAAGGACTCGGCACTGGACAGCTATACTACAACAATATTGCTTCTCCCTTGGTTATTGAGCAAGGTACGCTTCGCTACAATGCCAATGATTCATGGGATTTAAGTCTTTTTGAAGGCTTTGAGGCTTAAAATAGATTGATTATGGATGCTCAAAAATTAAATAAAGCCCTTTTGTCGCTCATCAAACGCCGTAACGAGTTACGCAAGATGGGCTACGACCACCCCGATTATGACCAAGCCGAGGAGGACCTTCAAGATGCAGAACAAACGTTTTTGGATATTTATGGCGATTATCTCGACGAAGCCTTAACTTATATTCATGAAACATATTGCCCCGAAAGCGATGCATTACTACCAACGGCTTACATCCCTCGCCAATACAAAGCCTATCACGACCCAGATTTAGACATTGAAACTTTTGAAGTAGGTGATACTGATGGCGTTACGATTGATTTGACTGATTTCCCTAATTTAGAGGCCCGCTTGCTTTTGCTGCCTTCTCAACCTCGGTTTGTGATTGTATCGGCAGCAGGTGAGCAAGAAGTTTGGTGGGCAAAGTAAGTCGAAAGTCAAGATAGTCGAAGAAGTTGAGAAAAACTATGTGACCTCTGTGGCTATGTGGTTGCAAAGTCAAGATAGTCGGAAAAGTCGAGAAGCCGAATTTTGTCCCCCTTGTGCGGTTGGTTTGTGCGTAAGGAAAGGGGGCGGCCCGACGATTCGGCAGAAAGAGAGCGTGACAGGAGGGGCGGCTGACGCTCGGAATCAAAAACAGGCAAAGTCAAGATAGTCGAAGAAGTCGAAAAAACTATGTGTCCTATCCTTCTATGTGGTTACAAAGTCAAGTTAGTCGAAATATTGATAAACCGTCACCTGCCTGTTGTAAACTGGCTTATGCCCATTCAATCCCTTTCTTCAACAAACCGAGGGTTTGGGCTTCGGGCGAGTTTTCTTCGGGACGAAAGTCATAAATCCAGTTGGCTTGGGGTGGCATACTCATCAAGATAGACTCTGTGCGCCCGTTAGTTTCTAAACCAAATTTGGTGCCTCTGTCCCATACCAAATTAAACTCTACATAACGCCCTCTTCGTAAGAATTGCCAGTTTTTTTCTTGTTCGCCAAAAAGTAAGTCCTTGTTTTTGAGCATAAAATACGTGTAAATGGGCGCAAATGCCTCACCCACACTTTTCACAAATGCAAAGAGTTCTTCCTTCGATTGATTTTCGGTAGGCTTTAAATAATCAAAAAAAATGCCACCGACCCCCCGAGTTTCGTCACGGTGAGGGATGTAAAAATAATCATCGGCCCAGGGCTTAAATTTAGCATAATACTCAGGGTTATGTTGATTACAAACGCTTTTGAGTTGTTGGTGAAACCATGTAGCGTCTTGGGGTACTACATAATGTGGCGTGAGGTCAATGCCTCCGCCAAACCAACAAGTGCCGTTGGACATCTCAAAATACCGCACGTTCATGTGAATGATCGGAACCATCGGGCTGTGTGGGTGCATCACAATAGAAACCCCAGTAGCGAAGAAATCAGCCTTTTCAGTTATATTGAGTGAACGAAGTTGCTGCTCGTGCATTTGGCCATGAACTGCCGAAAAACCTACGCCTCCTTTTTCGATAATAGCTCCGTTTTGGATGGTTCGTGAACGCCCACCACCACCACCAGGGCGTTGCCAATGGTCTTCTCGGAAGGTTCCTTTGCCATCGGCTTGCTGAAGAGCTTGGCAGATACTATCTTGCAATTGTTGAAAATAGGTGGCTATCGTTTCTTTAAGAATCATTCGTTCATCAATTTTTCTGTAAAGGTACAGGAATGATTCATTTACGAGAAATGCCTTTGATTAGTTCTGTCGAAACTTGTTTGGTTTACCTATTCCCTCCCGTCGAATCGGGCGGTATCACTTCATCTGGGTTTATATCAGGATCAAAATTAAGAGAATCTCCTCCCACGCCATTGGCCGTAGAATCAGCCTGTGGACGATACGACGACTGACAACTTTTGTAGTCTTTCAAAATCTTGAAACCCGGCTCAGGAAATGGCCCTGGACGATAGGGCAAGTCAGGGTCGGCAAAGACTTTAGTCAAAAATCTGCCCACCAGTGGCAGGGCAGTTTTGGCACCTTCGCCCATTTTACCACGAAAATGAATGCTCCGGTCGTCGCCCCCTACCCAAGCACCTGTTACTAATTCGGGCGTAATGTTAATAAACCACCCATCAGAATAATTGGAGGTTGTGCCTGTTTTTCCACCATATTCAGCTCGATAATTAGGGAATAAGCTCGGAAACGACCACAAGTTTTGTGAAGTACCACCAGGTTCCTGCATTCCACCTTGCAACATAAAACGCATCAAAAAAGCTGATTCTTCGCTAATCACTTTCTCACGTTCGGCCTGAAACTCGTGGATAACCGTGCCGTTTTGGTCTTCAATGCGAGCAATAAGTAAGGGTTCGGTACGAAAACCACCATTCAAGAAAGGAGCATAAGCACTTACCATTTCAAATAACGAGATATCGAAAGAACCTAAACCAATAGAGGGTACTGGCGAAAGGTTGCTCTTAATACCCAGTTTACGAGCATAATAAACAACGGTGTCGGCTCCTACCTCCCCTGTGAGTCGTGCAGCAACTGAGTTGATAGACCGTGCCATAGCTCGCCGAAGCGTCAGGCGTGAGTAGGAGAAATATCCTTCGGCGTTTCGAGGTCGCCATATTTTCTTCTCACCACCCTCCTCAAATTCTACTTCAAAAGGCTCATCTCGCACCTCTGAGCAAGGGCTGAGGTTTTTGGGGCCATCAATGGCAGCACAATACACAATGGGCTTAAAGGTAGAGCCAGGTTGGCGTTTGGCCTGCCGCACGTGGTCGTACTTGAAGTATTTGTAGTCGAGGCCGCCAACCCACGCCTTCACATAGCCATTAAACGGATCCATACACATCATGCCCGACTGCAAGAAATGTTTGTAATAACGGATAGAGTCCATCGCACTCATCATGGTTTCTTTTTCGCCCTTGTCGTTCCAGGCAAACACCTTCATTTTGTGCGGTTTGTTCATGTAAAACGAAATGGAATCCAAGTCGTTTTTAAATCGCTTGACCAATGATTTATAATAGTCTGTTCGCTTGGCCACCGTATCAATAAACCCAGGAATTTCATTGCCCTGTTCATCAATCCATGGGTTATTTTTACCCCAATGTCCATCAAAACTTCTTTGGAGTTGTTTCATTCCTTCGGCAATGGCATCTTCGGCATGGGCTTGCATTCGTGAGTCAAGGGTAGTTACAATTCGCAAGCCGTCTTGGTACAAATCCAAGTCTATTTCGTTTTCAGTTGCCCATTTATTGAGATAATCGTTGATGTATTTCTTGAAATATCCCTCTGAGCCAGCGTAAGGTTGCTCTATATTTATGTTCAAAACCAAAGGCAACTTGGCAACAGAATCTGCCTGACTTTGAGTCAGATAGCCATTTTTAGCCATTTGATTTAGCACTACATTTCTTCGTTTTTGAGAACGCTCAGGATGAAGCATGGGGTTGTAGCTGGTAGTTGCTTTTTGTAAACCTACCAATACGGCTGCTTCTTGAAGGTTGAGGCTATCAGGTGAAGTATTAAAATAAGTTTTAGCTGCTACTTTTATACCATAAGAGTTGCTGCCATAGTCCACTGTGTTGAAATACATCAACAAGATTTCTTCTTTGGTATAATTTCGTTCCAGTTTAACTGCTGTGAGCCATTCTTTAGCTTTGTAAACCAAGGTTTTTATGCCTGGAATATAGCCCATTAGTCCTTTTTTGGCAACTCCTTGTTTGGTACGAGTCTTGAATAGTTTTTTGGCTAACTGTTGGGTTACAGTGCTACCGCCACCTCGCTCACCACCTTTCAAAATACCCAATACTACCCCAAACCAAGCCTTATAATCAATACCTGAATGAGCATAAAAACGTACGTCTTCGGTAGCAATGAGGGCATTTACCAAATAGGGAGAAAGTTTTTTGTAATCACGAATTGGTGTGCGGTTTTCAGTGAAGTATTTACCCAGCATTACGCCATCATTGGAGTACAGTTCTGACGATTGGGCTACCTTCGGGTTTTGGAGTTCTTCTACACCGGGCATCTCACCAGTGAGCCACAAAAAGTTGGTATGCAACCAAAAAATCCCGAACCAATATAGGCCCAATCCCCAAAAAAAGACTTTCCATAACTTGGCAATTGTGCCAAAATAAGGCGATTCTCTGTCTATTTTAGATTCATAATAAGCTACAGCCTTTGCTTTATAATCAGTGATTGTGGTGTAAAACTTATGGCTACGCTCCTCTCCAAGGGCTTTTGTCAACAGCCAGTGGATTGTATCGCCAATCCGTGAGAATACGCTGTGGATAAGGCTTTTAATAATTTCCAAAAATTGTTGCAGATACTCAATTATCGTTTGCATAGAGCGGTGGTGTCAAGAAAAAGTGGGGAAATTTAGGCACAATTTATCAAATCCACCAAATAAAAAAGGTTCAAGCGGCTTACGGTTCTGCCTTTGGGGTCATTCTTGGTCTGGCAGGGCATCATACCATAGTTGTACCAAGCCACTTGGATAAGCAATAGAATTAACAAATCGGAGGTTTTGCTCAGAGCGACCATCTCTAAACAAACGCACACCTCCACCAAGTAAGTGTGGAATCACCGAAACAATGAGTCGGTCAATGAGTTGTTTATCAAGCATTTCCGAAACCACTTCGCCCCCGCCATCGCAGTAGATGTTTTTACCTGGTAATTGTTTAAGGCTTGCAATCAAATCTTTCAATGCACCGTTGTAGTATGTTACGTTTTTGTCTTGCCCTGTGCGTGAGTGTGACCAAACATAACACTTTTTATCTGAATATGGAAAATCTATGCCAAAAGACAACACCTTATCATAAGTTTTTCGCCCCCAAATGATGGTATCAACTGTTTGGACAAAAGTTGAATACCCATAGTCTTCACCTGCTGCTTCTACTTTTGACAAGAAACCAAGGTCATCGTTTTGGTCAGCAATATAGCCGTCTAAACTCATGGCGATGTACAGAATAACTTTTCGTTCGGACATTGGACTGTAAGATAGTTTGGAATGCGAAGCTATGGTCTATTTTTCTTCTACAAAACAATTTTATCTCTTTTCGACAAAAAATAGGCTCAAATCCACAAGATTCGAGCCTATTCTAAAATTGATATTTTGTAATCTGATACAACTGTGATTAGTTGCTGCTTTTCTTTTACTTTCTGCTTTCTCAAAATTCAACGAAGCGGAGTTTAGGCAATATCGAAGGCCCGTTGGCTCGGGGCCATCGTTGAATACGTGACCTAAATGCGCTCCACATCGGCTACATTCTACTTCGGTGCGAATCATCCCATGAGCCGTATCAATTTTTTCGAGGACATTCTTCTTAACAAGAGGCTGCCAGAAAGATGGCCACCCTGTGCCTGACTCAAATTTGGTGTCAGAATGAAACAACGGATGCCCACAACAAACACATTTGTAGATACCCTTTTCGTGGTTATCCCAGTATTTTCCGGTAAAAGCTCGCTCGGTACCTTCTCTACGAGCTACGTTAAACTGCTCAGGCGTGAGTAACTTTTTCCATTCTTCGTCGGTTTTTACAACTTCGTATTTGTAGGTTTTTTCGTCTTTTTTTTGGGCAAAGCCACAACCCGACAACATTAAGATTCCTGCAATAAGCAATGCGATTTTTTTCATGATTTCATGATATTGAATGGTTTTTGAAATAAATACGAACAAAGCCCCCTAAAAGTTTTCAGAATCTAATGCTTTTCGGTAAAAATGTCGGTTAGCCGACCAAACCGAACCCTCAGCGGGCAGAAAGTTCGCTAATTTCTATTTCGTCAAACTCAGGCTGCTTGCCCCAGCCGCAGGTTACTTTACGCTTGTTGCCAGTTGCACGGTACAATACCTCTACTTTTTGCGAATACAATCCGTTTTTGAACTCCCCGTTTTTGGCCACAAACTGATCAATCTTTTTTAGAGATTCATCGTCAGGAGCCAGCATTATAGACTCGTCTTTAAGATCAAGGCGAATGTGCCAACCGCAGCCATCAACCGCAGCCTGATTGGCCAAATAACCCTCTACTTTGACATAAGGCAACAGTATCTCTCCTTTTTGCTTGGCGCAGCGTTGTGATATGAGCGCAACACCAAAAAATGTAATGATTACAACAAGTTTTTTCATGGCAGTGTTTTTCCACTATGACTACTTTTTAGAGCAAAAGGTTTGAACGATGGTCAATGAATTCTGTAAGGTTTCATCAACCTTATAGGATTAACCTGATTACCAATAAGTTAATGATACTTATTTCAACTCACTTGCCTTTATTTCTTTTGTCCACTTTAAGTCGCCTTTTGTGCCAAACACACTAACTTTTAGTACTCTATCAGTCCGTTTGCCCGAAACTTCCATTGTTGCGAAATTCCGTTCGGTCACAAGTGTGCCATCAACCTGAATAGTGCCTTCCTCTTCCTTCACAGGCTTTGACGGCCCTGATGTAAGCGGCGAAATGGTAAAATCATACAAAGGATAGCTACCTGAGCGGTCTTGCTTCATAACTACGCTATGATGGCGGTCTCCTGACACAAACAAGACACCCGGAATCTTGGCATCGGTAATGGCTTTAAGTAGGCGGCTGCGCTCGTCTTCGTAGTTGGCATAATTCTCAAAAATCTTGGCGGGGTTAATGACCTGACCACCTGCTATGATAAACTTAAACGGCGCACGACTTGTGGTGAGGGCATCGAGGAGCCATTGTACTTGCTTTTCGCCAAAATAATCACGCTTGGGGCTTTTGTCGTCGTTGGGGCTGCGCCACCAGCGGTCGTCTAATAGAAAAAACTGGCAGTCATTCCACATAAATGTACCCGTAACCCCCTCGTTTTCAAAGATATAATTAGGGTTCCCCCAGAATGTTTTGAAGGCTTCGAGTGTCAAGTTCTTTGTCCAAAAGCCTCTGTCTGAATCGTTGGGGCCGTAGTCGTGGTCGTCCCAAATGGCGTAGTGATGTGCCGAGCCCAGCAGAGGTTGCATTTCGGGCACGCTTCGTGAGTGCGAGTAGCGGTGAAATACGCCCGTTCGGGTGTTCCAGTCAACTTCACGGAGGTAGTTGTTGTCGCCCGTCCAAATCATAAAATCGGGCTGTTGCTTGTAGATATTCGTAAAGATTTCATAATTACCGCCATAGGCTTGTCCCGGGCGATCGTATTGTGGCTCGTTTACGTAGGTGCAGCTGCCAACTACAAACTTAAAGTTGGGTGGTTCGGTTCGGTATTGCCACAGCGTTTGGGTCTGAAAAGTCAGCGGGTAACTAATGTTTGCTTTTTTGCCGTTGAGCCATACTTCGTAAGTATATTTTTTACCAGGCTCTACTTCATCGGCTACCAAGTGGGCGGTGTAGGCATGGGCTTTTTCTGTCTGAACTTCGTCGGTGCTGTACTTTTTGGTAGGTTCGGCTTGGTCGAAATACTGTATTTTGACCTTAGTCGCCGACTTGGTTTGTATCCAAAGCATGACTTCTTTCATGTCGGAATAACAGACCATGGGGCCGCATTGGATTTGGGCCACTGAAGTAAAAGCTGAAAAGTAAAGAGCACAACAGATAATCAGATGTAGTAAGGAGTTTTTATTTTTTTTCATGTTTTCTAAGGTTAGGGGTTAACTTTGCAACTTCAATTTCAAAACAATGCAATTAACTAACAACCAATATCAAATTCAAGGCGTTCGGGTGCTTGATATCGCTGCCGAGTTTGGCACGCCAGTTTATGTTTATGACGCTGACAAAATTATAGAAAAGATTGGGATTCTGCGGGATTCATTCAAGGATGTTAACCTAAAAATAAAATACGCTTGCAAAGCACTCACCAACCTGAGTATTTTGAAATTGATGCGAAAACATGGCGTTGAGTTAGACGTGGTTTCGCCCCAAGAAATGGCATTGGGCTTAAAGGCAGGTTATGCTGGCTCTCAATTAACGTTTACGCCAAGCGGTGTTTCGTTCGACGAAATTGAGGCTGCAGTAGAGGCTGGTTTGCTTATCAATTTAGACAACCTGTCGGTACTCGAAAAATTCGGCCAACGCTATGGTGGTAGTATGCCATGTTCGCTTCGTATTAAGCCAAATGTAATCGGTGGTGGTAACCGCAAGATTATGACCGCCCACGAAGGCTCAAAATTTGGCATTGACGTACGGCAAAAAGGAGAAATCATGGCCATTGTGCGCCGCTACGACATGAAAGTAGTGGGCTTGCACCAACACACAGGCTCTGATATTAAAAATGCCGATGCCTTCACCGATGCCGCCGAGGTGATTTTTACGATGGCTTTAGACTTCCCCGACTTGCAGTTTATTGACTTGGGCGGCGGCTTTAAAGTAGCTTACAAAGAAGGTGATGTAGTAACCAATTTGCCCGAATTGGGTAAAGTATTAGGCAGCCGATTCAAAGAACTTTGTCGGGAATATGGACGAGAACTGCAATTATGGTTTGAGCCGGGTAAGTTTCTGGTGAGCGAAGCAGGAGTTTTGTTGGTAAGAGCCAATGTCGTAAAACCTACACCCAATATCACGTTCATTGGTGTGAATTCGGGGTTGAATCATCTCATTCGCCCGATGATGTACGAGGCGTATCACCACATCGTAAATGTCTCAAATACAGATGATTCAGTGCAGCACACCTACAATGTGGTGGGTTATATTTGCGAAACAGACACCTTTGCCGAAGAACGTGACCTTAACTTGGTTAGCGAAGGTGACGTGCTGGCACTACTCAATGGTGGAGCTTACGGCTACATGATGGCCAGCAATTACAATAGCCGTTTTCGACCTGCCGAAGTGCTGGTGCTTGATGGAAAAGCGCACCTCATTCGCCGTCAAGAAACGATGGAGGATATATTGGCTACGCAAGTGGAGGTGGATGTTTAAGGCTTCAACTGCGGTTCATCCAGCAAAATAATATCAGTTTTGGTAATCCAAGCACGGGTAGTGGCTTGATAGTGGTCTATTTCGTCGCCGCCACCGTTGAGTCGGGGGTCTTTTTGGGTTTTCATCCACTGCAACAAACGGTCTTTCAGTTGCTTCTTTATATCAACATATTCAGGCAAATTGGCTACGTTATGGATATTGTAAGGGTCATTTTTGATTACATACAATTCCTCTGAGGGGCGTTTGCCAAAGCCCATGTCAAATAATGGCTTTACCGTTGGTAGTTTTCTATTGTCCATCATATACACCTTGGTAGGGCCACCGTCCACATCGCCATAGACCGATGGTGTGTTGGCAATGGTTTCGTCACCAGCGGGTATGCGGTTGGGTCGGAAGTTCTGGATATACAAATACTCTTTTGTTCGGATGGCCCGCATCGGATAACCTGCGCCGTAGTCCATTTCGGCCCTACAAAGGCAATGGCGTTCACGCTCCAAGAAAACCTCCGAGCGTTGCGTTGTTTTTTCGCCTTTTAGCACAGGCATCAAACTCACGCCATCCATTTGAGGCTGATTTTTGATGCCGGCCATATCCAAGAATGTTGGGGTCAAATCAATCAGGTTCACAAACGAGGTGTTACGTACTTTTTTAACAAGTGATTCTGAAAAACTACTGATAATCAGCGGAACTCGTGTACCATAATCGTATAAATTAGCTTTGGCGTGTGGAAACGGCATTCCGTTGTCTGAGGCAACTACGATGATGGTATTTTCGAGCCGATTGATATTTTTTAGCTTTTCTAACAAATTGCCTATTTCTCTATCAAAGCGCTCTATTTCAGAGAAATAATCAGCCAAATCGCCCCGAATTTCGGGCGTATCAGGCAAAAAAGCAGGAACTTTTATCTTTTTAATGTCCATGCCCATTCGCTGTCCCGAGCCTCGCACAAACGGACGGTGTGGGTCGTGCGTACCAAACCAAAAGAAAAAAGGTTGTTCTGGTTTAAGTTTGTCCACAAATGCTCCAAATTCGATACTTTCACCACAGGGGTTTTCGGTGTAGCCCATTTTTGTAAAATCGCCAGGTGCCCAGCCTTTGCGGTCAAATGCTACGGAATAGCCATTTTTTCGCATCAATTGTACGTAAGTTGGGGTTTTTACGTCTAATTTTCCGCACAAATTGACCCCTTCGCCCAAGTTATGCGGATACCTCCCCGTGAGTATGCTGGCCCGTGATGGCGTGCATGAAGGAGATGAGCAGTAGGCATTTTCAAAAACTACGCCTTGTTGGGCTAATTTTTCGAGGTTAGGCGTTCGGATGTATGACTCTCCAAATGCACTGGCAAAAGGATAGCTCCAATCGTCGGCAAAGATGAAGAGGATATTGGGTGGGGGTGTTTTGGGAGCGGTGCAAGTAGTCAAACAAGCGAAAATAAAAAAGGCAATACCGATTCGGGATAATTTCATTGTTTACTTGGTTAGGGAATTCTGGGCTTTTGTTTAGGATACCGAAGGGGCTGTTCTGTTTTGTTTAAATAGTTTTCTAAAATTGGAAAATTTCGCTGTTGAATAAGCTGTACAAACTCGGTTCGGCTGTATAACTGCTCAACATGATAATTTTCTCGAATATCTTCTTCCTGAATCTGAAACATGCCATCCTTAAATAGAAACATGGTGTAGCACAAGCCTGAACCCGACGAAATAAGTTGCCCACCTTGCAGCAAGTCGGCAATGTAATTGGCTTGAGTATAGTTAAGGGGCATGGTAATTCGCATTAAAATTAGCAATTATCACCCAAAATACGCTTTTACTAACTCAACCACCTTATCATTTGTAGTGAAAGTGTATTTTTGAGCCGTAAAACCCTCTAAAACCTCGTTTACCATGCGACGTATCCTCTTGCTTCTTGTGTTTTGTTGTTCATTATCATTGTCTTTTGCTCAAGATACCAAACAACGATTTGCTAATTTAGGAAATTTTCAACTCGAAAACGGACAAGTCATTCAAGATTGCCGCTTGGGTTATAGAACATTTGGGAAACTGAACGCCGAGCAATCCAATGCTATTCTGGTACCAACATGGTTTACGGGTACAAGCCAGCAAAAGAGTTTTGTTGCCTATGCTGGCAGCATTGCCGATAGCACTCGTTTTTTTGTGATTGTGGTAGATGCCTTGGGTAACGGGGTTTCGTCGTCACCATCCAATAGCAAGACGCAAGCTGTGGCTAATTTCCCTCAGTTTTCAATCAGAGACATGGTTAATGCAGAGTTCTTGTTGGCCACTAAACACTTAAATTTGAGGCACTTATATGCCGTAATGGGCATTTCGATGGGTGGAATGCAGTCGTTTCAGTGGGCTGTTAGCTTTCCTGATTTTATGGATAAAGTAGTGCCAATAATTGGTAGCCCTAAGCAAAGCAGTTATGATAAACTATTTTGGAATGCCCAACTCAACATTCTGGAACGCAACGGCTACACGACTGATGCCATGAAGTCGGTAGCGGCTCTACACGCCATGAATTTATATACGCCCGAATATCATCAAAAAAACACTAAACCCGAAGATTATCAAGGGTTTATCTCCAAACAAGAAGCGGACTCTCAAAACCAAAACCCTTACAATTGGGCGAGCCAACTACGGGCTATGATTAACCATGATATTTTTGTTGGCAAACCTATGGAACAAGTAGCCAAAACTCTAAAAGCCAAGCTATTAGTAGTAGTAGCTACCCAAGACCACATGGTGAACCCAGCCTCGGCCATTGCCTTCGCCAAGGCTGCCGGTGCGCTCTATCTGGAACTTACAGGCGAGTGCGGACACATGGCAACCTCATGCGAAGGTCAGAAAATGACAGAGGCGATTCGGAAGTTTTTGATAGAATAGCAAAAAAGAAGCCGCCCAGCAAACACCAGGCGACTTCTAACAACCCCACAACCCATTTTTTAAAAAGTTTACAGTAGTTCAGTTCACGGGTTACAGTTTTTAGTCGCCAATTTAATGCAAACTACTAACCGTAAACCACTGACTGTTAAATTCTTATCGCCCTGTACCGCCTCGATAATGGTCACTATCAGCAGTGAAGCGCTCAGGGAATTGATCCATGATTTTCAACACAGTAGTACGAATAGCCACATCTCGGTCTTTGCGGCGGTCGTTTAACTGCCCGGTAGCCCAGCCTTGCCACACCATGTCTTTGGTTTGAGCGTTATAAATACTTACAATGATGCGGTTTTCTTCGTAAGTACGAGACGAAATGTTGTTGTTTTGAGGTAAATACCACCAACCAAAAGTAGGCCCTACGTTGTTAGATTGAATCTGTTGGCGGTCACGAGAGTCAGTGCCAAACGTAACCAACAAATCTGGATTTCCGTCTTGGCGTACATAACCCATTGCTTTCATCTGAACATCTATGCTTTCGGTAATACGCTTACGATTAAGTGCACTGCCAATAATCGGGTCGTTGTTACGAACGGGGTCGGCTTCGATGGTGTAGGTCTGAAACTGCCCAAACTTGGCAGCACGGTCATAATCGGAACGGACAGTAACGGTAGGCGCACAGGCACTCATACCAAGTACCAACGCCAAGGCGAGGATTTTTACGCTATTTTTCATGACTTTAAACGTTTTGGTTTGTGAACAATTGGAAAGGGAGGTCAAAAGACCTAAACCTTGCTTAACCTCTCCTAAAAAGCCTGATAATCAGACAAGTAAAAATTGCTTCATTCCAAGTTAGTCAATCAGTTTTGCGAAAAAATAGCTTATAGTCAGTAGTTAGTTGCCCATCGCTATCTTTGTACTTATTAGATGAAATAAATACGAAAAAAGTGGGGTAAGAGTTGCGAAAAAATTGTTAAAAAGTGTTAAAAACATTCATAAGGTCTGACTCCAACACTTTTATCAAAAGTTAATAAAACCAAAGAAAACAGCACCACCCAAAAACAGCGATGCTACAAAGCTGTACAACATCAATAGTAAGAAAAATTTAGCGGAGGTTTTTAACCAACTTTGGAGATAGACGTTTTTGAGTGAAATGAACAAATAAACGATTCCGATGAAGATAGTCCATCGGATGGTTTCTAAGTTGAAGAAATAATCTAAACTGAACCCGATAGTCATGAGCATAAACAAAACAGTATGAACATGCACACTAAAAATGAGGTGCTCGTAGTAGTATTTGCGTAGCCGGTAGAAAATGGCCAGCAATAAAAAAGCCACTACGGGCATCATCAAGAACATCACAAATGATACATACTTAATAACCAGATGTGAAAATTCTTTGTAGAGTAGCTCACTTATGGCTTTATCTTCGGTGCCATTAAGTTTGAGCCCTTGTTTGAACAACTTACGAGTAAACCATTTTGAAGTGTTTCCTGCTTTGGCATATTTGGGGCTTTCAGCTATCAATACAGAGTCTAATTGCACTTCTGAAAAGGTTCGGAACAAGTTTAGTTTTTTTCTCGTAACCTTCACATCTTCAATGGTAAAGGTAGTAAAATCGTGGTGCAATTGTTCGTATTGAGTTCTGTCTATTCCGGCCCGTTGCAGATAGATGCTATCGGTTTCATAATCAAACGAAAAGCTGTTAGAAAGGACTTCTTTAAATGATGGCGATAACTTTGTTTTGCCACCAAAACGTTTCAGACTATCGTCAAGTACTTTGTTTTTGAGTTGCCAAAAGGCATCATATACTACCTGATTGGGTAACTGACGATATTGTGCTATGAGCGAGTCACGGTCTTTTTTCTTGAAAACGCCTAATTCTGTTAGTTGGTTGATTTCTGCCAACAAGTCTAACCCATCAGTAACAGGATTGAGCTCAAAACCAATTTGTTTAAGCAGGGTGCTATCTTTTACATCAACATTACTTAGCAGGGCATCTCGCACAAAAAATGGCATCATGTTTTTGTATTTACTTACACTATCAGTTAATGCCCTTTTTTTCAGCAACTTAACCACTTTTTGTTGAGCAGATAGCGACTGACTTTCCAATTCTTTCTCGAGGCTATCGCCTTGTGTGTATCCCAACTCACGAAGCCTACGCACTTCATCGCCCAAATCCCATTCTGATTCTTTTGTTTCGCTAAATTCTAACATTTCTGCTTTTTCCATAGCCGAAATATTTTTTACAAATTTGTCCGAAACCTTGTTGAGCATCAAGAAAAAGAAAAACGCTACAAACACATACAAGCGAGCAGGTGGCACATATCGGGCTCGTTTGCCTGCTACAAAGTCGTTGGTTAACCTGCCAGGATGGGTAAAAATTGCTTTGAGGGTATTCCAAACTTTGGTATCAAAATGAAAAATACTCTCGATAAACTCATACACCAAATGCCCAATCGGAATCTTCAAACTGTGGTTTTCTTGCCCGCAAGAGGGACAAAACTCAAAGTCAGGTTTTAAAATAGTACCACAATTGGGACAAACGTTGGTTTTGCGGCGGTGTTTATGTTTGGACATGACGAGTCGGTATCAGGTAATTGGATGCAAAGTAAGGTGCATCGGTTGAAAGTGCAATGCAATTTTAAGGAATAAGATGGTGTGATTTTGTTCAAATATGGAAAAATGCAATTTTAAACATTTAGCTGAACCTCGCTCGAATTTGGAAATTCAAGCCAAACTACAATCTGCAAGGTTATGCTACTTTCTTACGCAATCGTTCCCGTAAACGTTTGCATAACTTTTTCAAGAAGAACTTTTATTTTTACTGGAATAAAGTAAGCATATTGCCCTTCAATTACAAAGTCGTTTAACGACAACTAAAACCACAACCTTTATGGAAATCCGACACGCATCCCACTATTTAGACGTAAAACATTTCACAACCGAGCGTCTTCGTCGAGAATTCGTAATGCCCGCTTTGATGCAAGCCGGCGAAATTCATTTCGTTTATTCTCATTTTGATCGGTTCTTGTCTGGCGGTGCTGTGCCTACTGATTCGCCTATTACTTTAGGGACTTACGATGCACTAAAAGCCAATTACTTTTTAGAAAGACGTGAATTAGGCATCATCAATGTGGGAGCAGAAGGCACCGTAGTGGTAGATGGCCAAGCCTTTGCACTCAATAACAAAGACTGCTTGTTTGTGGGACAAGGCCGCAAGGAGGTGATTTTTAGTAGCGAAAACGCAGCGAACCCTGCCAAATTCTTTTTGGCCTCTACGCCTGCTCATCGGAGTTATCCCATTCAATTATCCAAACTTTCGGATGCTACACCTGTAGAGCTGGGAGCCAAAGAAACCTGCAACGAGCGTACTATTTTTAAATATATTCACAACGACGGCATCCAAAGCTGTCAATTGGTGATGGGCCTTACTATGTTTAAGGCTGGGAGTATCTGGAATTCAGTGCCTCCACATACACATGACAGGCGCATGGAAGTGTATTTTTACTTTGATTTGCCCAGCGACTCACGAGTATTTCACTTCATGGGCGAACCCCAAGAAACCCGCCATTTACTCATTGCCAACGACCAAGGCATTATTTCGCCGCCGTGGTCGGTGCATTTTGGTGTGGGTACCAGCAGCTATTCGTTTATTTGGGCAATGGCCGGCGAAAACAAAGAGTTTACCGACATGGATGTAGTGCAAGTAAAAGAGTTGCTATAAGCTAACCGGGGAGGTATCGAAGCACTTAGAACCTCCCCCCTATTGAACGGTCTGAAGATTCACGAATAATCAATTGCGTGTCTAAAACCACAACTTCGGCAGCCGGAAAGTTGCTACCCTTGTTGTTGAGCTGGTTGAGTAACAGCCGTGCGGCGGTGCGGCCAATTTCTTCGATAGGCTGCACCACACTCGACAGCGTGGGTGTAAGCAACGAAGCTATAGGCTCGTTATTGAAACCAATAATTGCCACATCTTTCGGAATCCGAACTTTGCGCTTTTTCAAAGCAACCATTGCACCAATCGCCAAGCGGTCGCTCACTGCAAAAATCCCATCAGGCGGATTGGGCAAGTTCATTAAATAGTGCGTCATTTCCACGGCATTGTCGTGGCTATAATCGCCGTGTACAACAAATCGCTCATCTATCGGCAACAGACCGGCCTCGGTTAAGGCATCCTTATAACCCAATACCCGCTGATGGGTTAGTGAAAGGTAAGCTGGGCCAGCCAAAATAGCAATGCGCTTGCAATTTTGCTGAATTAAATGCTGAACAGCTGTCTTAGCTGCCAGCCTATTGTTTATCACCACCTTAGACACTTCGAGCTCCTCTACGTCACGATCAAAAAACACCAAGGGAAATCCTTTTTTTTGTAGTTTCCTAAAATGTTCGTAGTCGCTTGTTTCTCTGGAAACTGAAATAATGAATCCGTCCACCTGTCCTCGTGAAAGGTCTTGAATATTAGTCAGTTCTCGCAAATACGACTCCCGTGACTGCGTAACCAACACACTGTATCCAGCAGTTAGCGATTCTTCTTCAATACCGCTGATAGCTGTTGAAAAAAAATGATAGCCTACATTGGGTACAATAATCCCAATGGTTTTAGTACGGCTTTTTACCAAACTCAACGCCACCTGATTGGGCTGATAGTCCCACTCACGGGCCAAATCAATGATTGATTTTTTAGTATCGGGATGGATGTCGGGCAAATCCCTAAGTGCACGGGATACCGTGGCAACCGAAATACCCAGATGCCGAGCCAAATCTTTGATGGTAACTTGTGTGCTTTTCATATCGGATGCAAATGTAAATAAATCAAGTTTTTGACTTCAACGCAAATAATACCTTTTTTTCTTGAAGAGGATGAGCGTTATGTTATTTTCATAATCTATACTTTTTCAAGAATTACTAACCTTACAATTGTAAACGTTTACGGCAACGTTTGCGTAAAAAAATCAGGTAGTTTGTTTGTATTATATTTCTTTACTCCTAAGATTTATCAAAAAAATCAAAAAACATCTCTTCTTATCTGTAATCTATTCCTGTTTTGTAAATGTAACTTATCAAAAAAAAACAATGACTTTTTTGTACTTTTCAAATAATACAACAATTTTCTTCATCATAGGTAATTGGGCAAGGCTTCGCCACATTGAGCGGAGCTTTCTTTTCTCTAAAAGAAAATTTTCACTCAACCAGCCACACCTCCACCCCTAAACAACGCTATGTTCCAGTTTACACGGTTAAGCTACACACTCATTACCCCCTTCCTACTGTTGATAGTAGGTTTCAATTTTATTGGTTCTTCCAAAATAGATGTCACAAAGCAACTTGTTGTGGCCCAAGAACAACTCTTACTGGCAGACCAAGCTCGCCCCAACCCTACGCCAACTCGGATTCCTCACTCGCTCAAACCCGATGGCTCACTCAACGACCGTGAAACTGCTTGGTGGTGCAGTGGTTTTTTTAGTGGGAACCTCTGGTACCTCTACGAATATACTAAAGACCCAAAGTGGAAAGCAATGGCCGAAAAATGGACTAATCCACTTGAAAAAGAACAATTTAACAAAGGCACACACGACCTGGGCTTTATGCTCTACTGCTCGTATGGCAATGGGTATCGCCTCACCAATAATCCAAAGTACAAAGACATTATGATTGAGGGGGCAAAGTCGCTGGCCAGCCGATTTGACCCCCAAGTTGGGTGTATAAAATCGTGGAATAATCTCAAAAAAGGCGATGTGGTCTATCAATATCCTGTCATTATTGACAACATGATGAACCTCGAATTCTTGTTTTGGGCAACCAAGGTTACGGGCGACTCTACGTTTTATAAAATTTGCATCACTCACGCCGACAATACCCTTAAATATCACTTCCGCCCTGATGGAAGTAGTGTACACGTGGTGTGTTATGACCCTAATGGCAAAGTGCTGGCTCGCAAAACCCATCAAGGGCTTTCAGACGACTCGGCATGGGCAAGAGGGCAAGCATGGGGGCTATACGGATACACAGTAATGTACAGAGAAACCAAGCAACAACGTTACCTTGACCAAGCCATCAAAATCGCTGATTTTTACCTCAATCACCCTAATTTGCCAGCTGATAAAATTCCAGTGTGGGACTTCAACGCCGCCGCCAACGAAGAACGAGATGCTTCGGCAGGAGCAATTACGGCATCGGCATTGCTTGAATTAAGCAAGTACACAAAAGGCAAAAAAGGGAAAAACTACATAAAAGCCGCCGAGCAGATGTTGGTCAGTTTATCGTCACCTGTATATCAAGCCAAAGTAGGTGACAACCACAATTTTATTCTGATGCACAGCGTAGGAGCCAAATCGCTCAATTCTGAAATTGACGTACCATTAGTATATGCTGATTATTACTATATTGAGGCCCTGTTACGCTACAAAGCGATGAGAGACAAGAGATATTAGATAAGAGCCAAGAGAACAGTACTATTTCATCTACCCCAAAAAACCTAAACTAATGCAAACCCTTTCACGACATACCCTCGCAAGCATTGAGTCACCAGTGAGTCTTCAACTGCCAAATGAAGCCATCTTCAATCTCCCCGAAAAAGTAATCCAGTTTGGTACAGGCGTGTTACTCAGGGGCTTATGTGACCATTTTATTGATCAAGCCAACAAGCAAGGCGTGTTCAACGGGCGCATTGTCATTGTAAAATCAACCGACAAAGGCGATACTTCGGCATTTGAGCAACAAGATAACCTCTACACTGTTTGTGTACAAGGCATTGAAAACGGCCACACCGTTGAGGAATACATCGTGAATGCATCGGTAAGTCGTACACTCTCGGCCAAAAGCCAGTGGCAAGCTATATTGGCTTGTGCCCGCAGTACCGATATGCAAGTCGTGATTTCAAACACAACAGAAGTTGGTATTCAATATGTAGAAGAAAGTATTACCGAAGGGGTTCCTGCCTCCTTTCCAGCTAAATTGATGGCTTTTTTGTGGGAGCGGTTCAATCATTTTAAGGGTTCCGCCGAGAGTGGGATGGTGATAGTACCTACAGAATTGATTGTGGATAATGGGACTAAACTCTACGAAATTTGTCTTCGTTTGGCAGCCTACAACCAACTTCCCGAGGCATTTGTAACGTGGCTTCAAACTGCCAATCATTTCTGTAACTCACTGGTTGACAGAATAGTACCTGGCAAGCCAGACACTGAAACCTTAGATGGACTTTATCAAAAGCTGGGCTATCAAGACAACCTCCTCGCCGTTGCTGAAGTATATCGTTTGTGGGCTATACAAGGCAACGAAGCAGTACGTAACATTCTGTCGTTTAGCCAAGTTGATGAAGGTGTAGTGATTAAGCCCGACATTGAAATTTACCGAGAATTGAAGTTGCGTCTCCTCAACGGCACGCATTCGCTTACGTGCGGCTTGGCGTATTTGTGTGGGAGCAATTTGGTACGTGAAAACATGAACGATGCCAACCTATCTGCTTTTGCCGAACAACTGATGCTCAACGAATTAGCTGCGGCCATCCCCTATCCTGTTGCACCAGAAATAGCGAAGGAGTTTGGTCAAAATGTATTGAATCGTTTCCGCAACCCTTTCCTCAAACACAAATTATTGGATATTACGCTCCACTATTCGTCAAAGATGAAGGCCCGAAATATACCTTTGTTACTAACCTATCACGAGCGGTTCGGACAAACGCCAGAGTTGCTCGCACTTGGTTTTGCAGCATACTTGCTTTTTATGAAACCTGTAAAAGAAGAAAATGGCAAGTATTACGGGCAGCGAGGCGAAGAGTTTTACCTCATTCAAGACGACCAAGCAGCGTATTATTATGCCTTGTGGCAAAACGAAAACCTTGCGGGTTTGGTCAAGCAAGTGCTACAAAACCAATCACTTTGGGGCGCAGATTTAACCCAAGTAAGTGGTTTTGAGCAAAAAGTGGGGGATTTCTTGCACCACCTCATCCACACTGGTGCAAAAGAAACCTTAGCCACTACTTTACAGCAAGAACGAGTGGAGGTATGATAGTAATTTTGTAGATTTGGGGGCATGAAAACCCAAACTCTTGATGCAACATAACAGTAACCAGTACCCAGCAAAACCAGCATGAAAAATTTCTTAGACGACGATTTCCTACTACAAACCGAAACAGCGCAATACCTGTACCACCAACACGCTGCTCATCAGCCCATAATTGACTATCACTGCCACTTGTCGCCCAAAGACATTGCTGATGATAGACAATTTAAAAACATTACCGAAATCTGGCTCGCTGGCGACCATTACAAGTGGCGTGCTATGCGTACTAACGGCATCAAGGAGCACTACATTACGGGCAATGCTTCGGACTGGGAAAAGTTTGAGCAATGGGCAGCTACCGTGCCTCACACCATGAGGAATCCACTCTATCACTGGACGCACCTCGAACTCAAACGCTATTTCGGTATTGACAAAATACTTTCGCCTGAGACTGCTCGTGAAATTTATGACCAATGCAACGAAATGTTGCAGACCAAAGAATTCAGCGTTCGGAACTTACTACGACGCATGAAAGTAGAGGTAGTTTGCACCACCGACGACCCAACCGACTTGCTCAAAGACCATCAGCGAATTGCCAACGATGGCTTTGAAATTAAGGTATTGCCTACCTTTCGGCCTGATAAATGCCTTGCTGTGGATGACCCCAAGACCTTTAACGACTATGTGAACAAACTGGGTAGAGTGACCAAAATGGGCATTACCAAGTTAGACGACTTCTTGGTGGCTATCTACAAACAGTTTGGCTACTTCCATTTGTTGGGTTGCAAACTGGCGGACCACGGTTTAGAGCAAATTTATGTGGCTGACTATACTAAGGAAGAAATCGAAAAAATCTTCTTGAAAATCCGGAAGAAAAAGCCTTTAGACGATGCTGAAAAACTCAAATTTAAAGCAGCTATGCTGGAGCATTTGGGTAAAATGTACCACGAACAAAACTGGGTACAACAATATCACTTAGGAGCACTTCGCAATAACAACAGCCGTATGCAGCAAACCCTTGGTCCCGACACTGGCTGGGACAGCATCGGCGATTTTGAGCAAGCACGCTCATTATCAAAATTTTTGGACAACTTAGACAAAGACAACAAACTTACCAAAACCATTTTGTACAACCTCAATCCACGTGATAATGAGGTGTTTGCCACTATGATTGGCAACTTCAACGACGGTTCGGTGCCTGGCAAAATCCAGTGGGGATCGGGTTGGTGGTTTATGGATCAAAAAGACGGCATGGAGAAACAAATGAACGCACTAAGTAACATGGGTTTACTGAGTCGTTTTGTGGGGATGCTCACCGATTCTCGCAGTTTTCTGTCCTACCCACGTCACGAATATTTTCGCCGAATTTTGTGTAACCTAATTGGCAATGACGTTGAAAACGGCGAACTCCCCAACGATCGCAAATGGCTTGGTGAAATGGTTGAAAACATTTGTTATATCAATGCCTGCTGGTATTTTGAGTTTTAAATAAGACAAAGCCTCCTACCCCCATAGGAGGCTTCGCTATTCTACCTTTATTTCCCCTCTGGGGAGCTTTGCTTCTTTAATAATATGAAAGTAGTTACCTTCGGTGAAATCATGATGCGGCTCAGTACGCCCGGTTTTGCCCGATTTTCACAAGCAACACAGTGGAACATCACCTTTGGTGGTGGTGAGGCAAACACAGGCATTGCCTTAGCACAATGGGGCATGGAAAACAGCCATGTAACCCGCCTACCCGACCACGACGTAGGGCGTATGGTAGCACAGTTTTTGCAGAAAAATGGCGTTAGTACTAAAGATATTGCCTATGGTGGTGAGCGGCTGGGGATATTTTACCTTGAAACAGGTGCTGCCATGCGAGCCTCCAAAATTGTGTATGACCGCTTTGATTCGGCTTTTGCCACGCTGAATCCTGCTGATTTTGACTGGGAGCAAATCTTGACAGGAGCCGATTGGTTTCACTGGACTGGCATTACTCCTGCTATATCTGCCTCGGCGGCTGAAGCTTGTTTGCAAGCAATAAAGACCGCTAATCGGCTGGGAGTCAAGGTATCAGGAGATGTCAATTACCGCAAAAACCTCTGGAGATATGGCAAAAGTGTACAAGAAATTATGCCTGCCCTTATCGAAGGCTGCGACCTTATTGTGTGTGGTAAAGGTGATGCCGCTGACATTCTAAATATCTATCCTGATAAGTTGTCTCCTGATAACAGTTTCGTATCTTTTTCAAAACAAATTCAGGCTCGTTTTCCAAGAATCAAAACCATTGTAACTACCAAAAGAGGGCAAATAAGTGCTTCTCACAACACCCTTACAGGTAGATGTTGGAATGGGAAAGCGTATATTGAAACACTACCCTTGGACATTTCGCACATTGTAGATCGTATTGGTGGTGGCGATGCGTTTATCGCAGGGGTTATTTATGGATTACTCACCTACCAAGACGACCGCAAAGCCCTCGATTTTGCAGTAGCAGCCTCGGCACTCAAGCATACCATCGAAGGCGATGCAGCCCTGGTAAGCCTCGCCGAAATAGAAACGGTTTTGAAAGGAGATACAAGCGGTAGATTAACACGATAACTGGTTTTTATTGTTATCTTTAAAAGACCCATCTGATAGCTCATAAGCATTTGACAAAGCCAGTTAGGTTCTTTCAGAATGACATAGGAAGTAAGTCATCTTGAAAAGACCTGTCTGATAGCTCAGAAGCATTTGGTAAAGCCAGTTAGGTTCTTTCAGAATGACATCAAAATAACATAAAAATTTAAACACATGCCCAAATTTTCACGCCTCGCTGTTTACCAAAAATTACACGATTACCCCGTTATACCACTACTTACGCACACCGACGTAGAAGCCTGCAAACAAATCATGCAAGCTTGTTATAAAGGCGGTGTTCGGGTATTTGAATTTACTAATCGGAGTGATTTTGCACACGAAACATTTGCTCAATTGAGCCGTTTTGCGCATGAGCATTTTACTGATTTAGTTATTGGAGCAGGTACCATTGTTGATGCTGGCACAGCTTCACTTTATATTCAACTCGGGGCCGATTTTATAGTAGCCCCCAATCTGGTGCCAGAAGTAGGCAGGGTTTGCAACCGCCGTAAAATTGGTTGGATTCCAGGCGTGGCTACGCTTTCCGAAATCAGTCAGGCAGAAGAAATGGGTGTTGAAATCGTGAAAGTGTTTCCAGGCCAAGTGCTTACACCTAACTTTGTAAAAGCCCTCAAAGCACCGCTTCCGTGGACTTCGGTAATGGCTACCGGTGGTGTAGAACCAACCCAAGAAAGCCTCAGCAAATGGTTTGGTGCGGGTGTTACCTGCGTAGGGCTGGGTTCTCAATTATTCCCCAAAGAAATGTTAGATAATGGCAATTGGGCAGCCTTAGAAGACAAAATTCGGGATGTAATGACAATCGTTTCGGAATTGAAAAAGTAATAGTAATAACCTCTAAACCACTGACGGTCAAGCTGACCGTACCACACCATGAAGATCGGAAACTATCGCTGGACCATCTGTAGCTTGGTTTTCTTTGCCACTACGGTCAATTATCTGGATAGGCAGGTAATCAGTCTTTTAAAATCTGTTTTGTCAAGTGACTTAAAATGGGACGATGGCGACTACGCCAATATCGAAATTACCTTTAAAATCTTCTATTCTTTCGGTATGCTCATTGCGGGTAGCATTGTTGATAAACTTGGCACAAAAAAAGGTTATGCCGTAGCTACGGGTCTTTGGAGCTTGGCAGCTATTGGACACGCATTTGCCAACTCTGCTTTTGGTTTTATGATTGCCAGAGCAGCTTTGGGGCTGACTGAGGCGGGTAATTTTCCAGCAGCCATCAAATCTACAGCCGAATGGTTTCCTAAAAAAGAAAGAGCATTAGCAACAGGTATTTTTAACTCAGGCACTAACATTGGTGCTATTGTAGCACCGCTCACAGTGCCACTTATTGCCGTGGTTTGGGGTTGGCAATGGGCGTTTATCCTAACAGGTTTAATTGGGTTCATTTGGTTGACTTTATGGCAAATCTATTATACTTCGCCCAAAGACTCTAAAAAACTAAGTAAAGCCGAATACGATTATATTCATTCTGATAAAGATACAGAGGCAACTATAACAAATGAAGAAAAAGTACCTTGGATCAAACTATTGGGCTTCAGACAAACTTGGGCTTTTGCAATCGGAAAATTTCTAACAGATCCAGTTTGGTGGTTTTATCTTTTCTGGTTACCCGACTTTTTACAGAGTGAATATAAGCTCTCTTTGATTGACATTTCGTTTCCTGTTGCAGTGGTGTATATTATTTCTACCATTGGTAGCATTGGGGGCGGTTATCTGCCATTGACATTGATCAACAACAAAATGCCAGTTTTCAAAGCACGTAAAACTTCAATGCTGATTTTTGCCTTTTTTGTGATACCAGTTATTTTTTCACAATTAGCCGGAAAAGTAAATATGTGGTTGGCTGTAGTCGTAATTGGTATAGCCGCAGCAGCGCATCAGGCTTGGAGTGCTAATATTTTCACAACCGTGTCTGATATGTTTCCTAAAAAAGCCACTGGCTCAGTGGTAGGTATTGGTGGAATGGCGGGTGGTTTAGGCGGTATTTTCTTAACTTGGGCTGTGCAGAAAAATATGTTTGTCTATTACCGTAGCATCAACCAAATAGAAACTGCATACTATATCATGTTTGCCATTTGTGCAGGTGCTTATTTGTTGGCTTGGGCAATTATGCACTTCTTAGTGCCTAAAATGGAGCCTGTTGATTTGTAGAAATCCACAAATAACGAAAAAATCAAAAACACGATAACAATTCGTATGTCCTTAGAACAAACCTTTCGTTGGTTCGGCCCAAAAGACCCCGTACCGCTTTCGCACATTCGCCAAGCTGGTGCCACAGGTATTGTTACGGCCTTACACCATGTTCCAAATGGTGTAGTGTGGGAACAAACTGAAATCCAGCACCGTAAAGCTGAAATTGAAGCGGCTGGCCTTACGTGGTCAGTAGTTGAGAGCGTGCCTGTGCACGAAGACATCAAAAAACGCTCAGGTAATTGGCAGCAATACATCGAAAACTACAAAACATCGCTCCGTAATCTGAGCCAATGCGGCATTGATACCGTTTGCTACAATTTTATGCCTGTGCTCGACTGGACTCGCACCGATTTAGACTATCCACTGCCCGACGGTTCTACGGCTCTACGCTTCAATGCCACCGAGTTTGCAGCGTTTGAACTGTTTCTATTGAAACGCCCCAACGCCGAAGCGCAATATTCACAAAGTCAAATTGCCAATGCCGAAGCTTGGTTCAGATCTTCCTCAGAAACTGATAAACAGCGACTTATCAGGAACATTATTGCCGGACTACCCGGCTCAGAGGAAAGCTTTACGGTAGAAGAATTTTTGAAGGTGTTAAATACCTACGCCGAAATTGGTGACAAAGAACTACGAGAAAACCTCTATCATTTTTTGCGGGAAATCACGCCCGTTGCAGAAGAATCGGGTATCAGACTTTCTATTCACCCCGACGATCCGCCATTCCCGATTTTAGGACTGCCACGAGTAGTGAGTACAGAAGCAGATGCAAAAATGCTGTTGAATGCCGCTGATAATCAAGCAAATGGCTTGTGTTTTTGCACAGGAAGCTATGGTGTGCGTGCCGATAATGACTTGGTGGGGATGGTAGAGCGTATGGGCGAACGCATTCATTTTATTCACTTACGAGCTACTAAGAGAGATGCGGAAGGCAATTTTCATGAAGCCGACCATCTCGCCGGCGATGTAGATATGTATGGTGTGATGAAAGCCCTACTGACCGAACAACACCGCCGAAAAAACAGTGGCAGAACCGACCTACGAATGCCCCTCCGCCCCGACCACGGACACAAAATGCTTGATGACTTGAACCCACTCAAAAAGACCAATCCGGGCTACACCGCCATAGGCAGGCTGAGGGGCTTAGCAGAGCTTCGGGGCTTAGAGTTGGCCATTGAAAGGGCTTTCTTTAGTTAGTTTCTTCTTGTTTTAGCAGCTTGATATCCGCAATAAGTTGTTGGATATCAAGCTGTAACGTACCATTATAAATTCCACGAATGTGAAGATTTTTGTCCACCAAGATAAAATTTTCGGTATGCAAAAAATCATTCTCATCTAACTTAGTTCCAATATTTTCGTCTGCAAAATACGAATTTCTGGCAGTTTGATAAATGGTCTTTTTGTCACCTGTAAGTAAGTGCCACTTGTTATCTTGCACCTTGTGTGTGGTGGCATATTGGCGCAACACCGACACGCTATCTCGGTCGGGTGTAACGCTATAAGATGCCAATAACACATCAGGATTGTTTTGAAACACCTCCTGAATCTCTTGCATACTTTTGGTCAAACGAGGGCAAAGGCCGGGGCAAATGGTGAAGAAGAAGTTGGCTACGTGAATTTTGCCTTCAAATGTTTTCTCTGTAACAGCCGTGCCGTTTTGGTTTAGAAGTGCAAAAGCACTCAATGTGTGTAAGGTGTCTAACTTTGTGCTTTGAGTTAACCAATGCGGTGTAAAGTCGGCAGTATGATAGTAGGGCAATGTCAGAGCATTTGGGGGCTTCGGCGAGTTACAAGCCCAACTTATTAGACCAACCAATAGCATTAGTAGTTTTTTCATGGCTTATTCTTTGGCTATCACCATTTTTGTTGTCTTTATTTCACGTTTTCCCATACAACCCTTTGCTCCCAGCAGCCCAAATCGGCGACCTTCTTTTACAACATAATTAGCCTTTATTTTGCCATTTTCAAACCACATTTGCTGTAGTCCTTCGGGCTGTCCAGCATCATTGAAGGTGTTGAATGTAAAAAGTTGCCCGTTTTCATACCATTCTCGATGTATTTTGACAGGTACATCGTTATTGATAAAATATTCAAATCGTTTCTGCCCGTTTTGATACCAGCCTTCATGCTTTCCTACTTTTCGATTGGTTTCATAAAAGCGAATTTCTTGAAGATCCCCATTCTGATACCATTTTTCTTGCTTTCCTTCTAATTTTCCGTTCAAATAGCTGTTTTTTGAGGCTAATTTACCATTGGCATAGCGACTAATTACAAAACCAGAATAAGGCTTATCTTTCAAGTACAAATGTCCTTGCTGCGTACTAAGTGTGCTGTCTGATGCCCAAATTTCATTTTGGGGGATAAAGGTTCTTTCATTCATATCACCTGACGAATGAGTACAGCCTGCCCAAAAGCCGCTAATGACAAAAAGCAAGAATCTCATCTTGATACTGTGCCAGGTGTTCCATAAAACCCACTTCCATTGAGATACGGGTCATCGGCGGTAATGTGATAGTGGTAAATACCGTTTGGATACTCTTTAGTAGCGTGCAAGTGGCCATGATACGCATCCAAGTCTTTGCTGGTGAGGGTTTTACCATTTTCTGATGGGCCATACACAGGAAAGCCATCCAACAAAAATCCCAACAGCGCATCTTTTCCTTTTTGGGTAGTCAAATAGAGGGGTTCAACATGATAGTGATATTGCCCTTGCTGCTGTGGGTGCCCGTTGTATTGGTCAAAAGAGTCTATTTCGCTGGTCAAAGGCTGATTCGGTCCAGCATACTGATTGTAAAATGGTACACCATTAAGCGTTACACCAATAGATCCCAGTGGAGTAGCTTGGGCAGTGCTTGCTTTAACCGGACTGATTGGTATCTTAAACGTTACGTTACCCGCTGTGATACTATTTGGGTTTTTCTTATAATTCTTGTTGGTTCCATTATATGCCTCATATTTGCCATCAGAAGTCGAAAAGTAGGGGCTTTTATGGTCTGGAACTGTAGTGGTTGTTATCACCAAGTAGTTTCCATCAACACTCACCGTTACGTTGCTTGCGCCATAGGTGCTAAAAGCTGCCTTCATAATTGCGCTGTAATCTGTACCAGTGGGAGTAGTTGGAGTTACCACTTCCTCTGTTTTTGAACAAGCAATTATCAAAAGAAGACAAGCAAAAGAGGTAAAAGGGCTAATTTTCAACATTTTTATATGCATTGGTTTGTTATGTTTTTATTTTTAACCTCTTAGATGTCAGTCTTACTAAAAACTTGCGCTTGCTGTTATTTTTTTTCAATTATGGCGGTGGAGGGCCATCTCTTCTCCCATTTAGTGGGCCATTTCGCATCTGCTGACGGCCTTGCTGATGAAGGGCATCGTTAATAATCTCATCAAATTTTGCCTGCTGTTTGGGTGTACAAATAGCACGAATTTCCTGAAAGTGCCGAAAAACCATCTGATCGGCAACTGCCATTTTGTGAGCAATTTTTTCGCTAAGGTTATTGAGTTCAGCATCAGTAATAGTGCTGTCGGACAAGCGGTCAAAAAACATATCTTTAAGTAGTCTGACACTATCTCGTACCGGTTTTACTTTCTGAAAATGTTGCTCGGTTATGGCTTCAAGTTGCTTTTTTTGAGCTTCACTAAAGCCGAGTTCTCGATGCAAAAGGTCTAATGCCGCCCCTCCACCTTCTGGCCGTGGAGGTCTGCCAGACGACGACCACACCCACCCTAAGATTGCCAAATTGAGTAACAATAGCCCCAATATAGCCCCCCAAAGTAGTCTGAATTTGTATTTTTCGTTCATGGTTTTACACAATTATCTTGAAAGCATTGTTCCGTTGCTATCTAATCCATACGCTTTGGCAAAACTTTCGGTTTCGCTCTGTTGAGGCAGACGACTCGACTTGGTGAAGGAAACAATAGTAGCCACATTGAGCATAAGTACAATAGCCAACATAGCAAACACATAAACAGGTCGTACTGACCAACTTGGGCCTGCTTTTGGGCGTAGTTTCTGCTCCATTTTGGCTTGCAAACGAGTGTAAAAAAATGGCTTTGGTTCGGCTCGTTTTATGCCTTCGAGCGAGTTCAAGGTTTTTTCTACCTCTTCTTGAATACGTTGTTTCTTTTCCATCTTATTCCCTGTTTTGTGCATAATACTGTCCTAACGACTTCCTAAGGTTATGCTTGGCTCGGTGAATCAGCGACTCTACTGCCGACAGCGAGGTTTGCATTACCTCCGTAATTTCCTGATAACTAAGCCCTTCTACATGGTGCAGTGTAAATGCAACTTTTTGGTTATCAGGCAGTTTATCAATGTTTTTAAATAAAATACTGGCTCGTTCTTGGTTTTCTAACTGAACACCCGGATGTACAAAATCGGCTGGGTGGTGTTTTAGTTCGTCGTTATTGCCAAACAAACTTGTCAAGAACGCAAATCGCTTGCGAGTTTTTCGGCGACGATGACACTCCAACGCTTTTTGTGTTGCAATTCGGTACAGCCACGTCGAGAGTTTTGCTTCTGCTCTAAACCCAGCTATTGATTCATAAACCTCCACAAACACCTCTTGCGTGAGGTCTTCGGCATCGTTGGCATCTTGCACAATAGCAAGCACAGTATTATATATCTTGCCTTGAAATCGTTCGACAAGATACCGAAAGGCAGCTTCGTCAGCTGCTTGCAGTTTTTCAATAAGTAAGTCTTCTTGCAGAATGGTAGTGATTAGGCGTATGCCATACGTCGAGGTTATTTGCTTAGATGCAATCTACCTAAAAAACTTGCGTTAGAAAACTAAAAAACAAAAAACGCCATTTCTGGTTAGAAATAGCGTTTTTTAAATCTGTATAAATCTATTGTTAGTACTTAAACGGCTTGCCTCCTGCCATTACTTCTTGGGTTTTCTCATCAAAAGTTACCCTTAGGCCGGTACGATAGGCGGCGTTAGACATAATGGTAGCTATTGAGTGCTGATAACCTGCTTCAATTGGCGCATTTGGTGTTTTACGGCTACGCACGCACTCCATCCAGTTTTTGATGTGATTAAAAGTTAACGGGTCACCGCCGGTGTTGGCATCAGTAGCTACTTTCATGCCTTCTAATTTCATGGGTGATAGCAAATTGGCTTTCAACCCCATTGCAGCTGCTTCTCGTTCTCTCAAACCACCAGTTGCTGATATCTCATTGGTGTCTAAGTTAATCATACCACCATTAGAATAGTACAATTCTTTGGTATCGCCAGCAGCATTTGAGAAACGGCTTGTAAACTGAACCTGAAAACCTGATTTTGGATCATTAGCTGGGCCATAATCAAACACAACGGTCAAGGTATCAGCATTGGTACGACCATCTTTCCATTGATAAATGCCTCCATTAGCTACTGCACTTCTTGGGTGTGGCAAACCACTAAACCAGTGAACTGTATCAATTTGGTGGCTCATCCATTGGCCCGGAATCCCCGACGAATACGGCCAGAAAAGGCGATATTCTAAGTATTTACGTGGATCAAAGGCTTCGTAGGGGCGATTCATCAAGTAGCGTTTCCAGTCCACATCGCTTTCTTTGAGGTCTTTGGTAAGTTCGGGTCTGCGCCAACGGCCTGGTTGGTTTACATTCCACATCAATTCAACCATCACAATTGGGCCAAACTTACCCGATTTAATAAAGTCGGCGGCAGCCCAATAGTTTTCTCCACTGCGCCGTTGAGAACCAATTTGTACAATTTTTTTAGACTCTTTAACAGCCTTAAGTACAGCTCGGTTATCTTCCATGGTTTCGGCCAAAGGTTTCTCGGCATACACATCACAACCTGCTTTGACGGCCTCTATGGTATGCAAGGCATGTTGAAAATCTGCTGTTGACATCATGACAGCATCAATACCCTTAGCTGCATAGAGTTCATCATTGTTACGATAGGCTGTCACACTACTTCCCAATTGTTTTTCTAAAAAGGCTTTCCCTTCTTCTCGGCGACGATTCCAAATATCTGACACAGCCACCATTTCAAAGTTCATTTCTTTTTGTAAACCCTTAAACGGCCCTACGTGTGACTGACGGTGGCGGTCCGAAAACCCCACGCACGCCACTCGCACACGGTCGTTAGCACCCAAAATTTTGCCATAGCTTTTGGCACTAAATGCCACTGTTCCTAATGCTGCGATGGCTGCATTTTTAGTAAATTCTCTGCGATTCATAATAAAAGCCCCCAGCCCCGACGGGAGGATTTGTTAGAGGTTTTCACAGCCCCCTTTCGGGGAAAAGGGGCTTTTGTGTTTATTTTAATTCCCTAATTTTCAAGTTTTTAAACGAAACATTGTTGCCGTGATCTTGCAAGAGGATATTTCCTTTGTCGCCGGCACCAAACCCTTTGTAGTCTTTGTATTTGCTTCGAGCTACTAAGGCATCAAAGATATTGCTTTTACGTTCGTATTCCAGCACTTTAAAACCATTGAGCCAATGCTGCACAATGTTGTTTGGATATACAACAATCCGTCCTTGATTCCATTCGCCGATTTTTTTTATGAAACGCCCATCCATTTTTAAATCTTTATCTATTTTATAAGATGGAATCAAATCGTATAGGCTTGCTAAGGTGCGGTTTCCTGCCGCTCCTAATTTGGCATCTGGGTGCTTTACATCGTCAAGCACCTGGTATTCAAGACCAATCCCAGATTTTCCACCCGAATCGAAAGATTCGTTCACAAAGTATTTTATGCCAGAGTTTGCCCCCTCGGTGAGTTTAAATTCAAAAACCAACTCAAATGCGCCATATTGTTCACTCGTTACGATGTCGTTACCCGTTTCTGAACCATCAGATGGGCTTACGTTGATTGTACCATCTATTATTGACCAATGTTGTTTGGGCATTTCAGTACCATGAACAGCCCGCCAACCGGTAAAATCTTTGCCGTTGAAGAGCAACTTAAAGCCCTGTGCTTTTTCTTGTTCTGAGAGGTTATTCAACAATAAATTCACTACAGGGCAATTATCAGTAGGGCTTGGCTTGAGGTTTTCGGTCTGAATCCTGATATTTTTCCAATGAATTTTCATACCTTCTTTCATGTTGCCATATATGGCGTGAACTTGGAGGGCTATAAAACCTTTGGCTGTCATGTCATCTATCAAATGAGCCGTTGGCACGCCGTTTATCCAAGTACGAAGTGTGTTTCCGATGGCTTCGATGCGGTATTTATTCCACTCTCCTACTGGTTTAAAAGCCTTCTTGCCTTCGGGGTTAATGTTAGGTATATACAACCAGTCTCGCCGTCCTTCGTCATAAATGGCACCAGACCATGCTCTGTTAGATGGATCCACTTCCATTTGATATCCATGTACACGGCCATTTTGATAATCGGCTTTAGATAGACTCCGAAACTGCACGCCTCCGTTCATGGGGTCATCAAGCTTTAGGTCAAGTTCAAGAATAAAATCGCCATACTCTTTTTCGGTGCAAAGAAAAGAATTAGGTGTGTTCGCAACGGTGGTACCAACAATCTCAGCATTCAAAACCTCATATTTTGCTTGTCCATTGAGCTGTTTCCAGCCTTTTAAGTCTTTACCATTAAATAGCTTTTCCCATTTTTCTTGAGCCATCAATGGCGACCACACACAAACTACCAATACAATTAAACGCAGGGTTGATTTCATTAGTTTATTAAATATTATGGATTGTTAGGCAAATTAGCAGATTGTACATTCTTAAAAAAGTGAAAAATAATCTTTTTTTATGTAAACGTTTACGGGAACGTTTGCGTAAAAATTTTCACTATTTACATAAAAAATATTACTATTTATTTCCTTACTTTGATGTGGAATATGCTGTGAGGTATGTATTGACATTATCCTACGTATCCTGAAAACCTAATTTTAACTATTTAAAACTCAATTTTTCTATGAAGCTACATTTATTGAAAAACAAGTTAATGAATGCCCTATTATTGGTGGTATTCGTTAGCTGTCAGGTACTGGCGCAAGGAATCACCGTAAAAGGCAAGATTACTTCGCAAACTGATGGAGGTACTTTACCTGGTGTTTCTGTTTCGCTCAAAGGAACAAGCCGTGGTACTACTACCGACCCTAATGGTAATTTTACACTCAACAACGCCGATGCTAAGGGTACGCTTGTGATTTCGTACATTGGTTACACTACTCAAGAGGTTGCCATTGGCAATCGCTCTACCATCAATCTATCGTTGGTAGAAGACGCCAAGGCACTTTCGGAAGTGGTAGTAACAGGTTATGGTACGCAACGAAAAAGCCAAGTAACAGGTGCTATCTCTCAGGTTTCTGCCAAGCAAATTACAGAGATGCCTATTACCAGTCTTGGTCAGGCACTGCAAGGTAGAACAGCCGGGGTAGATGTTTCGCAATCAGGCTCAAAACCTGGTTCAACACCAAAAATCTTGATTCGTGGTCGTCGCTCATTCAACGCAGGTAACGACCCGCTTTATGTAGTAGATGGTATTCCACTATCTGCTGGTTATGAAGATATGAACCCAAATGATATTCAATCAATTGAGGTATTGAAAGATGCTACAGCAACTGCTATTTATGGTGCCAGGGGTGCAAACGGTGTTGTACTTGTAACCACCAAAAGAGGTGCTATCAAAGGCAAGACAACCGTAACTTTTGATACTTATGCTGGCGTTTCGCAACCATTAGACAAAATTCAATTGTTTAGCGGCCCCGAATTCGCCGAATATGTACGTGAAGCATACCGTGCCACTAACCTTTACAAGGATGCTAACGGCGTTGCCGTGCCAACAGGCGTAGCAGATGCTGCTGCCGATGCAAAAATTGCTGTATTGGGTGGTGACCCTGCCGTAGCCAAAGGTTTGGCTGCTGGCACAAATACCAACTACCAAGATTTGATCTTACACAATGGTACAATGCAAAACCACTCGTTGGGCATTCAAGGTGGCAATGATAAAACACAGTTTTATATTTCGGGTGGTTATTTTCAAGACAAAGGTATTTCTGATGGCTTAGATTACACCCGTATGTCGTTAAGAGCAAACATTGACCACGCCATCAATAAGTGGGTAAAAGTTGGGCTTTCGTCTTATATGATGTACAGTGTTAGAAATGGTGAAAACTTAAACCCTTATAGTTTCACAATTAACCAAAACCCATTAGGACGGCCTTATGATGACAATGGAAACTTGATTTTCTCGCAAACCAATGATGCCTTGTTGACCAACCCTTTGTTTGAGATTATTCCAGGAAATCAAGTAGATAACACAAAGCGGTACAGAATTTTCAATAGTATCTATACCGAAGTAAAAATCATGGATGGCTTGAAATACCGAGTAAACTTTGGTCCAGATTTTACGATTGCACGCTGGGGACGCTTTATCGGAGCAGCAACCAATGCTCGTAAGTATGGAGACCCACAGGCCTCTTCTCGCAATGACGTTGGTTTTAACTGGACACTCGAAAACATCGTAACGTATAACAAAACCTTTGCTCAAAAACATAACCTTGCTGTTACGGTTTTGCAATCAATCCAGAAAGATAATTTTGAAAGATTCACAACTGATGTACAGGGAGTTCCTGCCGAAACACAGCAATTTTATAACTTAGGTAATGCAGCCTCTGTTTTGGGTGTAGGTAGTTTGTTGTCACAGTGGACTATCAACTCTTACATGGCACGTGTCAACTATGATTACAATGATAAATACCTATTAACAGCAACAATGCGTCGTGATGGTTCGAGCCGTTTTGGTGAGAATACCAAATATGGTAACTTCCCAGGTATTGCCGTGGGTTGGAACATCAGCAGTGAGGATTTCATGAAACAAGTGTCGTGGATAGACTTATTGAAACTAAGAGCAGGTTGGGGTAAAGTAGGTAACCAAGGGGTTGCTCCTTATCAAACACAAGGTTTATTGAGCAGAACTGTTTATGCGTTCGGAACATCGGCTGCGTTTGGTTATCGCCCAAATACAATTGGTAACCCTGATTTGAAATGGGAAACCTCAGCTACAACCAACATTGGTTTAGACTTTAGTTTCTTGAGAGGTCGTGTACAAGGTTCATTAGAATTGTATGAAACCAATACTACTGACTTGTTATTGTCTGACCAATTACCAGGCTCAATTGGCTTTAACGCTGTAACTCGTAACGTAGGTCAAACTCGTAACAAAGGTATCGAATTGGGTGTTACCACTGTCAATGTCAATACTGAAAGTGGCTTTAAATGGACAACCGACTTTACATTTACCAAAAACACTGAGGCCATTATCTCTCTTTACAATGGAAAAGTGGATGACTTAGGAAACCGTTGGTTTATCGGGCAACCACTTAACTCATATTACGACTTCAAAAAGGCTGGTATTTGGCAGACAAGTGAAGCTGACTTAGCAAAATCGTTTGGTAGTGAAGTAGGACAAATCAAAGTTCAAGACACCAACGGAGATGGTAAAATTACAGCTACTGACAGAGTATTGCTTGGCTCAGATATCCCCGACTTTAGTGCAGGTTTTACCACCCGATTTAGCTACAAAGGTTTTGACTTATCCGCCTTCTTATTTGGTCGTTTCGGCAATATGATTGTGAGTGGTTTCCACCAAAACAACAATGCGTTGGCTGGTCGTTACCAACAAATCAAAGTTGATTACTGGACACCAAATAATCCAACTAACGAGTTCCCTCGTCCTAAGAGTACTCAAGAGTTCCCTGTTTACAATACTACGTTGATTTATTTTGATGGTACATTCATCAAATTACGGAATATTAACTTTGGTTATACATTCCCACAAAGTATTACCAAGAAATTAGGAATGGAATCTTTGCGTCTTTTTGCAAGTATTCAGCAGCCCTTTATTTGGTCTGAATACCGTAGCAAATACAATGGTATTGACCCCGAAGCAACCATCACTTCGTCAGGTACTGGTATCACGGCTGTCAATTCAGGTGTTACGCCAGCAACTTCGGTTTCAACCTTTGGTTTGAACGTTAGATTCTAATTGGTAATTTTTAAAACAAAGAATTTTAAACAGCAACTAAAATGAAAGTAAAAAACATATTAAACCCAATCAAAATTTTTGGTGTTGTGGCGTTGTTATTTACAACCCAATCATGTAAAGATTTATTGGAAGAAACCGTAATATCGGGTATAGGCAATGACTATATCAATACCCCGAAGGGTTTTGAAGATGCCGTAAAATCTGCGTACTCCTCGCTTAGGTACTATTATGGTACACAGCAAGGCTTAACCTTAACTGAGTATGGCACTGACATCTATGCCACTGGCGCAGATGGTGGTTACAAAGGATTCCATTTTTATGATACCCAGTTACAACCCACTGTTGATTACTTAGGTAATACTTGGGATGAACTATACCGTGGTATCAATACGTGTAATGCTGTAATTGATAGAGCACCCGCCGCAACAGTATCAGAAGCTATCAAAAAGCAAAGGGTTGCCGAAGCCAAGTTCTTGAGAGCTCATTATTACTATATCTTACACCAACAATTTGGTGGCGTAGATTTAAGATTGAGCGAAACCCTTGCTCCTACTAAAGAAACTAAAAGAGCAACGGATGCCGAAATGTATGCCGCTATTATCAAAGACTTGAATGATGCTATTCCTGCCTTAGAAGCCAAAGCGCAATCGTCTGACTACGGTCGTGCTACCAAACCAGCTGCCGAAACCCTTTTGGCAAAAGTATATTTGGCCAAAGCTTATTCGTCGGCTAAAGCCGCTGATGACTTTACAAAAGCTGCCGATTTGTGTAAAACTGTGACAACAGCCTATGGTTTCAAATTATTAGATGATTTTGCAAGTGTTTTTGATGAAAACAATCAAATCAATAGCGAAATTGTTTTTGCGGTTCAATATACCTCTGACCCTTTGACCAACCTTACCAATAACACTGGGGCTGTAAATGGTGGCAATAACCTACACCTTTTCTTCGGGATGCAGTACGACGTACAGCCTGGTATGAAGCGTGATGTATTCTATGGTCGTCCGTTTAAGCGTTTGCGCCCAACAGCTTATTTATTAGAAACCTGTTTTAGCGACCGCACAAACGACTCTCGTTACAAGAAGACATTCCGTGATACTTGGTTGAGCAACAACCCTGGAGCTAACTTAAATGCCTCGTTTGACAACTCTAAGACTAAACTTACTTTTGCAGCAGGCGATACAGCCATTTTTATCCCTGGCTTCGAGATGTCGGTAGCAGACCGTGCTAAGAAAAAATACCAAGTATTAGTACCAAGTCGCTATGATGAGGCGTTGTTCCCAACTTTGATGAAGTTTTTTGACACAAAACGCCCAGACTTAACGTATGAAGCTGGTAGCCGTGATTTCTTCGTGTTCCGTTTAGCTGACGTTTATTTGATGTTGGCTGAGGCTCAATTAAAAGCTGGCAATGTTTCGGAAGCTACAAAAGCTATCAATGTAGTGCGTGAAAGAGCAGCATGGCCTGGCAAAAAAGCGGCCATGACAATTACTGATGCACAAATGACTTTTGACTTCTTGATAGAAGAAAGAGCAAGAGAATTAGCTGGTGAGCAAATGCGTTGGATGGATTTGAAGCGCTGGGGATTATTGGTTGACAGGGTTAAAAAATATAACCCACAAGCTGCCGTAAACGTAGCCGACAAACACTATGTTCGCCCAATTCCTCAAACACAGATAGACCGGTCTAATGCTGGTGTGTTTGCTCAAAACCCTGGTTATTAACAATATTTAGCCTATTTTACGGTGGCGGGTGTTTCCACCCGCCACTTTTTGTTTATAGCATACACTAAATCCTAATACCACACTATGAACCATTCTCTTAACCGGAGGCATTTTTTACAGCAAATGGGTATGTTGGCTGGTGCCTCTTTCATTAGCTTAGAGGCCGAAGCCAAAAAAGCCAACATACGCATGGGCTACTCAGCCATTACGTGGGGTGGTAAAGACGACATCGCCATTCAAGAAGTTGCCTCATTGGGATTTGCGGGTATTCAGCTCCGAGCCAATACCTTTGGGCCGTACCGCAACAAAGTTTCTGAGCTCAAAGGACTACTTGAGGCTAATAAACTGAAATTGGCGATGTTTAGCAGTGGCAATGTAGAAATTGACCCAGCCAAAGAGCAAAGTAATATTGATATGCACGTGGCCCACGCCAGTTTTGTAAAAGCCTTGGGTGGTAGTGCCTTTCAGATGACTAATTCGCTTCGTAAAGGCGGCACTGCACCCACAACCGACGAACTCAAAAAGCTAACCGCTATGATGAACAAAATTGGCCAACAAACGGCGGATTTGGGAGTTCAGGCTGTATATCACAACCACATGAACCAATGGGGCGAAACCCCCGAAGAGGTGGACGTGATTGTAAATGAGATGAATCCGAAGTATGTAAAACTACTCTTAGACATTGCCCACTATCATCAAGGTGGTGGCAAGCCTGCCGAAGCTGTGCTGAAATACAAGAGTATAATCCATTCTCTCCATATCAAAGATACCATGTCGCCACTACCCGACAAACCAAATGAACCCAAAGCCTACCGCTTTGTAGAACTCGGGCGTGGCAATGTGGACATTGTGGCCGTGTTTGATAACCTCCGCAAAATCAATTTCAATGGTTGGGCTGTTGTAGAACTCGATGGCGTACCCGAAAAAGACAAAACGCCGATTCAATGCGCTGGAATCAGTAAACAGTTTTTGATAGAAAAGGCTGGCATAAAGCTGTAATATGCATTTGGGGTCGTTTTTACAAAATGCCCCGATATACATCTTGCATCGAAAAGTAGCCGTCCAAAACTGGTACTTGGTCTGTCAAATTGACAAAATCAAGATTAAGCCATTTATGAACATCTTCTTTGATGTAGGTGGTAATATATGGCTCTTTTTGACTCACAAAAATAATCTGTTGCAGCGATTCAATGGTTTTGTATCGAGTGAGTTTGTGGGTAAAATCGTCGTTGAGGGTACTATCAGACTGCACCTCTACAATAACCACAGGATTGAGGATAGTAGTTTTAGACTCTTGTCCGTTAGATTTAAGCATAAAATCTGGTTGCCCTTTCACAACAGATGCGTCGGCGTTGTAGGCACTGTGTCTCTCTGGCAAGAATGACGGCGAAAAAATCTTGATGTTACTACCCAAAATGGTGTAGTCTGATTGCCCAAAAAGTAAATAAAAAATAGCCCCAAGTCGCATAACTAAGGCTTCATGTATAAAGGTTGCTTGTCCCATAGAAGTAAGGTTGCCATTGAGGTATTCTACATTGTATTCACATTTTTCTGCCCATTCGAGGTATTCCTCAAAAGACATTGGGATGGTCAATACTTCGTCTTCGCCCAAGGCAATACGCTCGGCAAGGGTAATCGGAATAGCGGTAGCTTCAAGGGTTTTCATTTGCTACTGGTTTAATTTTGAGTAAATATACTTTTTTTGAAGCATAATTCAACTTTCATACAATCACTCAACTCATGAAAAAAACAGTTCTCTTCTTTGCACTTTGTACATTGCAATTTACCCTGTCAAATGCCCAACGCATTAAACTTACTCACGACCAAGCAAACAAAAAAGTGGACGTAGTAATTGATGGTCAGGCTCTTACGAGTTATATTTATCCAAGTGAGCAGACACTCAAAAAGGCTGTTTTGTTTCCACTTCGTACCTCCAAAGGTACCATCATCACTCGTGGGTATCCGATGGAACCTCGGGCAGGTGAGCGGGTTGACCACCCACACCACGTAGGTATGTGGCTCAATTATGAAGATGTAAACGGTTTTGATTATTGGAATAACTCTACGGCCATTAAACCCGAAAATCGAATTAAAAAATACGGCACAATTCGCCATACTGGTATCACTGAACTGAAATCAGGCAAAGATAAAGGTACGCTCACAGTTACGGCAGACTGGGTTTCGGCAGATGGAACTGGCGACTTAACCCTCAAAGAAACAACCACTTATGTTTTTTCAGGAAAAGGTAATCAACGCATCATTGATCGTATCACTACGCTAACGGCTCAACGAGAGGTGCTGTTTAAAGACGTAAAAGACGGGATGTTTGCCATTAGGGTAGCACGCCAATTAGAACACCCATCCGACAAGCCCGATGTGTTTGTAGATGCCAACGGCATTGAAACCAAAGTAGATAAACTCGACAACTCGGGCTTTGTAGGTAGTTATCGCAGCAGCGAGGGCATCGAAGGCGAAAAAGTATGGAGTACTCGTGGTAAATGGTTGAACCTGAGAGGCAAAATCGGCAACGAAGACATCTCACTTGCTATTATTGACCACCCCAAAAACAAAAGTTATCCTACCTATTGGCACGCTCGTGGATATGGACTTTTTGCTGCTAATCCACTGGGTGTTAGTGTTTTTACGAATGGAAAAGAATCGCTTAACTTAAAACTTCAAAAAGGCGAAAGCGTAACGTTTCGTTATCGCACAGTGATTACATCAGGCACAGCTTCAGACGAAGAATTAAACACCTTAGCTGATTCATTTGCCAAAACAGGTATGTAGTTTTTGTAAGAAATCTTGTAAAACTGGGCAATTTTCTGTAATGATTTATTACAGAAAATTGCCCAGTTTTTTTAGTAGAAGTGAGAGAAAATGTAAAAAAAATCGTCCTAAAAAATGCAGTTAAAAGTACCTAAAATGACTTGCTGTTTTGGATACTTTTTTGTATTTTTATCACTACTGATGACGGGTAAGTACTCGTTAAACCATGAGCATTTTTTCCACTATTTACACCTATTTGGTGTATAAATGGCGAGTTAGAAACCCGCCCTACCTATGAACGATATTTCTTACAAAAAAGGCCGAGGTGCACAGCTCAATACTGCCAATCGTTTTTTGGCTCATCGCTACGAGCCAGACGAAGATGCCTTTGAAGTACCAGATGAGGACTTCCCTCCTCCCCGAGTAAAAACTCAGTTTTTCGCTGAAAACGCCAAGAAAGTTGTCAATTTTATCGAAAGCCCCGATATGTACGGAATGCGCTTTGTCAATCCCTATCAAGGTTGCGAACATGGCTGTATTTATTGCTACGCTCGCAATTCGCACGAGTATTGGGGGTTTTCGGCTGGGCTGGACTTTGAGAGCAAAATTATGGTCAAAAAAAACGCTCCTGAGCTCGTAGAAAAAGCGTTTAAGTCCAAAACATGGGAGTGTGCACCCATCAGCTTGTCGGGCAATACCGACTGCTACCAACCCGCCGAAAAAGAGTTTTGTTTAACCCGAAAAATCTTAGAAGTGTGTTTGAAATACCGTAATCCAGTTGGCATTTTAACTAAAAATGCACTGGTCTTGAGGGATTTAGATTTACTCAAACCATTAGCTTCAATGGGCTTGGTACAGGTGTTTGTTTCACTCACTACCTTAAACGAAAAAGTGAGGTTAGCCATGGAACCTCGCACTGTTACAGCTCGCCAACGCTTAGGTGTGTTGACAAAGCTCACAGAGGCTGGCATTCCTACCGGTGTGATGACGGCCCCCATTGTACCTGGACTAACCGATCACGAAATTCCGGCCATGATAGCCGCTGCCGCTCAGGCTGGGGCGGCTACGGCAGGTTACACCATTGTGCGCCTTAATGGGGCTGTTGCTACTATTTTTGAGGATTGGATCCAGAAAAACTTCCCTGACCGAGCCGACAAGGTATTGAACCAAATCAAAGACTGTCATGGTGGTCAGTTGGGTGATAGCCGCTTTGGTAAAAGAATGAAAGGAGAAGGTCACTATGCTGAGTACATTGCTCAGCTACATCGCATAGCTCGCCAAAAATACATGAAAGGCCGACAATTACCTGCCCTAAACACTTCGTTGTTTATTAGAGACGGTCAGCTAAGGTTGTTTTGAAAAGACATAAAAAATTCCGCAAGATTTTCAAAACCTTGCGGAATTAGTCAATTGGCAACAACCTTTATCAATCTGGTGTGCCGTCGTCTTCTATATTCTCACCTTCTTTGTCTAAAAGTGCCTCGGCATCGCCTTTTACTTTGTCTTTAATTTGGGCTTCGAGGGTATCCATCAAGTCAGGGTTTTCTTTGAGCATGGCTTTTACACCATCACGCCCTTGGCCCAGCTTGTTGCCTTCGTAGCTAAACCACGAGCCTGATTTCTTAATGATTTCAAGTTCAACAGCAAGGTCAAGCACCTCTCCTACTTTAGAGATACCTTCGCCGTACATAATATCAAACTCTACTTGGCGGAAAGGCGGTGCTAATTTATTTTTGACCACTTTCACTTTGGTGCGGTTTCCCATTACACTGTCGCCATCTTTGATTTGGGTAGAGCGGCGAATATCTAAGCGAATCGAAGAATAAAACTTCAAGGCATTACCGCCGGTGGTAGTTTCGGGATTGCCAAACATAACCCCAAGTTTGTCACGTAACTGGTTGATAAAGATACAGCAACAGCCTGTTTTGTTGATAGTTCCGGTGAGTTTACGAAGTGCCTGACTCATCAACCGAGCTTGCAAGCCCATTTTAGAGTCGCCCATGTCGCCTTCGAGTTCGGCCTTTGGCACAAGGGCTGCCACCGAGTCAATCACAATGATATCAATAGCACCAGAGCTAATGAGGTGTTCGGCTATTTCGAGGGCTTGCTCACCGTAATCAGGTTGCGAAATGAGCAAGTTTTTAGTATCAATGCCTAACTTTTCGGCATAAGTGCGATCAAAGGCGTGTTCGGCATCAATAAAGGCCGCCAAGCCGCCATTTTTTTGGGCTTCGGCTATGCAGTGAAGTGCAATAGTTGTTTTACCGGACGATTCAGGCCCATAAATCTCTACCACACGCCCACGAGGAACCCCACCAATGCCGAGTGCTAAGTCAAGCCCCAGCGAGCCTGTCGAAATCACCGGAACATCCATTACCTTTGTGTCTGAAAGGCGCATCACTGTACCTTTCCCCAAGGCATTGTCTAACTTTTCGATGGTGGTTTGGAGTGATTTTAGTTTGTCTTTTACTTCTGAGTTTTCTTGTTTTGCCATGGTTGTTTT
>JBGAVQ010000280.1:0-7359 GCA_044228045.1 Spirosomataceae bacterium
AGCAAGTTTAGCAGGGTTTAAATCTTCTAAAAAACAGCCATTCCCAGGCGAAAAAACACTTTGGTTAGCCTCCCAGAGGTTTATCTCTATAAGAAGTGGATTCCTCAAAGCTAAACAATTTTATGGGACAGGATAAGGTTCAGTAACTACGATGATTACGGTAACTTAACGGCATACAACATCGTGAACAAACGAAACGATGCCATGAGCTACCAGCACGTCAGCCACGACGGGCTTACTATGTCGTTGCTTATGTCTCAAACAAAAGATGTTGGCGGATTGGCGCATCTTGCTACTTATGCTTACGAAATACCTTTGCTGGGCGTAAAATCGGTTACAGAACCCAATCAACTAAGCACCAGCTATGAATACGATACTTTTGGGCGAATAAAAAATATAAAAAACACAGACAACCAGATTGTAAAGAGCTTCAAGTATAATTTCGTTTCTTCGTCTTCGGGGTCAGATGGCCCCGACAATCCTATTGGCTGTCCATTTTTCCCCTTTATTCTCAATCAAGCACTACTTAACGCCCCTAATCGGCTTACCCAACAAGCCTGTGGCTATATCGAACTCAAGCCAGGTTTTGATGCCAAACAGGGTTCAGTTTATCAAGCAATGGTCTCACAACAATAACATTAATGCTTATGAAAGCCTTTATTATTACGCTCACTTTTCATGTGTTTTGTATTATTTATCCAAGCCAAACAAACGCTCAAATTGTAATCACGACCAATACCCTCAATTACTCGCAAAATTTTTCGAGTATCAACAATAAGGGCTTGCAGTTTAATGGAACAACCACATGGAACAACGAGATTTCTATACCGGGCTGGTATGCTACGCTTACAGGTGTTACACATATCAATAACAATTTTATTATCAGTAATCCTGTGGGTCTGTTATCGCTTTCTAATAGCTCAAATAACAACAGAAGTTTAGGCTCATTGGCGGCGGCAAGTACAGGAAGTATCCATTATGGGGTACGCTTCAAAAACAATACGGGCTATACAATTAAATCTATTGGGATAGCGTATAGAGGCAAACAGTGGACAACCAATAATTCAGCAACCCAATCCCTCAAATTTTATTACAAAATTGCCCCAACAGTAAGTATTGTCTATGATTCAGACTTTACACTCTACAATACGCTCAACTTTTTAAGCCCTGCTATTTCTTACAACAACAATCACCAAAATATTGATGGTGAAATTGAATCTAATCAACGTTTTCTGACAAGTACTTTGAATGCTGATGTACCCAATGGACAAGAAATCATGCTCCGATGGACTGATACCGACGACACCAACGGAGACCATATTTTATCCATTGATGACATCGCCATTACGTTTGTGATAGACCAAGTGCCTGCTGCCTCTACTACCAATGTTCGCTTAGGCATAGATGCAGGTAAAGTAATTTCTTCGGGTAGTAACAACACCTTTCTGGGGCATAATTCGGGTTATTCTTCTACAATAGGAATGTACAATTCTTATGTAGGGTCTCTGGCAGGCTATGGTACAGTTGGTACAGAAGGAAATACGTTGGTTGGATATAAAGCGGGCTTTTACACAACGGCAGGGATGAATAACACCTTTATTGGCCGTGAAGCAGGAAGTCCATCTACTACTACTAATCTCACCAATGCTACGGCTATTGGAGCAAATGCCAGTGTGGCAGCCAGTAATAGCGTGGTTTTAGGTAATAATGCCAACGTTGGGATTGGCAATTCAGCACCCGCTAATCGTTTAGAGATAACATCAAGTCAAGCAAGTTCGAGTGGGTTGCGGTTTACCAATTTGAGTGCGAATAGTAGCATTGCCAGCGGTAATTATTCCAAAGCCTTATCGGTAGATGCCAACGGGGATGTTATTTTAATCTCCAGTGGGCAGTGGACGTTAGATGAAACAGGTTTTATCAGTAATGGAAATCCGAATGGTGTAAAAATAGGCACTGGTATCAGTACGCCTGTGGGGTACAAGTTGTATGTTTCGGATGGGATTTTAACCGAACGGGTGAAAGTTGCTCTTAAAGCATCAACTGATTGGTCTGATAAAGTATTTGATGCTGGCTATAAACTACGGAGTTTGAGCGATGTTAATTTGTTCATTAAGCGGAACAAACACTTACCGAATGTTCCTTCAGCAGAAGAATTGGTACATAGTGGCTTTGATTTAGCCAAGATGGATGCCGTTTTGCTTGAAAAAATTGAAGAATTAACCTTGTATCTAATTGACCTAAAAAAAGAAAACCAACTGCTCAAAAAGCGGATTAAAAAGTTGGAAGACATTAAAAAATAGTTGGGAAACCAAACAATTTTGTTTCCACTCGAAAAAGCCATCTACCAGTACCAAGCAACGTTTAGCTATAATGCTGTCTCGGAAGGATGGTTTTCAAAGATGCTTTCTGATTTGACATTGAGGGTTTGGTTGATGAAGGTTCTGGCTTGTTCTGCGTTTGCCCAAGCTGGGATTAGCCCCCATTGGTAGTATTGGATGGTGTGGGGTTGTTCGTTGATGATGATGGGTAATAGTGGGTGGTCGAAGCCTGAGATTTGGTCTGCTACGTCCGCCTCGCCGATAGTTTGCGTTGCGCCAAAGCGTTTTTTGAGCTTGGCTTGGGTAGATTGCGTGTAGGCAGAGTAGCACATGGGGCTATAATAGCTTGTGTTTCGGATGGCTTAAAGATGGGAAAAATAGGGAATAAATGCTAAAAAAATATTTATCCAAAAACACCAGCTACTTACAAAGCAATCTATTTAATAATCAGTAACAGACTGATTATCTGCAAACTATACATATATCATCCAATCATTAACACAACCAAATAGTTTAAACCATGTTTAAACCAAACATTTAAGTTTAAACCGATTTAAAAGCAAAAAGCCTGACAATCTATTGATTATCAGGCTTTTATGTTGGCGGTCCGTACGGGACTCGAACCCGTGACCCCATGCGTGACAGGCATGTATTCTAACCAACTGAACTAACGAACCGTTTTCTTCTGTTTTTCAGAAAAGTGATGCAAAATTAGGCATTTTGACTGATTACGCAATATCTTCACGCAAAAAAATCTAAAAAAATTTATGCTACGCCCTCAAAAGTCTGAATATCCAGCCAGCATTTACACAAGTCGCTACATCGAAAGCGTTGAACATGAGAATGTTATGGAAGCACTGGTAGATCAAATGCAAGTTGTTATTAATTTGTTTAAAAACTTCTCAGAAGCACAAGCAAACCACAGATATGCTCCTGAAAAATGGTCGTTAAAGCAATTATTAGGTCATATTACCGATACTGAGCGAATTTTTGCCTATCGTGCTTTGTCTATTGCCCGAGGAGAACAACAGTCTTTGCTGGGCTTCGATGAAAATATGTACATGGAAGCCTCCAATTTTGAAGAACAGTCCGTGTCCACCCTTATTGAGCAATATCAATATAACAGACTTAGCAGTGTTGCGTTGTTCAATACCTTCTCAGAAGAAGTATTGAACAGAAAAGGTATCGCTAACGGCAATTCACTGACGGTTAGGGCTGTTCTTTGGATGGTAGCTGGGCATGAAGCCCATCACTTGAATATCATTCGTGAACGGTATTTGTCTGGGCTAAACATTTCTTAAAACAACCGCATGGCTTCTATAAAAGAAATAACTACTCACCTCGAATGTTTGGCTCCTTTGGGTTATCAAGAAAGTTACGATAATGCTGGCTTATTGGTCGGAAATCCAAAAGCAGCAGTTAATGGCATCTTGGTTTCACTGGATTGCACCGAAGAAGTAATTGAAGAAGCACTGCAACGAGGTTGTAATTTGGTAGTGGCGCATCATCCGATTGTATTTAGGGGCTTAAAGAAATTTACAGGAAAAACGTATGTAGAACGAACCATTATTAAAGCTATTAAGCACGATGTGGCCATTTATGCCACTCATACCAATCTGGATAATGTTTGGGGTGGCGTAAACAGCAAAATTTGCCAAAAACTTGGCCTTCAAGACTGCAAAATTTTAGCTCCTAAAAAAGATATTTTGCTAAAATTGACCTCTTTTGTGCCTGTTGAAAGCACTGAACTTGTTTTAAACTCACTTTACAAAGCAGGAGCTGGTCAGATTGGGGAATACAAAAATTGTAGTTTTAGCGTGACGGGTACAGGCACATTTATGCCTACTGGCAACGCTAATCCACACATAGGTAGCCTTAGCAAACAAGAGAATGTAATCGAAAACCGCATTGAAGTGATTTTCTCGACCCTGCAACAATCGTCTGTTTTGCAGGCACTGAAAACAGCCCACCCCTACCAAGAAGTTGCCTACTACCTCAGCACCTTACTTAATGAAAATCAGGAAGTTGGGGCGGGGGCCATTGGTTTTTTACCCCATGAAATGAGCGAAGAAATATTTCTCAATTACCTCAAAAATCAAATGAGTTTAAAAGTAATCCGACACACAAGGTTTCAGAATAAACCTGTTAGGAAAGTGGCGGTTTGCGGAGGAGCTGGGGGCTTTTTATTGAATGATGCCATTCGGCAAGGAGCAGATGTTTTTATCACAGCCGATTACAAATATCACGAGTTTTTTGATGCTGATGGGCAACTCATCATTTGTGACGTTGGACATTATGAAAGCGAAGTATTCACGAAAGAGTTAATTCTTAGCTATTTGACAAAAAAATTTACTAATTTTGCGATTCTTTTAAGTGATGTAAACACAAACCCCATTCAGTATTTTGTGTAAGACATGAGAGTAAAGAAAGTAAAATGTTGAATTTCAGAATTTTATACTTTTTAAATCTCAAAATTTTTCACATTCATACTTTGAATTTTGAACTCCTTTTATGGAAACAACGATTGCACAAAGGCTTGATGTCCTTTTGAAACTTCAACTGATAGATTCGAGTTTAGACGAAATCAAAAAAATGCGTGGAGACTTGCCCGAAGAGGTGCAAGACTTGGAAGATGAAATCATAGGGTTTGATACTCGTATTGGCAAGTATCAACGAGAAATTGATACCCTTGAAGAAGAGATTCAGAAATACAAAAACACGAAAAAAGATGCCGAAAAATTGACTGGTAAGTACAAAGACCAGCAAATGAACGTTCGCAACAATCGTGAGTATGATGCCATCTCAAAAGAAATTGAGTTGCAACAGTTAGAAATGGAACTTGCCGAGAAACGGACCAACGAAGCCAATTTTAAGATTAAGAATAAGCAAGAGGAAATTGATGCTACCAAAGCCAATAGAGATGAGCGCAAGAAAGACCTCGAAAACAAGAAAAAAGAATTAGAAGTGCTTATGGCCGATAGTCGTGAGGAGGAAGTAACCTTACGGACAGACCGTGACAAAGCGGCCTTGTTGGTTGAAGAGCGCCTTTTGAAAGCGTATGAGCGCATTCGCTCAAATTCACGCAATGGGTTGGCCGTTGTGATGGTTAAGCGTGGTGCGTGTGGTGGCTGCTTCAACATGGTGCCGCCTCAGCGGCAGGCTGATATTCGTGAAAAGAAAAAACTAATCGTTTGCGAACACTGCGGACGTATCTTGGCAGATGTTGAAGAAGTAGTTGTTGTTCCGTCAGGACGGAGTAGAGGCTAATCCTCAGTATAATTATCACGCTAATGCATTGATAATTAAACCCTAAGAAGCATTTATTCATATTATTTGCCCACAGCTAAGGCTGTGGGCATTTTGTTTGCGTAAGTTTGTAAAAAATGAGACGATACGCCCTACTTCTGACCGCTTACTTCTTGCTTCAAAATCTCTACGCCTCAGATTTTGACTGGAACAAAACCACCCGAACTGCATATACCGAAATTCGTGAGTTACGCTTGACTTCGGGCCGAGAATTACTCAAAAAAGAAGTAACCAATGCTGGTATCAAGCTGTATTTAGAAAACTACGCCGATATTGTGTATCTGCTTGTAACCGAAGACCCCGCCTACTTCAAACAAGCCCAAAATCGAGAAGATACCCGCTTAGAAGCCGTAGAAAAAATGGATAAAAACTCACCATATCACCGCTTCATTCAAGCCGAAATTCGCCTTCATTGGGCCTTTGTGAAACTAAAATTTGGTAAAGAACTAAGCGGTTGTTGGGACATCATTAAAGCCTACAGGCTTTTAGAAGAAAATCACCAAAAGTTCCCAACGTTTTTACCTAACCAAAAATCGCTTGGGCTACTGCATGTTTTGATTGGCGCAACGCCCGATAGCTACCAATGGGTACCTAACTTGCTCGGGCTGAGGGGCAATATTACCCAGGGTTTGCAAGAGATTCAGACTGTGACACGGCACGATTCGGTGTTCAGGCCCGAAGCACAACTCATTGATTATCTGCTTAATTCATACGTAATTGGCATGACCGACAAAAAAATATTGGACTTAGAGCAGACCATTCAACAACAACCCGACGATTTGCTTTTCCATTTGTTTGGGGCTTCAATGTTCATCAAAAACAATCAAAGCGAGCGAGCCTTGAAGGTACTGTTGGATCGTCCATCTGGCACAAATTACCTTATTGTACCGTCGTTGGAATACCTAAAAGGTGAAGCATTGTTAGAAAAAGGATTGTACTCCAAAGCCATAGAAGCCTATCAAACCTACCTGCATTTACAAAAAGGGCATAATTTTTTGAAGGATACTAATTATAAGATTTTTCTGGCTTATTTTTTACAAGGAAAAGAAACAGAAGGCACCATTTATTTAGAAAATACCTTGAAATTGGGCAAAACCATTACTGAGCCTGACAAAGCTGCCCAACGCTTTGCAGAAGAATACCAAAAAGGCCGAAAGCCCATGCCACAACTTGTTAAAGCTCGTTTGGCCTTTGACGGGGGGTACTATAGCCAAGCTCTTAGCTACTTACAGCATAATAAAGAAAGTGACTTTAAACAACCTAAGGATAAAGCTGAATATACGTATCGCTTGGGGCGTATATTGCAAAAAATGAATGAATTAGACCAAGCTATCTCCCTTTACGAACGAACTATTACGCTCTCCAACCAAACCGATTGGTCGTTTGGTGCAACGGCTTCTTTACAGTTGGGATACATTTATTTGGCTAAAAATCAACCTCAAAAAGCAAAGCAATACTTCCAAAAAGCCCTTTCGTACCACAAACACGAATACAAAACCTCAGTGGACAACAAGGCTCGAGCCGCCTTGAACAAGATGGGCCACTAACTTAATATTTCTATTTTTGAATTCCAGATGGATCTCCCAAACCTATTGGTCAGGCTGGCCACCAGAAAGCTTCTTAAAGTTATCGGTACTTGAAAAAGCAAAATCTGCCTAAGCGGCCTGATGGAACGCCCAGTGAGACTATTTTTTCATTGCGAGTCACACGGGGGGGCCCAAACCTGCGGTCAGAC
>JBGAVQ010000281.1:0-7312 GCA_044228045.1 Spirosomataceae bacterium
TAACGGAATAGTAAACCCAGACAATGAGTAAACATCACCAGATTGGTTTCTGTTACCAATTTGAAGCGAAATATCGCTGTTATCAATAGCTGATGAAACGGTTAATGTAACCGTATAACGATAATAGGTTAACCCATTACCATAGTTTGCACCAGCAGAAAGGTAAGTGCCATTTTGGATTCCAGTGTATTGATTAGTAGGGTAGGTTGCTTCTGCAACTACATTTTCTCCAAATGCCGTATCACTGTCTATAAAAAGAGTAATAGTGTTGCCACTTCTTGTGAAGCCAACATATCTTCTATCAGTAGCAGCAAAAACAATATTTCCTAATAAAGCTAAACAAGAAAATACTAATAAAAATGTAGATTTTTTCATCGTAATAAGCAATTAAGTGTTTACGAATTTACAAAAAATAATAGTTAATTATGATAAAAGACAAAAAATCAGGCTTTTAGCTAAATTGAGCTTTTAGACTTACCGCTACGCCGTTAAAAGCTGCATTGCCTGTGAGTTCGTCCAATTGTAGGTCGTCAGTAAGGTCGTTGATGCTGGCACCGGCGTGTTTGGTAGCAATGTCTAATTGCACTCCTTTGCGCCCATGCCCATAGCCATGTGGTAGGCTCACTACGCCAGGCATCATGAGGTCGGTTATTTCAATGGGTACGGTTATTTCGCCCACTCGTGAGCTAACTTTTACCCATTGCCCCTCACTAAATTGGTGATTCAGTGCATCTTGTGAGTTAATTTGTAACGTACATCGGTTACGCCCCTTCACCAGCCGTTCTGAGTTGTGCATCCATGAGTTGTTATCTCGTAGGTGTCGTCGGCCAATAAGCAGAAGGGTTTCTGGTGGTAAATTCAGCGTATCAAGTTGGTGTTTTTTCAAACGGTCTATGTCGTTTATCAATAAGGCAGAAGCCAAATTGATGCGCTTGTTTGGCGTGAGCAGTCGTTCTGGCAGTCGGCTTTGAAGTGGACCAAAATCAATGCCTTGTGGATTGTTTTTAAGGGCTTGCAGTGTTAAACCTGTTTTGCCATAAGGCCCAAACCGCAAGCCTAAGTCTAACTTTTGCTCAGGGTTTTGAGGTTTTGGTAGCGTTGAAACATTCTCCTCATGTTCCATTCGTAGTCGCAGTTCTTCAAAAATCTCCCAGTCAAACTTAGCATCTTCGGCTTTTTCAAAGAGTGGCTCTGAGTATTTTGCTGTATTACGAATGGCCAAGAAGTGAAACGTAAAGTCATAATGAGCTGTTTCTAAGCCTGTTGCAGGGGGCAAGATGAGGTGAGCGTGGCGGGTGGTTTCGTTAATATAAATATCTATTGACACCATAAAATCCAGCGACTCAAAGGCTTTGTCTAACTGTGTGCCGTTAGGGGTCGAAAGCACCGGATTACCGCAACTCGTGACCATGGCCTTAATTTGCCCATCGCCCTCGGTTAGTATTTCGTCGGCCAAGGTCGAAACGGGTAGCTCACCCATAAATTCAGGCAAATCACGTACTCGGCTTCGGTATCTTGCAAATTTATTATAAGGCTTAGCATTGGCAATAAAATCAACAGCGGGTGTGGTAAACATCATACCACCGGGCTTGTCTAAATGCCCAGTCAGAATGTTGACAACACCAATGAGCCACAGCGAAATAGTACCAAACGACTGCGTAGAAACTCCTACTCGTCCATAGCAAGCAGCGGTATTGGCTTGGGCAAATTCATGCGCAATGCGCCGAATAGTTTCAGCAGCAATACCAGTAATAATCTCAACAGACTCAGGTGAAAAGTCTGTTTTGACCAATGCCCGAATCTCTTCAATACCATCGGTAAAATCAGTTAATCGCCCCATATTCAGCAAGTTGTCGGCAAAAAGAACGTGAATCATGGCCAACAAAAAATAAGCATCAGTCTGCGGACGAATAAAAATATGTTCGCTGGATTTTTGGGCCGTTTCGGTACGGCGTGGGTCAACCACCACTACTTTGCCGCCTCGTTGCAGAATGGCCTTGAGGCGATTAGCTACGTCTGGGGCGGTCATGATGCTTCCGTTAGAGGCAATCGGATTGCCCCCCAAAATAAGCCAATAATCGGTGTTATCAATGTCGGGAATAGGCATGAGCATAGGATGCCCAAACAATTGCCAAGCTGCAAAATGATGGGGGAACTGATCTACCGACGAAGCCGAAAACACACTGCGAGTGCCGATGGATTTGATGAATCCGGGTGCAGCCATAAAGGTGCCAGAATTATGAACAGATGGATTGCCAGCATAAACACCAATGGCATTGGCTCCGTGTTTGGATCGAATGGCTTTGAGTTTGACAACAACTTCGTCGAAGGCTTCTTGCCAAGAAATCTGCTGCCAACCCTCAGCTGTGCGTCGCATGGGGTATTTGAGGCGGTTGGGGTCGTGGTAAATGTCTTTGAGAGCTACGGCTTTGGGGCAAACATGTCCTCGGCTAAACGGGTCGTTTTTGTCGCCTGCTATCGAGAGAATTTCGTTGTCTTGGTACTTGATTTCGAGGCCGCACATGGCTTCGCAAAGGTTGCAAGTGCGAAAATGCGTTTGAACAGTTGTCATCAGAATTGCACAATTCAATTATGGGCTTGAATTTAGGCAAGAAAAACCAAATTGTTGCAACAAGAACTACTATTTGACCCAACTATTGTCAATCAGGCCGTTATGATGAAACTGAATGAGGGCTTTCAAGTAAGTTGCCATTTGGGTAGTAGTGGTGTCTGGGCTAATTTCACCACTAATGCGGCAGTTTTTGTCGAGACCAAAATAGCTTTCTTGTCCATCTTTAAAAACAAGTAATTTACTGGGTCTAACAAGCCGATAAATGCCTTCGTAATAATGGAAGGCTACGCCGTCTTTTTTAGAAAAAATAGATTGACCAAAAGGCAGGGCTTGGGGCTGTTTTAAGTTCAAAAAATCTAACACAGTTGGCATAATGTCCGCTTGCTGAATCACTTTCAAGGGGTTTGATTTTGAGCGAATTGCAGATAACTCAGCAAGGTTTGGATGGTACAAAATAATGGGCACTCGATAAGCCCCAAGTTGATCGGAATACAATTTTTCTACATTGAATTGGGTATGGTCTGCCGTGAAGACGAACAGCGTGTTTTTGTACCAATCTTGCTGTTTGGCTGTTTCAAAAAACCTACGAAGCGAGTAATCTGCATAGCCGATGCTCTCGTGGATTTCGGCTTTACCTTTCGGGAATTTGCCTTGCAATTGCTTTGGGATGGTATAAGGATGATGCGAACTCAATGTGAACAAACAAGAAACAAACGGTTTTTGTTGGGCAGATAGTTGCTGTATAAAGAATTGCTCAAAAGGTTCGTCCATGATGCCCCATTGCCCATCAAAATCTCGGTCTTTGAGGTTTTTAGGATATTCATTTAAGCCAATATAGTGCTGAAAACCAGCTATTTGTGAGAAACCCTCAAAGCCCATAGAGCCGTTGCGTGCGCCATGAAAAAATGAAGTGCTGTAACCATGTTGCCGCACAATAGTACCTAAACCATCCAAACGATTGGACTGATACGTGCAAGTAATGTAGGGTTCGTCCATGAGCGAGGGTACACTTGCCAACACAGACGGCACGGCATCAATAGAACTACGCCCATTGGCAAAGGCATTGGTAAAACATACACCAGCCTGTGCCAGCGAGTCTAAAAATGGCGTGTAACCTTTCCACGGATTTTGGTAGCCCATGTACTCACGCCCGAAGCTTTCAAGAATAAAAATAACAACATTTTGTGTTTGCTGATGGTCAAAGTGTGTTAGCGTTGTGTCTGTTTGAATGAGTTGTTTCACCACCGACTCATCCTTAAAATAATTTACTTTTTGCGTGCCAATGGCATCGGTAGTGGTCAGAAACGTAAAGGTAGAGTTGAGCGAAAGATTGGCTAAGTCGCTGTCATTCAGTACAAAGGCTTGGTTGATGCGCAGGGGTTTTTCTTGAAAACCTCCTCTGAAAATCAGAATGCTGAGGCCGAGAATGAAGAGCAATAAAAGGCTTGACAGGAGGGTTGTCAGTGGGGACACTGACAACGGCTGAAAACTGAGTGGGGACACTGACAACGGCTGAAAACTCCCCTCCTCGGAGGTGTGTCTCGAAGAGACGGGGCGGGTAAGTCCCGAAGGTAAAAAACGCACAAATAAATAGCTAATCACCACGCCGATTAGCCCCAAATACCAATAATAACCCGTGAGATGAATGGCTTGGTCTTGAATATCTTTTAGAATGCTAAAAACTTCAAAATTGGTTCGCCGGCCAATAAACTGGTAGTATTTTACATCGGCCACATTGAGCCAAAGCATGGGTAAGTTACTAATAATAAACAACCATTTCAAGAAAATTTGGTAGGCTTTTTTGCCAACAAACCCAACAGGCAAGAGCGAAAGAAGCGTAAAAACGATATTGAGGATGACAATGGCGGCAGCATCGAATTTTAATCCAAAGAAAAACGAAAACAAAATCTCGGAAGCATTGTTGTTGCTAAACTGTTGAAAATTAAACAGATAGAATAAAAGTCGGCAGATGAAATACCAGAAAAACAGCCAAACAAAGCGTTTGAGCCATTGGCTATAATGCAATAAAGTCATAGTGTAGTTACCCTCTCAACCTTTTTAACTCCAATTCAAAACCAAGCAAGACCTCTTCGCCCGAAAGTTTGTTGTCGAAGCCCTCAATGGTTTGAACTAATCCTTTGGGTCGGTAAATATAGACTTTTTCATGCTGTGGGTCAATTAACCAACCCAAGCGACAGCCGTTTTTCATCCATTCCTCCATCGTGTGTTGAGAGGCTTTGAGTTTATCGCTTTCAGACATCAATTCTATCACAAAGTCGGGGCAAATGTGGGCGAATTTTTTACGGTCTTCTAATGGTAAACTCAGCCATCGTGCCATCGCAATCCAAGCAACATCGGGGGCTTTTACAGAGGTATCTGGTAGGGTAAAGGCTCCGTTAGAGTCTGTCACAACTCCATTGTCTTGCTCTTCGCACCAATTGCCTAATTTTCTGTTAATCAGGCTATTTTTTGCAGAAGTTTCTGTTCCGGTAGGTGGCATAATTTTAAGCTCTCCGTAGGCGCTGCGTTCAATGCGTAATTCTTGGTTGGCGAGGCAAAATTCAAAAAACAAGGCATCATCCCTAAACATCGGATGTGGTTTAAGTAGCACCAAGTAATCCACCTCGTCGTCTGCTACGTTGGCATATTGATTCAGAAAAGCGGTCATGGTATCAAGCGTTTTATACAACGAAAGTAGTAATTTTTCTCAAAAAATAAAACCCGTCAGCTTTCGCCGACGGGTTCGTTTTGTTTGCTGATGATGATTTGTAATTACAACACTTCTTCTACGCCATGAAAGGCCAAGCCCCAGGCATCTGATACTCCCTTATATACTATTTTTCCATTCACTACATTCAAGCCTTTTTTGAGTTCTTCGTTTTCACGGCAAGCTTTTTGCCAGCCCTTGTTTGCTAATTGCAAAGCATACGGCAAGGTGGCGTTGGTCAATGCCAAGGTTGAGGTATAAGGCACTGCACCTGGCATATTGGCTACGCAATAATGCACAATACCGTCAATCTCGAAGGTTGGGTTTTCGTGCGTAGTGGGCGTGCAGGTTTCGATACAACCACCCTGATCCACGGCCACGTCCACCAATACGGTTCCTTTTTTCATCAAACTGAGCATATCACGGGTGATAAGGTGAGGTGCTTTTGCGCCCGGAATCAAGACCGCACCTACAATCAGATCTGAGTTTTTGATGAGTTCACGAATGTTGTATTCGTTTGACATCATGGTGTCCACATTGGCAGGCAGAATGTCTTCTAAGTAGCGCAAGCGGGGCAACGAAATGTCCACCACTGTAACATTAGCACCAAAGCCAGCGGCCATTTTTGCTGATTGTGCGCCTACAATACCACCGCCCAGAATCAACACATTGGCGGGTTTTACACCTGCCACACCACCCAACAAAATACCCCGTCCACCCATTGGTTTTTCGAGGTACTTAGCACCTTCTTGAATTGCCATGCGGCCTGCTACTTCGCTCATGGGCACAAGGAGCGGAAGGCTACGGTCTGCTTTCTCAACGGTTTCGTAGGCCAAGCAAACTGCCTTGCGCTCAATCATAGCATGGGTCAAAGGCTCTGACGACGCAAAGTGGAAGTAAGTAAACAGCAACTGATTTGCTTTGATAAGATTATACTCAGAAGCAATAGGCTCTTTTACCTTCATAATCATGTCGGCAATGGCATATACTTCTTCAATCGTTGGCAAAATAGAAGCCCCAGCATTCACGTAGTCGTCGTCACTGATACCGCTGCCTAAGCCAGCTGTTGATTGCACATAAATAGTATGTCCGTGTTTTTTGAGTTCGGCTACACCAGCAGGGGTGAGGGCCACACGGTTTTCGTTATTCTTGATTTCTTTGGGGACACCAATAATCATGGGAGGGGATGTTTTGAGGTTGACGGTGCAAATTTCATAAATGCAAAAATATTTTCTGCTATTCTTTAATAAATAAGAAAAATTTACTATTCAAACTGCTTATAAACATGATATTTTCTGTTTGCTTCAATTAAATTCTTATCTTTTCCGAAAAAAATTCTACACCTCCAAAGCCATGATTCAGCTTGATGAAACCGACCGACATATTTTGCAACTTTTGCAAGAAAATGCCCGCCTGCCCATGCGTGAGATTGCAGAGCGAGTAAACCTCAGCCTCACCCCAGTACACGACCGTATCAAGAAGCTTGAAAACCAAGGTGTTATTGCCAAATATGTGGCCTTGATTAACCCCAAAAAGTTAGGCAAATCACTAATGGTTTATTGTTTTGTAACGCTCGACAAACAACGTCAAGAGAGTTTTGTGGAGTTTAACGAAGCCATTAGGCAAATCCCCCAAGTGATTGAATGTAGTGTGGTGTCGGGTAATCAAGACTACCTGCTCAAAATTATTGTAGAAGACATGGAGGCATACAACAGCCTGTATCAGAGTAAGTTGTCAGTATTGCAGTCGGTGCTTCACATGAATAGCTCGTTTGTGATGGAAGAAATTAAAAGTACCACGGCGATTGAAATAAGTAACCACATAGGATCATAGCACACATAGTATTCATAAGTTTTTTGATGATGAAACATCAATTTGGGAACTCAAATGTGAATCGCATTTTCAAAACGCAATGGTTTCAGAAAACCTTGCCATGCGTTTGTCGAATCAAAGTAGGTAGGAGGGGAGGAAAGGTTTTGAAAAACGAAAGGGTGAGTTCAGAAAGCCACTTGTCGCCAAACAGTTGCTGCACC
>JBGAVQ010000282.1:0-7278 GCA_044228045.1 Spirosomataceae bacterium
AAAACTGTTTTCACTTTATATTCACACGCCTCACAGGTCATGCCTGTCACGTGATAGGTATTTTTGATAAGTGTTGTTTCCATGGTCAGCATCATTCTTTTATTTTGTATCTCATCCCCACATATATCATTCTGCCAATAACAGGCCCCCACACCATTGAAGCATCAAATGTTTTGCCAAATGGGTCGTTTGCTCCTAAAATAGGATTCGCTTGCGTAAAATTTCCCAGATTTTCGCCACCTACATACAAAGCCCATGTTCTGAAATTTTTGGTTATTTGAGCATTGATATTTGAAAAAGCAGGTGCATACACAGGGGCCGAAGCTGCACTGTGTACGTGGCCATTACGAGTGTCTGGAATCCGCCGTTTGCCATTCCATTGCCACGTAAAATCAAACTTCCACTTATCAAACTTTGTAGCATAGCCTACATTAAACAGCACCCTGTCTCGGTTCACAAACATTTTGGGCAAAAGTGTTAATTCATTACCAAGCGTTTTTACATCGTTTTTGACATCATACAGACGATACGCCAATTTCACCTCCATTCGCTTGATGGGTTGGGCATTTAGCTCAATCTGAAAGCTATGCGAAGTCTGCGATCCGTAGTACATACGCACGTAGTCGCTGTTTTCCATATCTACAATCAAACTTCGCTGAAAATCAGTGTAGTAGTAGTCAAGTGAAAGGTCGGCAGCTTGATCAAACAATTCAAAATCGTGGGTATAACCTGTGCCGAAATTCCAAGCCTCTTCGGGCAAAAGTTTGCCCGTAAAAACCAATGAGCGAGCATTCACTAACATCCCAAAATTTTCAGCAATCGGATTGGGTGTTCTCCAGCCTTTTCCTGCACTTAGTCGCCAGTGGTCATCGTTGGGTAAGTCAAACAACACGTGAATCCGTGGGTTTATTTTTTTACAAAACTGGTTATGAAAATCCAAGCGACCGCCTAAGACCAAGGTTACTTTTTCGGGCAAAGCAAAGGCATATTCAGCAAACAAACCAGGTACTGACTCTCGCCGAACAAATGAGGAGTCTGTATATTTCTCTTGATAATCGTCATATAGATAGCTTGCCCCAACTTTGTAAGTGTGAGTTGTTGTACCCAAAATATTTTGGTAAATCAAGTTACTATACAAGCTTTGTTGGCGGCCAGTGTAATTCCTAAACCCAAAATAGGACGTATTGTCATGCACTAACCCGTTGATAATCAAACCTAAACCTTTGTAAGGTTTTTCGGGAAACAATTGTGCTGTCTTACTAAAAAACTCTACTCGATTGGTAGTGCTACCAAAAGCATATTTGGGTTTGCCAGTAAAATTTTCGGCTTTTGTCCAACTGGCAGTGGTTTGTCCACCTAATCGGTCTTCGTAAAGGGCTTTTACACCAAACTGTGCCATAAAACGTTCGCTTTGGTATTTCCATCGGTTAATGCCATTAACTTGTGTGTAGAGAGGCAAGTCCATGAAATCATCTTTATTTTTATCTAAGCGTGTTTGTAACGTAGAGCCATGCGTAAGCAAGCCAACCGACCATTTTTTATTGAGTTTGTGTGCCCAATTCACGTTTACTTCTGCCCTGCCAAAGTTGTTGGCATACGAGTTCACAAATAGTTTTTCGGGTGCATCAGGCTTGGCGAGCTCAACGTTAATCGCCCCAGCCATTGCCTCTGGCCCATTTACTACCGAACCAACTCCCTTGCTTACATCAATAGACGAAACCCAAGTGCCAGGTATAAAATTTAACCCAAACGTATTGTTTAGTCCTCGAATAGTTGGAATATTTTCGGTGTTTATTTGCACATATTGCCCCGACAACCCCAGCATTTGAATCTGCTTAGACCCCGTAACGGCATCGGCATAACTCACTGACACCGAAGCATTTGTTTCAAAAGATTCAGACAAATTACAACAAGCAGCTTTGGCTAAGGCTTTTGACGTGATGATTTCGGTTTTGATAGGGTTAAGGCGGTCAATGCTTGTGGAGGTGCTTCTAACGGTTACCTCTTGCAACTCGCTTGCTACGGTTAGATAAACCGTCAAGAAATCAAGTGAGTGTACCATTAAGGTATCTGCTTTATACCCTACAAAGCTTACTACAAGTTGGTGGTTTTCAGGCTTTTTGGTAAGCGAAAATTTACCTTCAACATCGGTAATCGCTCCCAATTTGACGTTGAGCCAACGTACCGTTGCTCCTATTAAAGCCTCGGTTTTACCATCAGCTTTTTTCTCTAAAACTACGCCGTTAATTGTTTGGGCAAAAATGGAAAATGAGCAAGTAAAGAACAGAAAGCACAACACTAAAATACTAAATCGTTGCTGACTGGGAGAGGCAGACCTGCGGTGCAGACCCTGAGATTGTTTGTATAGAATCATGGCAAATTCGTTTAATGAAAAATAAAATAACATTGACTTAACAAGCTATTTAACAGGCTGTTAGACAAATGAAACAATTACTCAATAACGAATTTCAGATTAAGAACGATTGTACAAAAACGAGCAAACTTCGCCCTGAGAGGGAAACACCCGAAGATGAAGCAACAAGAGAAGATGACTTAGGAGCTAATAAATCTACCAGTTCTAGGGCAAACCATGTAACAACGCCAACCATTGCATCTGTTACATTTTTGACAACCTTAGCCGTAAGTTGCACTAACGACGACGTATAATCTACGTTTTCGTAGGTGGTTTTGTCATCGCAACATTTATCCTTTTGAACGGCTGTTTGCCCATTTTTAGGCAGAGGTGCATTGCATGACTTACAATGCCCTTGTGGTGTAGATAATGAGTAGGTCTTTCCTTTTACAATACACGAATGCTCCACCAAGCCAAAGCCCGTTGTGGTAGTAAGCACCACCACGGCCATGAGTAGATTGAACAAGCGAAAAAGGATTGATTTTTTCATAACGTTGCAAATATAACGAAACTGCAAATCAAATTGTTCGCCGCTTGTCATTTTTTTATGCCAGTCGTAAGCCATTAGGGATGTTTCGCTCTACAGAAGCTAATACTACTTCGCCCTCGGCAGTATAAAAACCAGTGGTTAGCACCTCCGAAATGAAGTCGGCAATTTGGCGAGGCGGGAAGTTAGTAACACACAATACTTGCTTGCCGAGGAGCTCGTCTGGGGTGTACAGTTTGGTAATCTGTGCCGACGACCGCTTGATTCCCAGCTCATTGCCCAAATCAATCCACAGTTTATAAGCTGGCTTTTTGGCCTTCGGAAAGTCTTCTACCCGCACGATGGTGCCGCAGCGAAGCTCCACTTTTTCAAAATCTTCCCAAGTGAGGGGCATAATATAATTGTTTAAACACATTCAAAATCAAATCTCTTTCTCAACTATTTCTTGTATGTTGGTGTCAATCAGTAAAATTCCTTCAACTTTATCATTTAGTTGCCCAACTAATTTGCCTTGATTATTCCAAATTGAGGTTTTGCCTGCACACTCGTCACCATCCGCTTGCCCTATGCTATTTGACATCAAGACGGTCATTGAATACCGATGAGCAATGTCAGACAAACTATGATGGGCTTTGTCTATGCCTCTCGCAAACTTAGCAACGCTTGCCACATAAATTTCTGCTCCACAGGCAAAAGCATTTGTCGAATGCTCGGGTACTGACAATTCATAGCAAATGGCAAGCCCAATGTTAGTTTTGTTGACAACTAAACCCGTAAAATTTTGTCCAGAAATAAAATATGGTTCTTCGTCGGGATGTAAATACTGCTTTGAATATACTTGTCTGGTTTTTTGAGGCTGAAAAATCACCATACTAATGCAGATACCTGCGTTGTTTTTGGTAGGTATGCCAACGCCGATGGTTAGTTGATGGGCATTGCTAATTGTTTGAAAATCGTCAAACCGATAGTCGTCTTGGTCAGTAGCTAATTCTTTTGCCAAATTTGGCTCATAACCCGTTAAAGAGAGTTCTGGAAAAAAAATGGCATCGGCTCCATTTGCAACTGCCAAGGCTATGAGCTGCTTATGGTTTTCAATATTTTGTTGAATATTGCCTGTGACAGGTTTTGTTTGAGCCACACAAATTTTCATAAAATAATGCCATTATTTTAATTATGCTTCTTTTTTAGACTGCACCAACTCAGCAATAATCTTCAAGCCATTCAAAGTCAAATTCACATCTACTTCGTCAAATTGATAGCGAAGCGGGGTCAGAATAGACGATAACCCACCTGTGGCCAATACTTTATGCGGTGCACCTATTTCCATTTTGATGCGCTCGAGCATTTTTTCAACCAACCCCACATAACCCCACAATACCCCTGCCTGAATTGCATGAACGGTGTTAATACCAATAGCCGATTCAGGCATTTGCAGCGGTACTTCGGGCAGTTGGGCGGTGTTTGCAAAGAGTGATTTCACAGCAGTTTTTAGACCTGGGGCAATAGAAACGCCAAGAATCTTGCCCTCGCCTGATACTACTGTAAATGTAAGTGCCGTACCAAAGTCCACTACAATACAATCTTGCTGATAGGTGTGGTAAGCGTAGGTTGCATTGGCTACTAAATCAGTGCCAATTTCGTGGGGACTTACAATATCGAGCCCTAATGTTGGGTAGATGGCTGGGCCTAACACGATAGGTTCCTGTCCAAACAGTTCACGAACCATATCAATAATGGTAGGTGTCTTTTCGGGAACAACACTACTGATAATGAGTTGCTCAACGTCGCTAATTTTGAGGTTATTTTCTAAAAAACGAAGTCGAAGTTGGGCTTCATAATCGCCCTCTCGTGTGCTGAGATGTGTCAGAATTCTGAATAAATGAAGCCATGAAGTGCCGTCATGAACACCAAGAGTGATGTCGGTATTGCCAATATCAAACGCAAGTAGCATCGAATAAACTTTTATAATTGATTAAAACTCCCGAAGGACGTTGCTTGGCTGGCAAGTTAGTATAAAACACAGAAATTGAACCGAAACGTACGTAAAAAGTTGACTTGGTAAGATTTAAACTACCATGAAATAGCTCGCCGTTGTACAATGAAAATAAATTCTTAAAAGCTGTAAGGAATTTATATTCCTTAACTTGTCTTATGTTTACAAGAGCAAAAGTTTAACAATTTCTATAAAAAATTGTAACAAGAAAAGAGCAATGCAGCAAGCTTACCAAGAAAATACAGAAAGTGAGAAGCAAAATCCTTTGGACAATGCTTCCATTTCACTTAATCCGATGGCCCCAGAGTCCAAAATTCAATTTGAGTTGGATGATGAATTGTTTATTCGGAAAACACTGGAAAATAACGCTCGACTCGGGGTAGAGTTGCTCTATAAAAGGTATTACCAGCCTATGTGTACACACGCTGTTAAGTATGTGGGTTTTAGGGAAGTAGCAGAAGACATTGTATCTGAGATTTTCTTTCAGTTTTACGCCAACAAAACCTTTCTCGAAATCAACTCGTCGTATCGTTTGTACCTGTTTCGGACGGTGAGAAATCGGGCCTACAATTACCTCCGCTGGGACTTGAGCCGCAAGACAGATTTGACAGAAGCCTCCCAAAAACCAGCACTTGAAGAACAACAGCCTGACCATATCAGTCAATTTGAAGAATTGTACCACGATGTAGAAGATGCCGTCAATAAATTGCCCATCAGCAGACGAAAGATTTACCTCATGCGAAAGTTTGAAGGCAAAAAATACCAAGAAATCGCCGATGAACTCAATGTGTCTGTCAAGACGGTAGATGTACAACTCAATAGGGCCAATCAGTTTATCCGAAACCTCCTCAAAGACAAGTGGCTGCTTTCAATACTCATTATACTTTTTAGCCAGCGTTAATAAATATTGAGCGCAAGGTAAAATCACCTGTAAGGACTTTTATATACCATTTTTGTCTATACCAAAAAGGCAGCATCAATGAACGCAGAAATCAACAAAGAATTTATATTCAGCTACTTCTCAGGAAACTCATCGGCATTACAAAAACAAGTAATTGATGAGTGGGTCAAAAATCCCACTAATGAGGAACTGTTTTATAAATGGTTAGTAGAATACGAATACCAACACCCTCAGTATCTTACTGAATTGCCCAAAGCGCTTGAACGTTTTGAGGAGTTTGCCGATAAGTTTGACGAAAATCCTGATTTTATTTATCAGAGCCAAGAAGTACCACTTCCTACTCGCCGCTGGATCAGCACTTGGATGATTGCTGCTTCGGTTGTTTTGGGGCTACTGATAGGTGCTTGGATTTTGCAAGATACAATTATCTATCAAACGCATACCACAGCTTTTGGCGAAACCAAGTCACTCTTGCTAAGCGATCACACCAAAGTAACCCTCAACGCCAATTCATCATTGCGAGTACCACGCTTTGGTTTTGGCACAAAAACCCGTGAAGTATTCTTAACTGGTGAAGCCAACTTTGCTGTTACGCACAAGGCTAACAATCAACAGTTTATTGTAAAAACTAACAAAGGGTTAGAAGTCATTGTATTAGGTACTGAGTTTACTGTTTACTCTCGCAAACAAGGTTCAAAAGTAGTATTGAGCAAAGGTAAAGTGCAGTTGCGCTATCAGGAAGGCAAAACACAAAAACAATTGATGATGAAGCCTGGCGATTTGGTAACACTCGACCCTATCAATCACCTCAAACAAGAAGTAACCAAACAACCAGAAAAATACGCTGCATGGAAAGATCATCGCTTTATTTTTGATGATACCACCTTGCAAGAGTTCGCCAAGATAATGGATGAAAATTATGGTATTGAAGTAGTAATTAAAGACAAAATGTTGGCTAATCGTACGCTTGTTGGTTCGTTTCGTGCCGATAGTGCCGATGAGCTGATGGACATCATATCTGAGATTTTCAATATCAATATAACCCGAACAGGTAATACCATTGTACTTACTGACAAATAATAACCTCTAAACCTTTATGTTATGAATAAAAACCTACCAAAATCATGCTATATCGGCATGATGATACTTACGTTATCACTTCTGGGTCAGCCGAGTTGGTCACAGATGTATGCAAAAGCCCAAAAATCACCCCAACAATCGGAAGCAAAGCCCATTCCTACTTCACAAAAACTCAGAGGTGTATTGAATGACCTAAAAAGTCATTACAAAGTAGATATCTTGTTTGAAGGTGGGTTGGTTGAGGGGCTTACTGTTTCGTCTGATTTACTCAACTTCAATACCAGCTTAGAAGCAAACCTCGACAAAGTGCTAAAAGGCTCTGGTTTAAACTACAAAAAAGTAAAAGATGGTTCGTACCTGATTTTAGAGAACAAAAAACCAAAGAAAACGGCTGAGGCCGATGC
>JBGAVQ010000283.1:0-7215 GCA_044228045.1 Spirosomataceae bacterium
CCCACAAAAACAAAATCTCGGCTATCTAAGGTATCATTGGCGTCAACATCTCTCCAACGGGCATCGCCCAGTTGTTTTACTCGTTTGTTAGTAGTTGGCAAGAAAAGGTTAGCCAATTTCGCTTTTTCGTCTAATTGAGCCTGTGTTTTGTAAACGCCATCATAAATAGGTGCCCACACTTCATCCAGACCTACCCGATAGCCCTCTTGCAAACCCGCAACCCACTCATAAGAACCTTTCTTGGGATCCCACACCCGAATGGCACTTTGGCGGTTTCTCTCTAAGCCATTGGGTAGCAATTTCTTTGTAAAACTTTTCACATGATAAAAATTAGCACTCACATCTACGCTAAGCCCACCTGCTTTTTGAGGACGAAGCACATTGGCTTTTAGCTCCAATTCAACGCCTCGGTTTTCTAAGGTGGCTAAGTTTGTAGAGTACGAACTAAAACCTGTCCAGCCCGGTATGGCAATGCTTTGAAGTTTGTCCAACACATCTTTTACAAAATAGTCGGCAATGAGGACAACTCTATTTTTCAAGACCCCAACATCTATACCTACGTTGAGGGTGGTGGTTTTTTCCCAACGTAAATTGGGATTCACAAAGTTGGTTTGACCATAACCGCCTACGCCGTTGTAAAGTCCAAGGTTAAAATATTGTTGAACTGTACCAAAATCACCCGAAGCAAGTGTTCCGTTTTGTCCCCAACTGATGCGAGGTTTCAGGGTAGAAACCACCGTGCTTAGTTTAGAATTAAGGAAAAAGTCCTCATTATGAACATTCCAACCAAAAGACACCCCTGGGAAAATCGTATAGCGAGCATCTTCGTTGGTTAATTGCGAAGTGCCGTCGTAACGAAGGTTGAAATTCGCCAAATAACGACCATCGTAGCTATAATTGGCTCGCCCGATTGCCGAGGCAAAGCGGTTCCACGATCCTACCGACGAACCCGCACGGGTTTCTGTAAAAATGGAGTTATCTAAATACGGTAAATTGTCTGAGGCACTACCAATACCCGAACCCGATTGGTTGTACGACTTAAAATCGAAGAACTCACCACCTGCCAACAAATCAATGGTATGTTTGCTGAACTGCTGACTGTATTGCAAAAATCCATTATACGAATATTGAAAGGTGCGAACATTGCCAAATGAAGACGACCTTGCTGCATTGACGGCTCCAAATGTGCCTGCTTGAAAAATTTTATTGAAATTTTCGTTTGTGGTATAGCGCATAAAGCCCGAACCCGAAGCAAGGAATTTCAATCCTTTCCAGATGTTGTATTCTAAGTTGAGGCTTCCCGAAAAACGCTGTTCTTGCGATTTCCGAATAAACTTATCTTTTAAGTAAGCTGGATTACCCAAGCTACTACCATCCACGCCAGGCAAAATAGCCCCCGTAATGTCGTCGGTAAGCCTCACAGTGGGAGCAATACCTGCAAAACGTTGAATAACGCCCTCATCACCAGCCAAATACGTAGGATTACTAATCGAACTGTAAGCGGCAATATTGGTCGTTATTTTCAAATCCTTACTTACATTCAGGCCACCATTAAAGTTGAGGTTAAGTCGTTTCAGGTCAGACCCTACAAGGATACCAACGTCTTTTACCGTTCCGATTCCCAAAGCAAAATTACCCTGCTCATCTGCTCCTGAGAAATTAAGGTAGTGCTCTTGAAGACTACTTTGTTGCAAAATCAGGTCTTCCAATTCTCGTTGCGTAGTTGAACGATACAAAAGACTATCCATTTGAGCTGGATTGAAAGGGTTTTTATCAACCAACAGTTTCCATAAAGGGTCGGTCAGTAGCTTGCGGTTGCTATTAGAAACCAATTGCGTAGAATACAAACCGTTAGAAGCCGTAAAGCCTGAGTTGTTGGCAAATCCCCACGAACCCGTCAATTGGTTGCGTGTGCTGGTCATTTCTGCCGTGTTGTTATCGGCTTGTGCCAAAGCAAAGCGGTTGGCCAAACCAATCCGATTCCACTTAATATAGTCTTCGGCACTTAGGTATTGAAGTCCGTTGCGTCTCACCATATTGATGGCACTTCTGACGGTATAAGACACCTGTGTTTTGCCGGCCTTCCCTTTTTTAGTGCTTACCAACACCACCCCGTTGCCTGCTCTTGCTCCATAAATAGCCAGAGAAGCAGCGTCTTTTAGCACATCCATTGACTCAATGTCAGAGGGGTTAATGCCATACAATGAAGGTACAATGACACCATCTACTACAAAAAGTGGAGAACCTGAGCCGCCAAAATTGGTGCCGCCACGTACTACAATAGTAGGTGTAGCCCCCGGCTGACCTGTACTTTGCTGCACCCGAATACCTGCCACTGCCCCTTGCAACGCAGTAGCGGCGTTGGTACGTGGCACCGACTTCAATACATTATTATCAACGCTCGAAATTGACCCTGTGAGCGTCCGTCTGCTTTGCTGACCATAACCTACCACTACTACATCATCGAGTATTTTTTCGTCGGGGGTCATCTTGATATTGAGTGTGGTTTGGTTCGCCACAGTTACTTCTTGCGAACGATACCCTACAAAACTGAATACCAATACCGTACCCGACGTAGTGTTGATTTCAAATTTGCCTTCGGCGTTGGTGGTTGTGCCTCGGGCTGTTCCCTTCACTAAAATACTTACACCCGGAAGCATTTCGCCATCCGTTGCCGCAACGGTGCCTCGCAAGATACTCTGTGCCTCTGACGGCATCACAAAGCACCATGTCATAACAAGTAAGACATAATACTTGTGCTTTGAGAAGAATGTAAAGACTTTGTTCATTTTATTATCCAATTAGATTATTAAGTATGACTTGACAAAGGTAATAAATATTATTTAATGTCAAGTAAAATTGAATATTTTTTTATTTTTTTCTATTATTCTTGTTTTATTGACAATTACAGCCTAATTTTACCCCATCATTGATTTATTACATATTACTTAATAGAAAAATGGATTACTCAGATATTCAAAATGACCGCCGATTGGCAGATACACTCACCTTAGTAGATAAGGCCGAGACCAGCATTATTGAGTTTTTCAATGCGCAGAAGTACAAAACAGGCGATGTGATTCCAAAAGAAATGGAACTGGCCGCCAACTTAGGCGTAAGTCGCACGGTGGTGCGTGAAGCCGTTTCACGCCTTCGGATGAGGGGCTTGCTGGAAACTCGCAAAAAAAGAGGGACGGTTATTACCAGTCCTGACTTGCTTTCGCTACTCGAAAAAAACCTCTACCCGGGTATTTTAGATGATAAAACCCTTCGAGACATTTTTGAGCTTCGGATGGTGCTCGAAATTGGTATGGGCGATTTGATTTTTGAACGAGTTACTCAAAATGATATTGATGAACTATATAGTATCGTCGAAAACGAGCCAAGCAATACCGAAGAAATGATTTTTGATATTGACCAAGAAGTTAGATTTCATGGCAAGCTGTATCAAATTACGGGGAATCAAACCCTCCAACGTTTTCAACAAATGCTGTTGCCTGTTTTTCAGTACGTTCACGAAAGCGGCATCCTCCGAAAGCAAATCCAGCGCAAACGCTTCGTATCGCACCGAGGGCTGGTAGATGTTATTCAGCATGGCACACCCGAAACCTTCCGCAACGCCATGCGTAACCATTTTGAAAACCATTTTCAGCGGATTTTTTGATGCCTTATTCCTTGAAAAACAGACACTATATAATAATGATACTACTCGTCGCCCTCCATCTATTGTTTTTGAATTGCCAAAGCCCTGCGCCAACCCCTTTGGCTGTTGTGCCAGTGAGTGGTCAAACTATTTCAGTTCCAGAAGAAACGCTGGTGTTTCAAAACGGCCAAGATGGCTACCAATGTTATCGGATTCCGGCCATTGTGAAGTCCCCCAATGGCGATTTGTTGGCCTTTGCCGAAGCTCGTCGTAACAATTGTGGGGATTTTGGGGATGTAGATATTGTTTTGAAAAGAAGTATTGACAATGGCAATACCTGGGGAAACTTACAATTGGTAGCAGATTATGGTAGCAACCAAGCTGGCAATGCCGCACCAGTGTTTGATTTGACCGACAAAAATTTTGCAAACGGGCGACTTTTCTTGTTTTACAATACAGGTGTAGCCTCAGAGGGAGACGTTCGTAACGGATTAGCTATCAGAGAAATATGGTACAAAGCCAGCACCGATGGTGGTAAAACGTGGTCAGAACCCGTGAATATTACCACGCAAGTATCTAAGCCTAATCGCCCGAGTGTTAATCCACTTTACAATTTCAAAGAAGACTGGCGTTCGTATGCCAACACGCCCGGACACGCCATTCAGCTTCAAAAAGGCAACTATGCCGGACGGATTTTTGTGGCGGCTAATCACTCAGCAGGTGGGCCAAAAGCACAATTTAAAGACTACATCGCTCATGGTTTTTATAGTGACGACCACGGCAAAACCTGGAAAATAGCAGCGGATGTGAACTATGAAGGAAGCAACGAAGCCATTGCGGCTGAGACTTCTGACGGAAACTTGCTGTTTAACTGCCGTAACCAATCGGGCGATGCCAAGTATCGTATTCAGGCTTTTACTAAAAATGCAGGCGAAACTTGGGACAAAGTAAGCATTGCCTACGACCTCCCCGACCCTGTTTGTCAGGGTAGTATGATTGACTATCAGCCCAAAACGGGTGCAAAGGTCTTGATTTTTTCAAATGCCAATAGCCAGACCAAACGAGAAAAACTCACCGTTCGGGTTAGTACTGACGACGGAAAAAGTTGGTCGGCAGGCAAAGAAATTTATACTGGCGCAGCAGCGTATTCAGATTTGGTAGTGCAACAAAACGGCCAAATTGGTGTGCTGTACGAAAAAGACGGCTATACCAAAATCAGCTACGCCCAGTTTAGTTATGACTGGTTGGTGAAGTAATAGCTTTCCGTTTTCTGACAATTTGAGGGGCAATCTCCGCCAGACCTGCGGTACAGACGGCACTTTCGGGTCAGACCTACGGTACAGACCCACTCATTTAATGTGTTGTTGGGTAACACCCGACAGTGATAATATTTTAAACTTTTCAACAATGAAAAACCAAATTTCGGGCTTAATTCCTGCCGCCTTAACACCATTTCATGCCAACGGGGACATTCACCCCGAAATAATAGCTCAACTCTATCAACATTATCGTCAAAACGACCTCCGCTCGGTGTTTGTGAACGGCTCAACGGGCGAGTTTCAAGCCTTGTCTTTTGACGAACGCAAAGAATTGGTAAGCACCTGGTCAGCAGTGGCAGAAGATGACTTTTCGGTAATTGTTCACGTGGGTTCTTGTAATTTACGAGAGTCTATCAAATTAGCCGAACACGCTGCCGACTGTGGTGCTGCGGCCATTTCAATCTTGTCACCTTATTATTTCAAGCCTGCTACGCTTGACTCGCTGATACATTGCTGTGCAACCGTTGCCAATGCTGTGAACGTGCCGTTTTATTACTACCACCTACCCGTGCTGACGGGTGTGAACTTTCCGATGATTCAGTTCTTGGAACAAGCCCCTCAGCGCATCAACAACTTCGCTGGCATCAAATACAGTGCTCCCGATTTTATTGATTTTCGGCAATGCTTAATGTATCAAAATCAACGCTACGACGTATTTTTTGGCGTTGACGAAATGATGATTTCGGCCTTGGCACTCGGAAGCAAAGGTGCTGTGGGGAGCACCTACAACTACATGAGCGATTTGTTTGTACAAATGATGGATAGCTTTGAAAAAGGTGACCACGAAACAGCCGCTCATCTTCAAGAAAAAGCCAATCAGTACATTCAAGTACTTGCTAAGTTTGGGTATAGTGCCGCCAGCAAAGCCGTCCTCAAAATGCAAGGCGTTGATTGCGGCGCAGTACGCTTACCATTCCGAAACATCAGCGACCAGCAAGTGCTTGCCTTAGAACAAGAACTCCAACAAATCGGCTTTTTTGAATTTGCAGGTGTTTAAAATGAAAAATTTATACATTTGATTATCAGGTAATTATTAAACAAATACCTTGTTTTGGTTAGATTCCTAAGCGAGAAATTCAATCATTTATTCTGTCACTCACTCATTCTCCCATTCATTCATTGACCATGCCCTATACTCGTCAAGAGCTCGAACAATTGCGTGATTTTTACTTAGATTCGTTGCTCAACGACACCCTACCCTTTTGGTTTCCACGTACGCTCGACCACGAACACGGCGGCTACCTGCTCATGCGTGACCATGATGGCAGCCTTCTCGACGACGACAAAGCCGTTTGGATTCAGGGACGTTTTGCTTGGTTGCTTTCAACGCTGTACAATACCGTTGAACCCCGCCCCGAATGGCTCGCTGGTGCCAAAATGGGCATTGATTTTCTTAGAAAACATTGTTTTGACACCGACGGGCGAATGTTTTTTCATGTAGCTCGTAATGGAACGCCCCTTCGGAAACGACGCTATTTTTTCTCCGAAACCTTTGCCATCATTGCGTTGGCTGCTTATGCAAAGGCTTCGGGCGATGCGGCGGCGGCAGAAGAAGCCCGTGAATTATTCGGCAAATGCCTCCGTTATGCTACCGAAGCGGATATATTGCCCTCCAAATATACAGGTCAAAGGCCAGCCAAAGGCATTGGCGTGCCGATGATTATGACCAATACCGCCCAACAATTGCGAGAAACCATTGGCGATGACCGTTGCGATGAATGGATTACAAATTGGATTACCGAAATCGAGCGAGATTTTGTAAAACCAGACATTCGTTGTGTGATGGAGCAAGTGTCTCCTTCAGGCGAAATTATTGACCATTTTGATGGCCGTACCCTCAACCCGGGTCATGCCATTGAGGGGGCTTGGTTTATTTTAGAAGAAGCCAAGCATCGCAACAACGACCCTCAAATGATAAATTTAGGCTTGCAAATGCTTGATTTTATGTGGGAACGAGGCTGGGATCAAGAATACGGCGGAATTTTGTATTTCAGAGATGTGTATGGAAAACCCGTGCAAGAATATTGGCAAGACATGAAATTTTGGTGGCCTCAAAACGAGACCATCATAGCCACCTTGCAAGCCTACCTGACGACTGGCGACGAAAAATATGCCAACTGGCATCGCCAAATACACCAATACGCTCATCAGCATTTCCATGACCCCGTGCATGGCGAGTGGTTTGGCTACCTGCATCGTGACGGGCGACGCTCAACCACCATCAAAGGTAATCTCTACAAAGGCCCCTTTCAT
>JBGAVQ010000284.1:0-7201 GCA_044228045.1 Spirosomataceae bacterium
CAGAAAGTACTGATTACTAACCTGAAACCGTTTGAAGAACACTTTGAGCGCAATCCGAACGATGAATTTGAGGAGCTTGTAAAGCATAGATTTATTGGCAGTTAGAGCAGAAATTGCCAACAAGTTACTGAAATACAACTACTGGTGCAAGTCCAGGTGCAAGCGTGGACGCTTGCACCAGTGGTTTAAAGTGTTGGTTCAAAATTCCACGCCAGGCGACGCTTCGCTTGAACCGTATTCAATTATTTTATCCGAAACGTAGCCGACATTCGGTAAGTGATTTTGATTTTCTGGTATTCGAGGCTACTATCACCTACTGGGCCTGCATCCATCGCCGCCATTCGCATATTCGACTGCGCCATCATGGGCATTTGTGGGTAGTAGAAATTATCTTCTAACTCCTTGATTTCCAGTACATCACTGAGTTTTTCGTTGATTGCTTCAAGCAAATAAGTGGCCTTATCTTTGGCGGCTTTAAGGGCGTTCATTTTCACTTGCTTGCGCAGCTCTACTTTCTTAGAGTGATCTACTCTTCCGATATTGGCAGACTCAATGCCTTTTTCGTCCACTTTGGAGAGGATTCCATCAATTTTGTATAAGTTGCTGACTTTGAGCACATACTGTTTGCTTTCCAAAAACTGCTGAGGCTTTTTGCGGCCAAACCAGTTGCGATAGCCACCTACTCCGCCAATGCTAAGGTCTTCTTTGGCAATGCCAGCCTCTTTTACAGCATCTACCAGTTGTTTTTCAAGAATATCAATTGTTACTTTATTTTTCTGGTTTTTTTCATCCTGAAAATACTCTTTCAGACTGATGTTGAAGTATAATTCGTCGGGTACAACTTCCAGTTCGGCGGTACCAGTCACTTCAATTTTTTTGATGAGTTCGGGGTTGGTATTCATGGTTTGTGCTAAGGGGCGAAGGGCCGGAAACAGGCTTACAAAACCAATGATTCCGACAATACTTAGGAGTTTTTGCATCGTTTATTGTGGCACGAGTTTCCAACTCGTTTTATTATTGTTGCAGGAGTTTCTTGCTCATTTTGCGAACATAACGAAATTATTCCTCAAATCGTACAACCTCGCTTGTGTCCTTACAGCTTTTCAAGAGTTGGGACTGAGTTAATTGAAAGGAAGGGTGTACTAAATTGGGAGCGATTTCGGTCAAAGGTACGAGCGTAAAGCGACGTTCTTGGATAAACGGATGCGGCACGAATAACTCAGGCATTTTCAATACAATATCACCATAATAAAGTAAATCCACATCAATAAGGCGACTTCCCCATTTTTGGTGGCGCACCCTGCCCAAGGCTTCTTCTGTTTCACGAATACAACGCAACAAAGCAATTGGACGCTTCTGAGTAGGAATCACAATCACTTGATTTAGGAAAGTGGGCTGGTCAGTAATTCCCCACGGAGCAGTTTCGTAAATAGCAGACTGTGAGGTAATTGTGCCAAGTTTGTCTTGTAACAGTTGCGCCGCATTTTGCAACATTTCGACCCGATTGCCGAGGTTAGAACCAAGAAGGAAGTAGGCATTGTTTGCTTGCATGGGCGCAAATTACCTAAAATACGATCAAATAACCATTCGTAACCCTACCTGATAGCCCATCCAGCCCTTTAATTGCCATCTGTTATTATAGGTCTCGTCAAACAATACTAAGCGTTTGATTTGCTTTGAAACTTGCTGATATTCAAGGCTTTCTAAGCGTGTTGCCAACATATTGAACGATGGCCCAATGGCAAAAGTGAGGCGTTTGCCAATGCGTTGCTCATAGTTTACCTGCAAGCGATTAAGTTGATTAAACCGCTTTTGTACCCCTACATTGATGGCATTGACCGTAAAATCAAGATTGAGTAAAGCAGTTTCTCGCCGGTTGAGTTTTAGCGATGTACCTACCCCATAGCCGTAGCTCCAAACGTAGTTTTGGAGCGAGTCTTTGGGGCTAATGCCAGCCGTGAAAATATTGTAAAACTTCCGCACACCTGTTTTGAAAGTAAGGTTCAAAGGCGTAAGTTCATTATAGGCAAGCTCAAAACGACGATACCCGTTTTTACGTACAAAACTAAGCAAACCAATAGGACTTTTAGTAGTTGAATCAGCTATATTAAAAAGCCCAATTTGTCGGCCTTTCGTTACGTTTCGGGCAATGTTGAGGGGGGCAATTTGCACACTTTGTAACTCACCAGCAATGTTGGCAAATGCTGCTATTTGCCAGCCTTTTTGTCGCCCGAGTGTAATGTTTGCAGCACCTGCTATTTGTAAACCCTTGAAATCTTGGTAGTTAAAGTTGCCAAAGCCTGAAATCTGCGTTCCAGAGGCGTTGTTCCAAAAAGTGTTAGCAACGCCTGCTACTTGAAACCCCTCACTTTCACCAAATACATGGTTTGAAAATCCTGCAAATTGAAAACCTTTAAGCGAGCCACCTACCAAATTGAGTGTTCCGGCCACCTGCACGCCCGATACATTTCCACGCACAAAATTAGCAAATCCACCTGCTTCAAATGCCCCAACACCGCCTGAATACCCGGCAATCAGGTTGAGAGAGAAGTCATTGGTAACTTGTCCGCTAATGAGATGATTAGTACCCAAAAATGGTAAAAGTGAAACTTGTGCTTCACGGTGAAGCGTGTCTTTGATGTTCTGATCATGAACAAACTGCCGAGCCGATAGAAGCCATCTCTTTACTTTTTCAAAATCTATTTTCTTTCGTTGTTTTCGGGTTGAGTCTGGGGCAGGGGGCGTTGTTGCCACTTCTCTTGGCTCTGTTTTTGGGACAACTACTTCCTTTGATTCGGGTTTAACTATGACTACTTCTTTTGGTGTGCTTGTTGGAATAGGTTGAATTTCAGTAGTTTGTGGCTTTGGGGATAGAGAGATGTTGATAGGGTCTTCTTGGCGGAGCGGTACAGTCAGGGTTTCGCTTAGGTATTGTTGCTTACTTACTTTTAAGGCGGCAACGGTACTTTTTGCAGGGAGTTTCAGGCGAAAATAACCAGATGTATTGCTCAGAGCCGAAGCCAAGGTAGTTTGGTCAAATACACTGACTTGGGCGAGGCGTTGGCCCGTTTGGCGGTCGGTTACGTAACCTGCTAAGTAAAGATTTTGAGGCTCGGGGTCTCCTTTTTGTAGAATAACGTATTGTTGTTTGACTTTGTAGCGAATGCTTCCTTTAAATAATTGATCTAAAATCTGGCGGATAGGTTTGTTGATAGCCACTAAGTCTATTCGTCTGTTAGCATCAAACAAACCAGCATTGTATGAAAACGAAAAATTACCTTTTTGCCCTATTTCGGTAAGTACATCTGCCAGCCGCTCGTTGTTGAGTTTTACGCTCACAATGCGGTCGAGGGGTGAAGTTTGGGCAATTAACTGACTCGATAAAAAAAGAAAACTTAGTAATAATAATGCTGAATGATGAATGCTGAATGATGAATGGAATACCTTGAAAAATACTTTGCTGCTTTGAAGTTTGTTGCCAGTCTGATGCCTTGTGTTAGCACACTTTTTGAAGTAAAAAATTAGCCTAACGTTAGGGATAGATAAAACCTCCCCGACGTTAATCTTTCGTATAAATCGTAGAAAAACTACTATTTTCTTCATGGCTGTTATAGGTCACTCACTGGCATCCATTGCCATCCAAGATAATTTGTCCATCGGCACGTTCTACTTGCAGGCTAAATGTTTCGGCAATGATGGCCAAAATGGTTTCTACGTCTTCATTATTGAAGTTTGCCGTGAGCTTACAGTTTTGTAAACGCTTGGTTTTGAGGCTAATTTTGCTCTGATAGGCTTCGTTTAGGAGCTGAATAACTTCTTGAAGGGGTGTTTGTTCAAACAAAAATAGCTTGGTTTTGTAAGCCAGCACATTTTTACTTGGGTGATTTATTTTGAGAATGGTGTCAGACTTTGCCTCAAATGATGCACCTTCGCCCTTAGCCAAAATCACTTGCTTTTTCTTAGCACTAAAGGATACTTTGCCTGTTTCTACCTCTACTGATACGTTTTGGTCGTAGGCTCGCACATTGAACGACGTACCCAACACTCGCACCGTAGTACCGTTGGCATCAATCAAAAAGGGTTTGCTGGCATCGGGTTTTACATGAAAAAATGCTTCACCTTTGAGTGTTACCTCACGAGTATCTCCCTCAAAATCAGATGGATAATTTAGCTGAGAATTGGCATTAAGATAGACCAAAGTTCCGTCAGGTAAGCGTTGCTCAAGGTGAAACTGTTGGGTTGCCAGTGTTTTTTGTTCGGAAGCATGAGGAAACAAAAAACGGTACAACACAGCACTGATTCCCAACAAAATAACCACACTTGCAGCTAATTGCCAGACCAATTTCTTTGATCTTTTGGGCTGATGCAAAGGGCGAATCACCGTTTCAGGGTGTTCCATTCTACGTTTTATATGTTCCCAAGCTGTATCGGTATCAACATCAAGCGATTCTTTTAGGGTGGAAGTTCGTTCCCAAATCGTCCGAAATGCATCGAGTTCGTGCTGATGAGTGGGTGAAGCCGCCAGCCACATTTCTACTTGGCTAATCTCGTCGGAGGTAGCTTCTTGCGCCAAGTAGCGGGCCAGTAGGTCGTCGTCAAGCGTTTTTTTCACGTTGGTATTGTTGTTAAGCATTTGGGTATATTCTGACCGAGAAGTCGGAGCTACAACCAAAAAATAAACCAGCCAATCATCAGAAAATCAGCTAATTGTACTCTTAATATTTTTAGGGCTTTGCCAATCTGATTTTCTACTGTTTTGATAGAAATTCCGAGTTGGTCTGCAATTTCTGCATATTTTAGCTCTTCAAAACGGCTCAGTCTAAAAATCAGTCGGCACTGTTCTGGCAAGTGTTCGATGGCATTACGCAGGCGATGTTCTAAATCAGAATGCTCCAATTGTTCACTGGCCGACACCTGCGTTTGTTCTATCACTTCTGGCCGACACCTGCGTTTGTTCTATCACTTCGGCATTGTGCTGGCGGTAGGTATCTTGTATTTTGAGGTGCTTAATTCGGTTGAGGCAATGGTTATGCACGGCACGGTACAGATACGATTTGAGCGAAATGTTGATATCAAGAAACACCCGTTTTTCCCACCATGCGCAAAAAACGTTTTGCACAACCTCCTCGGCATCGTCTTGGTCTTTCAAAAAAGAATTGGCATAATGACACAGCGAAGCGTAGTGTTTGCGAAACACCTGCTCAAACACCCGTTCGTTGCCTTGCCGAATGGCTTCTACCACTTCGGAGTCAGTGAGTTGCATCACAGAATACGTTTTTTGGAGGCTTACAGTCGGCAAAGGTACGCAAGGTTTGGTGTTCGGCTGTAAGACAACTGACGAACGGACAACCCCCTACGATGAACTGTAATTTTTTAGGATGAGGTAGCGAAGCAGCATCATTATGCTTGGTCTTGCTGTTGTATAATTCCAATCAAGCGTTGCAATTCAGCATGGCGTTTGGCATCGGTTTGAGGAAAATCCATGTCCAACGATTTTAACTTTTCAATAATTATTTGACTTACTATTAGGCGCATATTCTTTTTGTCATCAGCCGGAATCACGTACCACGGTGCTGTTTTTGTTGCTGTAGCGTTAATGCAATCTTCATAGGCTTGTTGGTAATCGTCCCAGCGGTCACGCTCCTTGATGTCGGCCTCTTCAAACTTCCAGTTTTTGGTGGGGTCTTCGATGCGCTCAATCAGGCGTTGGCCTTGTTCTGTTTTAGAAACGTGCAGAAAAAACTTCAAGATATGAATACCGTTGCGGTGCAAGTAGCTTTCGGTATTTACAATGTCTTCATAGCGTTGTTCCCATACTTTTTCTGGCTTTTTGGTCAGTTCTGTAGGCAGACGTTGGCTGTTGGTCAAGATTTCGGGATGCACTTTCACAACCAGCACTTCTTCGTAATAACTACGGTTAAAAATAGTCATGGAGCCTCGCTCGGGCAATTGTAGGTTGGTGCGCCACAAAAAATCATGGTTAAGTTCTGTCTCCGAAGGTCGCTTAAACGACTGAACTTTGACCCCCGCTGGATTCACCCCCGACAACACGTGCTTGATGGTGCCGTCTTTGCCAGCTGCATCCATTGCCTGAAAAATAATCAACAGCCCGTAGCGATTGTGAGCGTACATCATGCTTTGGAGTTCGTCCATTTTTTTCCGAAAATCTGCTAATAACAAATCGTACTCTTCTTTACTTTCATATAAATCTTCGATATGGGTATTGGCACGTTCTATTGAAAATTTTTTCTCACCTGTTTTTTCAAAGGCATCAAGGTTTAGTTTCATGGCATTGTAAGATTTTATAGGACAAGACGGTTCTGATGCAAAGTAGGCATTTTGACTAAGCACAACAATTTTATTGAAATATTATTCTTCGTTTTGCGTCTTATTTTGTGAGGGTTTGGCATAAACAAATTGTCATTATGCTGGTTTAGTGACTGAGTCTTCAACCAACCATCCACTTAATTTACCAACCGTCCGAAAGGGGCAGGCGCATGTTGAAACAGCGTAGAACTTTGTAGCTGAAGTAGTACTTTTCAAACCAAAGGCATGGTTTGTTTGTTGTAATCAAATACCTATATACAATTATTCCAATGTTCAGACTTTTTAAAATACTATGCTTGTTGTGCTTGCTCCCTTATGCATCACAAGCCCAAGCTCCCGAAAAATACACGATTAGTGGTTATGCCAAAGACAACAAAAACGGCGAAGGGTTAATTGGCGTGTCGGTATATGTGCGTGAGTTAGGCACAGGAGCAACCACCAACGCCTACGGATTTTATTCTATTACGCTCACCAAAGGCACTTATACACTTGTGTTTAGCTACGTGGGTTATGATAAAATGACCCAAACCGTAGAGGTTAGCCAACCTGTAAAACTGGATATTGAGATGAAAGAAGCACAAAAAGTGCTTCAAGAAGTTAAGATTTCAGCCAAACGGGAAGACGAAAACGTGAAGTCCATTGAAATGTCGGTCAATAAGGTGGATATGAAAACCATCCGACAAATGCCTGCTTTGTTGGGCGAAGTGGACTTAATACGCAGTATTCAGTTACTGCCAGGTGTGAGTACCGTAGGCGAAGGGGCTTCGGGCTTTAATGTACGAGGAGGTGATGTAAGCCAAAACCTTATCTTGATGGACGAAGCACCCGTCTATAATTCGTCGCATTTATTTGGGTTCTTCTCGGTGTTTAATCC
>JBGAVQ010000285.1:0-7629 GCA_044228045.1 Spirosomataceae bacterium
TACGCCATTTAAGGGCAGCAAATTGATCAGGGGTGATGTTGGATTTTATAACAGGAGGAGTAAAATTGGCAGGTGTACTTTTCTTTTTTTGTGCCAGTGTGGGCGACACGGCTGCCACCAAAAAGGTCATCGCTAAGGCATAGATTCGTAGTCGTTGGTTCTTCATTTTTAAGTTTGTTAAGGTTAATTGCCTACAATTTAATGGAAACCCTTCTCATTACGAAAAAACTGCTACCTTTTTGGCAATTACTGCGACAAATTCCAAAAAAAATATGCGTTTGGGCTAAGCTCAAAACCATTGCTATGCTTATAATTTCCTAAGGCAGTTATGGTTAAGTCTTTGTTAAAACTCAAAATTTAGGGTTGAGTTAGACAATTCGAGGACGTTTCAATTTGATAGATACATCAAAACCCAATTTCACTACTTATTTTAAACAACTTAAAATTTAACAGCGTTTCTCAATAAGACTCTTAAACTATAAAATACTAATATTCAGCCAATTATAAATAAACACAAATTGATGATAGTAAAAACATACAAGATTATTTACATTTGAACTGACTACGTAAACTGTTAGAAATATAACCGTTGACTTAAATATTGTATAGCATAAACAAACCCAATCGCAAAACAAAACAAACCGAAATAACATAGTATGACAATGGAAAATAGTAAGGAGCTATATGCAGACCAAATTGAAGAACTTTTCATGACCTTAAAAGGCCGTTTTGAGAAAAACATGAATCGCCACGAAGGTATTGAATGGGCTGATGTACAAGCAAAACTGGAAGCTAATACTGAAAAACTGTGGTCGCTCCATGAAATGGAAAAAACTGGTGGTGAACCCGATGTTGTGGGCTATGATAGCACCACAGGCGAATACATTTTTTATGATTGTGTAGCCGAAAGTCCAAAAGGCCGCAGAAGTGTTTGCTACGACCATGAAGCACTGGAAGCACGAAAAGAACACAAACCAGAAGATAGTGCTATAATGATGGCGGCAGATATGGGCATTGAAATTTTAACAGAAGAACAGTATCGGGAGTTACAACTGCTTGGGAAGTTCGACACGAAAACATCCAGTTGGATAAAAACACCTGCTGATATTAGAAAACTCGGTGGTGCTATTTTTGCAGACTTTCGCTCTGGCCATGTTTTTGTGTATCACAATGGGGCCGAGTCTTACTATGCCGGCAGGGGGTTTAGAGGCTCGCTACGGGTTTGATTTGCATAGAGACTTAGGCAACTACATTGTTTTAGGCTCTTTTTAACGAGTAAACAGTTAGTTGTCAAGAACTTCTTTCTTTTCTCAAGTGGGATACGATCAATTAAATTTTACCGAATAATTAATTTTAAAAACGAGATAAAACAAGTAATGTACGCCGCACGGGCTGACCAGTCAGTTATTAGACAAATTTAAGAAAGGTTATCCAGTATGGCATTCAAGAATATTAACAACACACTTTTAATGGTGGCGTTGGTTTTAGTCCGTTAAATGGTATTTATTTGAAAATTAAACGATTGTATTAGTAATTTTCATGGTAAAACCCAGCTCAATAGTCGTTCCTATTATCAATGGATAAAGCGGTGGTTGGGGTAGTGATTAAATCAAAAGTATGTTTGTCAGACCGCTAATGCAGTTATTTTTTTAGAAACCTGAGTAGGGCTTTTCAAAAGATAACAGAGGTTCTTTTTATACACGAAACATCTTGGCAATGGAGAGGCCAAACCTATCATTTTCTAACCTTGCTCGTGCTTTACAAAGGAGTTGCTATGCTCATTTGGTGAGTTTAATTAAGACATTTGGGTGTCAACAATCATGCAGGAATTCTTAGGTGCATTAAAAGTGTTTAAACTTGTAAGACAAATACACCTTGTAATGTCATAAAACTGCACTAACCATTAAAATGAAAAAACTAACTGGGCTTCATTTATTATTGGCTCTAATTCTACTCAGCATAAAAGCAGAACTGTTATGTGCCCAAAAGCCCCAAATGTATTATGCAGATTTGGACATCCCGACAAGACCTTATGCCAAAGACCCCTACGTGATATTTTTTCAAGGCAAGTATTGGATGTATTATTCAGTGCCTGCTGAGCAGTTTAAAGAATGGTACATTGGAATTGCCACCAGCAACGATTTGACCCATTGGGAGAAAAAAGGGAACATCAAAGGCCAAAAAGGAACTGTCGAAGAAAAAGGCATTTGTGCACCTGGGGCTCTGGTCAAAGATGGGGTGTTGCACCTTTTTTATCAAACCTACGGCAATGGAAAATTGGATGCTATTTGCCACGCTTTTTCTACCAACGGCATTGATTTTGAAAGAGATTCAACAAACCCTATATTTAGGCCAAAAGTCAGCGAATGGAGTTGTGGTAGGGCAATAGATGCGGAGGTAGTTGCCTACAAAAATCAATATTTTTTGTATTACGCTACCAGAGACCCTGACTACAAAATACAACAACAGGGCGTAGCAACAGCCTCAATCACTGCCAATTTTGACCGAAATAGCTGGACGGAAGTCCCGAATATGCCCATGCTAAAACCCGAATTGGTTTGGGAAAAAAAATGTATTGAAGCCGCCTCTCGTATTCAAAAAGGCAAATATTTGTATATGTTTTATGCGGGTGCTTACAACAACGAACCACAACAAATCGGTATTGCCCGCAGTCAAGATGGTATCCATTGGAAGCGATTGTCAGATGAGCCTTTTTTGAAAAATGGAGTTGCTGGCTCTTGGAACGAAAGCGAAAGTGGACATCCCAATGTTTTCAAAGCCCAAGATGGTCGGTATTACTTGTTTTTTCAAGGCAATAACGACAAAGGAAAATCCTGGTATTTGTCCAAAGTAGAAATTGGTTGGAATAAAAAAGGACCTTATTTGAAAAAATAAATTGAATTAGTACTTACTTAAAACACCCCCTTTCAGGCGAAAATATGCTTGCATAAGCCTTTTAAATGAGCAAATAATTATGAAAATGACTGGTTACAATACCACTAAAACCTCCCTTTTAATAGCTATTTTGCTATTAACTACAACTATTGTTTTTATTTTGGGATTTAAGAATTTTGATTTTAAAGAACCCAATATTTCACTCGACAACTATCAAATTGAAGATGGATTCAATCTAAGCTTGGTTGCTTCTGAACCTTTTCTGAAAGCCCCAGTTAGCATGGATTTTGATAATAAAGGTAGAATGTGGGTAGTAGAAATGATTGGATATATGCCAAATCTGGAAGGCATTGGAGAAGATGAACCCAATGGCAAAATCTCTATTTTGGAAGACCTTGATAAAGATGGAAAGGTAGATCACAAAAAAACATTTTTAAGTAAGTTGGTCTTGCCTCGTGGCTTGGCTCATGTGTATGGCGGACTATTGTACGTAGATGGCCCCAAACTTTGGTTTGTAGAAATAAACAATGATAAGCCCGGCAAAAAAACATTGGTTGACCCTGTATATGCCGAAGGAGGAAATGTAGAACATTCATCCAATGGCTTGATGATGAACATTGACAATTGGATTTATAATGCCAATTATAATTTTAGGTATCAGCTAAAAAATGGTAAGTGGCTTAAAGAGCCAACGAGTTATCGAGGTCAATGGGGAATCACAAAAGATAATTTTGGAAGACTCTACTACAACAACAACAGTACTCAATTGCAGGGAGACTATGTTTTGCCTAACAAGGCAATTAGGAACAAATTTTTTAAACCTATCAAGAGCGAAAATCGAAAATTGACCAATGATAGGGTATTTCCCATACATCAAACTTCTGTAAATAGAGGTTATCAAAAAGGGGTTTTAGATGAAAAAGGTATGTTAATTGATGTTACTGCCGCTTGTGGGCCTTTGATTTATCGAGGAGGAGCTTTTCCTGAATCGTATAATCAAAATGCGTTTGTCTGTGTGCCCGAAGCCAATCTCATCAAACGAAACATTTTAACTTTCAAAAACAACCAGACCACTGCTAATCAGGCAATTGAAAGAAAAGAATTTATAGCTTCTACCGACGAAGGCTTCCGCCCTGTAAATTTGTTTAATGGGCCTGATGGAGCCATGTATGTGGTTGATATGCACAGGGGCATTATCCAACACAAGGCTTACATTTCACAATACCTCGCCGAACAGCTCGCTAATAAGAAATTAGATACTTTACAGAATGCTGGACGTATTTTGAAAGTTATAAGCAAGACGAGTAAACTCAACCCAGTTCCAGATTTATCAAAAGCCAATAGCAAAGAGTTATTAGCTTTATTGAACCATCCAAATGGTTGGTTAAGAGACCGTTCGCAACAATTGTTGATTCAAAAAAAAGACCTTTCATTAAGCAAAGAATTAGTCAATTTAGCCAAAAGTAGCAATGAATTTTCAACAGCCATTCATGCACTTTATGTATTAGATGGGTTGAATGCGCTTTCTTTTGCATCACTGTCTGATATTATTTCCCAATCAAAACAGCCCGAAACCATTGCCCATGCCTTGGGTCTTATGGAGCGTTTTGCTTCTACGCAAAACGTGGCTAAAATGAAAGCCATAAGTACACAATTATTGGTTCAAAACAATGAAACCATTGACCTCTATTTGTCTTTTTCGTTGCATTCTTGGCTAAAATTGTCTGAATCTACTTTTTTGCCAATTCTCTCAGAAATTGATAAAAAATATGATAATCAGAAGGTTATCCAAGATGCCATTACCAGTAGTCTTGACACAAAAGAAGATGTTTATCTCAAAACGATGAATCCAAGTGATGTCTTAAAAGCTAATTTGGAATTGGTACTCAACAATCGTCAGAAAAAAGAATTAAATTCAATTTTTGTAAAGGAGAAAAACGTAGTAGATAATAGAACAAAAGGCTTACAATTATTCAGAACCATTTGTTCTGCTTGTCATGGAGCAGACGGTAAGGGTATCGAAAATTTGGCACCACCACTCAAAGGTTCCGAATACATTGATGGTTCTATGCACCGATTAGCATCTATTATTTTGCATGGACTAAGCGGGCCTGTACATGTGGGTGGAAAATTGTATCAATTGAATACGGAAATGCCTGGGTTGATTAATAACAGTTCTATAAGTGACCAGGATATTGTAGATATTATTAGGTTTACTCAAAATGCCTTTGCCAAAGAGGGTAAAAATATTTCCATTGACGAAGTAAAAAAACTAAGGTCACAAAAACCTGCTGGTGGTGGTTTATTTACTGAAAAAATATTGCTTGAAACCAATTTTGATAAGTGATATTGCCTAAAATTAGCATGAAACCAAATGCACCCCTTCTGCTTTTAACAGGTTTACTGTTGGTGGTTTGTGCCCAAGCACAGGATATTACTTCTGTTGGCCAAATCAATAAAAAATCCTTTAATCCATCGTCGGTAAGCTGGTATAGTACCCCTGCCAAAAAATGGGAAGATGCGCTGCCCGTGGGCAATGGCAGATTGGGAGCAATGGTTTTTGGGCGAAGTGGTGAAGAACGGATTCAACTCAACGAAGAAACTTATTGGTCGGGTGGGCCTTATTCTACAGTTGTAAAAGGCGGTTACAAAGTGTTGCCCGAAATCCAAAAACAGGTTTTTGAAGAAAAATATTTAGCGGCGCATAATCTATCTGGGAGGCATTTGATGGGTTATCCCGTTGAGTGTTAAGATGTTATTTTAAAGCTTCTGCATGAATCATAATGCTATTTTCAAAAATCAGATCAAATCAAATTTTGAAAAACAAAATGCGGCTTTGAAACTGAGTAAATGCGATCACTTCATTTACAAATCAAATCAGCATCACCGTACAGTTATGCATTACCCCCGCCCCAGGATTGCTATTGTCATTAGACTAACGCCGATAAAGCAGGTAGTATCTCTTTCAAAGCCAATCTCAGAGGGGTAAGAAACCGCTTCCATTCCAATTATGCCACCGACTATTTCAGAATGGATCCTTATGGCACAGATGGACTGATTTTGACTGGCAAATCGGCTGATTATATGGGAGTGGCAGGAAAACTAAAATACGAAGCTCCGTATAAAAAGAATTTTAATATAGATGAAAACAGATGGCGTGGATTTAATCATTGAAAATGCCAATGCCGTTACCTTGTATTTTGCCGCTGCCACCAATTTTGTCAATTACAAAGACGTGAGTGCCAATCAGCACCAACGGGTAGAGGCTTATTTCAAAAAGATTGAAAATAAGCCCTATACTGCCATTTTGGAGGCGGCTTTGGCAGATTACAAAAAATATTATGACCGAGTGGTACTCCAATTGCCTACCACCGAGAATTCATTTTTGCCTACACCCGAACGAATCCAGAAAATACAAACCAGTCCTGACCCTTCGCTGGCGGCATTGAGCTATAATTTTGGTAGGTATTTGATGATTTCGTCTTCTCGACCCGGCACCGAACCCGCTAATTTACAGGGTATTTGGAACGACGACATGAACCCTTCTTGGGATTCAAAATATACCACCAACATCAACACAGAAATGAATTACTGGCCTGTCGAAAGCAGCAATCTTTCGGAATGTGCCGAGCCATTGGTTCGTCTCATCAAAGAACTCACCGACCAGGGTACACAAGTTGCCCGTGAGCATTATGGCGCAAAAGGCTGGGTTTTTCATCAGAATACAGATTTATGGCGAGTGGCTGCCCCCATGGATGGCCCTACGTGGGGGACATTTACCGTAGGCGGTGCCTGGCTCTGCACCCACCTTTGGGAGCATTATCAATACACGATGGATGCGGCGTTTCTCAAAGACACATATCCGTTGATGAAAGGCTCGGTGCAGTTTTTTATGGATTTCTTAAAGCCACATCCTAATGGTAAATGGCTGGTAACCAATCCTTCTACCTCACCCGAAAACTTTCCTGACGGCGGTGGTAATAAACCTTACTTTGATGAAGTAACGGCAGGGTTTAGAGAAGGCACTACGATTTGCGCAGGCTCTTCAATAGACATGCAAATTCTCTATGATTTGTTCGGTTATTTCATAGAGGCGTCTGCCATTGTGGGCGACAATGGTGCTTTTGTTCAACAGGTGAAAGTCGCACGAGAAAAATTAGTGCTGCCCCAAATTGGTAAGGATGGTTCGTTGCAAGAATGGGCAGATGATTGGAAATCCTTAGAAAAAAATCACCGCCATTTTTCGCACATGTACGGCCTATACCCAGGCAAGGTGTTGAACGAAAAAAGAACGCCCGCTTTGATAGAAGCCTACAAAAAAGTATTGGAGGAAAGAGGCGATGCCTCTACGGGTTTTTCGAGAGCATGGAAAATGGCACTTTGGGCAAGATTAGGAGATGGCAACCGAGCCAATAAGATTTATAAAGGCTTCATCAAAGAACAAAGTTGCTCGTCGTTGTTTGCTTTGTGCGGAAAAGCCCCGCAGGTGGACGGTACTTTTGGTGCTACTGCTGCCATAACCGAAATGCTGCTACAATCACACGATGGTTTTATCAAATTACTCCCCGCCCTGCCCGACGATTGGCGTTCAGGTGCGTTCAAAGGCGTATGTGCCAGAGGTGCTTTTGAGTTGGATTATGTTTGGAAAAATAAGCAACTCACTCAATTGAAAATCACCTCAAAAGCAGGGAAAACCTGCCGCCTCGAAGCCAAGTCTCCTGTAAAAGTCAGTAG
>JBGAVQ010000286.1:0-7181 GCA_044228045.1 Spirosomataceae bacterium
GCTCCCACAAGTCTTGTGCCGGTGCCGACCCCGGAAATACGAATGTGGTTCTGCCGTTTCCTAAAATACCAATGGCGGCATCTTGAATAGTGGGTAAATGACGATACACAAAGTTGGCACTCATGGCAAATTTAGCATCTTCGGCACGGTCGTTATCCCATTCGTACATCCAGGTTGCGGGGGTGGGGTCATAAGAAATTAACAACTCGCCGGCAATGGTTTCTCGGTTAGACCGCACCGAGAACGGGTCGTCCAGAATGTTTCGGGGTCTGCCCGGTGCCAGTACGTCTGACGGAATAGGACCTTCGATGGGCTTTTGGTACAAGAAATTAGGTGCAAACTCAAAATTGCCCTTTCTGACGGTGAAGCCACTCAACACATTGTACATATTGCCACTGCCTACGTCTCTCAAAGTCCAGCCCGTGAATGTCTTGGTTTGAGCCACACCGCCATTGGCTACCAGCCCCATGTACGAAGCCAAGCCGTACCAATTGAAGCCCCCTCCTGCATAAGTGAGCTTGATTTTTCCACCGAAATTATCGGTTGATTTAATTTGGTCTTTATAGACTTTGCCATCACGCATCAATTGGAAGTCTCTTCCGTTGAGCGGTTGCCCTGCCCACAAGCCCCCCATCTCGAAGCCTATGTTGCCAAATTTCTTAGAAGCCACTAAAGAAATCCTCCTTGTTTTGGGCATAGGCACAGCAAAAGAGCTTTGCAAGTTGCTGCGCTGGGTGATGTCTTCGTGGAATATGCCTGTGAGCATGAAGCCCCCTATCGTTTTGCTGTACTTAGCCAGTACAGCGGGGTTAGCACCCCACCAGAGTTCGGGACCAAACGCAAGTTTTAACCCTTTTATAGCTTTTTTGCCTTCTATTTCAAAGCCAAAAGGTGCCTCACCGTTGTAAATATCGATGTTAGGGCCGTAGTTGGCTTCTGGGTACAACCCGAAGAAGTCGCCCTCGTATCCCCAATGGTAATGACCCGTCCGGTAAAACCCAGTGAGGTTAAAGTGCTTGCTGTTCCAATTTACGGTACTTCTGTATAACTGGAACCTATTGCCCGGGTTCATTTGCTGAGGCCCCATCGGCGTGTTTACCGTGATTTTTCTGCCACGGTTTTCATAAAATACCTCGTCAATGGGGTTTTCGGCAACGTTACCCAGCACATTAAACTGCACGTTGGCGGTTACGTTGGGGGCAGGTTTGGCAGTTATACCCACATTGAACGACTGCATGTGGTCGAAGCCCAGCTTGTTAGGAAACGTTGTGCCCAGAGGCATAGCCACTTCTGGTGTTGAAATAAGGCTACCGCCGGTATTGAACGTGCTGAAGTTTGCCCATAAGTCGCTTAGGTACAGCTTTCCTTTGTCTTCGCTTTGCGAGGCAGCCTTGTCGCCTCTGGCACGCAAGGTAGCATCAATGAACTGGATAGTATTGAATCGGTTGATTTGCGTTCTTGCTTCGGGGCTATATGGGTTAAACAGATGGGCTTCTTTCAAAGCATAATACGCTGCCCGTGGATACAATTCATAAACACCCCGCTCGTTGGTTTTGCCTTTTGCACAAATCCCAAACCACTCTTCGTTCATGTTGTTTTCGCCCTGTTTGAAGTCATTGAGGTATCCGCCGTTCGACCAAGACGCTGCGGCATCGTGCTCGTCTAAACCCGTGGTTTGTCCGGTTTTCCACCAGCCATCACTAAACTGAAACGTAAACCCACCGAGGCTGTTGCCTGCCAAACCCAAGCCACTTGCATTAGCGTAGATTTCTTTCCAGTTACTCACCAAACATTTTGCTTGATACTCTTGGTCTTCGGTGTTGGTTTGTGCATTGAAGGCATCGGCACCAAATTCGGTGAGCATCACGGGTTTACCGTACTCATTTCTCACTTTCTCGAACATATCGCCAAACGATAGCCCCCGGTACACGTTGATGCCCAGCACGTCAATGTCTCGACATTCCTTGTTGATGATATCTAAAAACAGCAAATCGCCATTGCAAATTGCCACAGGGTGGCTTTGGTCTATGGCTTTCATTTCTTTGGCGGCTTCATTAAAAAGCTTGTAGAGGTAGTAAGCATCGTTTGTTGATTTGCGGTCTTGCATGGGGATATTCTCCGTCTCGGCACCCCGCCAGAAAAGCCCGTAGTTGTTTTCGTTGCCCAGCAAAAACATCAATACGCCCGGAGTTGTTTTGTAAGTATGTGTCATTTCTTTTACCTCTCTGAGCAGAATGTCCTTTACCTGTTGGTCTGAATAGTCGGTGTTGGGTGCCCATTTGCCGCCTTTCAAGGTAAGCCCATAACGCCCAAAGGAGTGATTGAGCACGGTGTAAATGCCGTATGTTTCGTAGATGTATTGAATCCACTTGGGTGGTACGCCTGTGTATTGGCGAATGGTGTTTACGCCCATGTTTTTAAGCAGGGGCATTTCGTAGTCAAGCGCAGCCTTGATAACATCGCCGGGCTGCTTCCATAAACTGTAGGAGAAATTGGTGCCGATGGGGAAATAGTCCCAGTTCATTCCATTGATAAAGAAATCCTTACCGTCGGCACTTATCTTGTACCCATCATCCGCCTTCTTGACAGAAACGGATTGCTGTGCTTGTACAGACCAAGTACATAGCACGAGTAAGAGTATAAAAATATAAAATTTCTTCATAAAACATATTGGTTTAAAAGACAGTTGCTACCGTGTTATGAGACTTTTGATTTTGCCATTTCGAATGTGCAATACACACTGTATGTTGCAACAAATGTATTGCGTGGTTATGCCGATTTTCAAAAAAAATACTACATCTCTACTACTACATCAACTAAAAAAACTGCAATTGCACCTCAGAAAAGTTAAATTTGCTTTCATAAAACAAGCCAAAAACATTCTTCGGCCTGCACACTGAAGTTATGCTTGCGAAAATAGCCAGCTTGAGAATTTTAGAGCACTTCGGCAAAAGCAAGGCAAGAAGTCGTTGAATACAAAGCCTCATGTGGTGGAATACTGAGCTTTACCAAATCCTTTGAACATCAATCCACAATGCTAACACCTCTAAAAAAGATTCTTGGTTTGATGGTAGTTGCAACAGCAGGTGCATTTTTGCCATGGGTCGGGTATTGCCAGCACAACTTAGGAATGCCCAAAGTGGTGAATTATACCCGTGCAGAATACAAAGGAGGCATACAGAGTTGGGCAATTCTTCAAGACGCTTACAACCGCCTCTATGTAGCAAACAACGAGGGCTTGTTGGTGTACGACGGCGCCAACTGGCAGAAGTTTAGCCTTCCGAACAAGACCATCCTGCGTTGTATGAAGCTCAACGCCGATGGTAAGCTATATGCGGGTGCTCAGAATGAGTTTGGGTATTTTGTACCCGACAAGGTAGGCAGGCTTCAATTTGTTTCATTGAAAAGCAAACTGCCCGAAACCGAAAAAAACTTCGCCGATGTTTGGGACGTTGAAATATGTGGAAAATCGGTTTTCTTCAGAACGAACAAAAGTATATTTGAATATAATAATGAGCACATCACCGTGCACCCAACTACTTCTACATGGCTTTCGATATTCGTACACAACGGGGAGCTATTTGCGCATGACGCAGCGAGAGGGATTCTTCAATACACAGCAAAGCAATGGCAGACTCACCTATCAAAAGCACAATTACCTACCAAACTTGTCATTACCGATGTAATACAGTACCAGAAAGATACCAGCCTGCTATGTACTGTTAAAAACGGGCTATTCTTGTTAGCCCAGCGTAAACTGTCGCCTTTTCCTATTATGGGGGCACATTCGCACAATCATTACACAGCACTTAGTGTTCTCAAAGATAATAGCCTCTATGTAGGCACATATTCAAACGGCATCTATCACGTGAGCCGCAACGGTACCCTACTCGAAAACATCAACGCTCAATACAGCCTACAAAACAACACGATTCGGTGCCTTCATGCCGATTTACAAGGCAATATTTGGACAGGGTTAGACAACGGCATAAGCTACATTGCTTTGAACAATGGCATTAAGCATATCAACCCCGTGGCGTTTAACAATGGGGCCGGGTACGGTGCTACTGTATTTAACAACGAAATATACTTTGCCCTATCTACCGGGGTGCAGTATGCCCCTTTGCCTCAATCAACAGACATAACCACTGCCAATCACCGTACCTCCGCTGCCTTATCTGGACAAACATGGAATATAATAACCCGAAATAAAAGCTTGTTAGTGGGCAAAGACGATGGTTTTTGGCAAATTACCAATCACAAAGGAAGCCTTGTAGCGGATAATTCGGGTTACTGGAACTTTAAGCCCATTGGCAAAGGCGATACAGTCGCCGCTGGCTACTATACTGGCGTACAGTTTTTTAAAGCCAATGTACGTGATTTTACAAATATTGGGGCATTTCCTAACTTCGTAGAATCAAGTCGCTACCTCGAAACCGACGGGCATTTGATATGGGTGTCGCACCCCTATCGTGGAGTGTTTCAGCTCAATACCAAAACTCAAGAAGTAAAGAAATTCACTTCGCACGAGGGTTTGCCTTCTGATTTGGACAACCACGTTTTTAAAATAAAGGATAAAATTGTGTTTGCAACCATCAGAGGGGTCTATGAGTACGACGCTACTCGAGATAAAATTGTGGCATCGCCCAGGTATTTGAGCGTGTTCGGAACCATACCCTTACGCTACCTCAAAGAAGACCAACTGGGCAATATCTGGTTCGTGCAAGAAAAAATGCTCGGCGTAGCAGACTATACCTCGAAGCAACCCAGCATCTACTATATGCCCGAAATCAACAATAAAATGCTCAGTGGTTTTGAGAATATCTACCCTTACGATATTCAGAATATAGTAGTAGGTGCCGAAAACGGATTTTATCACATCAATTATGCTAAATACCTCAAGAGCCTACGTTCTTTTAAGGTATATCTTAAATCGGTAAAATCAGTAGGCAACCGAGATAGTGTTTTTTGGGGTGGTTTTGGGAGTACATCATCTGCTATCAATAAAATTTCTTATCAGTTTAATTCATTGCATTTTTCATTTGCTTCTTCTATCCTCGACAACCCCGCAGAGTATAGCTATTACCTCGAAGGTTTTGAGAAAGAATGGTATAACTGGACGGATAAAAACGAAAAAGAATATACAAACTTACCAGAAGGCACCTACACATTTCGACTGAAAGCCCGCACCAGCCCTTCTTACGAATCGGCTGAATACGCTTTTTCGTTTAGTATTTCGCCTCCTTGGCATCGTACATGGTGGGCGTATATCATCTATACTGTACTTATTTTCGTCATGCTCCTTGGGGTGTATAAATTCCTTGAAAAGCTGCAACAAAAAAAACAACAACAAAGCCACCTTGCCGAGTTGAAACGCTTTGAAGATGAGCAAAAACAACTACGATATGCCCATCAGATAGTCTTAGAGAAAAAAGCTAAAGAAGTGATACAATTACAAAATGAAAAATTAGAAGCCGAGATACTACATAAAAACGCAGAGCTTACCTCAATGGCAACGAATCTGGTACAGAAAAAAGAATTTATCTATAAAATCACCGAAGAACTCAGCAAACTTAATAGCTCCGAAAAGAGTATGATTGAGCGGTCGGAGCTAAAAAAAATACTGAAAAGCCTTACATCCGACGAAAAATTAGACAAAGAATGGGAGCAGTTTTCGATACATTTCAATAGTGTACACCGTGATTTCTTAGTACGGCTCAAAGATTCGTTCCCAAACCTTAATGCCCACGATCTTAAATTGTGTGCTTATTTGCGCATGAATCTGTCGAGCAAAGAAATGGCAAGGCTCATGAGCATATCGGTACGGGGCGTGGAAATAAGCCGCTACCGGCTACGAAAAAAGCTTGAACTAAGCCCCAAAGAAGATTTGTTTCAGTTTTTGCTGAATATTGAGCTTTCCCAAAAAGGAAAACAGGTGTAAGTACAGCAGAACAAATTAAAAGTATTAGATTTTGGGCTAATCAAGCCTAAGGGCATATTAAGCAGGTCGGATTTTTAATCCGATACTTTTTAGTAAACCAATAGTTCGGTAAAAATTAAGCGGCGATAAGGCCGAAATTATATAGTTTCTTGATTTTTGGGTCATTTTTTATTAACTCAGCCTGATTTGGGAAGATGGTAAAAAATCTTTCTATCAATAATTGGTTGTGATATAAGGCCTTAACATCCGCCATTGAGAAGGGTGGATGTTGTTTATTTTGTCTAACCCAATGCTCAAATTTGGCGATATTGATAGCAGTAAGAGCGACATTAGCATGATACTCAATCTTAGCAGTAGAACGAGCTTGCCCATCCTGCAGGCGGTTCGTCGCTGCGTTAGTTTGAGTAAATTTGGTAACCGAACAACTTGATTTTGTTCTTGTAAAACGACCAAAAAACACCAAATTAAATCAATATAAATGACTGATATTCAGATGATTACAGGCGATTCGGTTACCTTTTTTCAATTATACAATTAGGTAACCGAATAGATGTAATTTTCTTTGAAAAAATCGGACTGCCGACGCAGTTGATTTTCGTTGAGGTTTTTCCAAATAAAAAGCCGCTAAATCGTGCGATTTAGCGGCTTTTGTGAGGATTTGAACCCTTTGATGTCGGGATGACAGGATTTGAATAATTTGTCATAAATAATTGATAAACAATGTATTGCAGATAAAAAATAATTTCAACTGACGGATAGCTGACGGTTTTTTGTGGCTATTTATAGGAAAATATTTATTTTTACTTTCTATTTCTACCATCTTTGAATTCTACAAATATAGGATATTTCTATTTCATAATGTGCTACTCCGCCTATACGCAATCTACCCAAGCCAAGCTCAAAAAACGCTTTGGTGCAACGCAAGCCATCGGCGAGGCGGACGTAGTAGGCCAAATCTCAGGATTCGACCACCCCAAACTACCAATCATAACTGCTCAGGCCACAGACCTAATACAGTATGTGAAATGGGGACTCATCCCCTCATGGGCTACTGCCGAACAAGCCAAAACACTCGTAAATCAAACCCTCAATGCCAAGTCAGAAAGCGTGTTTGAAAAACCCTCTTTCCGAGAAAGCATCCTCACGAAACGCTGTTTGATATTGGTAGATGGCTTTTTTGAGTGGCAACACATTGGTAAGCAAAAGGTCAAATACTTCATCCACCTCAAAGACGGCGAAC
>JBGAVQ010000287.1:0-7187 GCA_044228045.1 Spirosomataceae bacterium
CACACACAACAAATCAAGCGGAGGACAGTCTTTGAAAGTTGTGGTTGGTACAATAGCCAAAACCTTTTCACTCAAAACAGGTGCTAAGGTCTTAGCTATAATGTGAACCTCGGCCCCTGGCGCACGAGAAAGCACTTCATACGGGCCAGTAAGGTCAAGCTGAGTTACATTCGGGAAAAGAAGAAAGCCTATTTTCATAAAGTCGAAGTGTCAAGGAGTCGAAAGAGTCATCTTGCTTTGCCACCTGCTTCAACTGGTGGGTATTGGGAAAAAAGAAAGACTATTTTCATAAAGTCGAAGAGTCAAGGAGTCGAAAGAGTCATCTTGCTTTGCCACCTGCTTCAACTGGTGGGTATTGGGAAAAAAGAAAGACTATTTTCATTAGTCAAGTAGAGTCAAACCCTTGCCGTTACCCTCCACAGATTCGTTATCTCAAAATTTAGGACAAGACAACTCTCTTTTTTTGTAAGGTTTGGGGCGTTTTTTCTTCGTGATGTTATCAAAAAGATACGAAATTGAAATTTCGTGCGAGCCTCCACTTGCCATGCCAAGCGTAGAAATAGTAGCATCATAACTATACCCAAACGAAAAATGGTCTTGCCGATAACCTACCAAAAATACCAGTGCATCGTGATTGTTGATGCCCTGTTTATATTGCTTAATCGGAATACCCCGATACCATGCCCCCAACACCAAAGGCTCAAAGGTGAAGTAAATGCCAGCATCTAACTGGTCAAAAGTACCTTGCCGCTTGTACATAATAGCTGGTGAAATACTGATTTCACGGTCAAAATCAGCACCTAAACCATTGCTGGCTTGGTAGGCATCTAACGGAATACGATACCCGGCATGAAACGAAAACTTCATGGGTAAATGCTCGGTCTGACCGGCAATAAACGACTGCTGCGGACGGTTAAGGTGATGCACCGAAAGCCCCGCCCACCATTGCCGTGAATAAGTAAGCACTCCCGTCGAAAAATCGGCGTAACTCACTTGCGGCCCCGTGTTAGCCACAGGGTCAAGGCTGGGGCGACCATTTGGCCCTCTGTCTGTGAGTTGATCACCAAACGTAAGTTGGTAAAAATCGGCACTACGGGTTACGCTGGACGCTTGTAAGCCAAATCGGGCAAAGTGATCTTCATCAATTTTGAGGTTGTAAGAGTATTGCAGACCTATTTCGGTAGATTTCAGGTTGCTAAATTGGGTGTCGTTCATCACCAGCAAGCCCACACCGCTACGGTATTTGTCAAAATAATAATCAAATGATACTGATGATGTTACATAATTGGCACTAAGTGCTGGCCACTGGTTTCGGTAATTGATGATACCTCGTGGCGCAAAAGCCGAACCCGCAAACGCTGGGTTTAGGTACAATGGAGCCGCATAAAATTGAGAGTATTGCGGGTCTTGTGCAAATCCCCAACTACTTGACAATAAACAACTTAATATCAAAACATATCTTCTCAACATACGCCTCAATTCGTTAAAATTCACTGTTTTATAAAACCACAACCAACGTTTCTGCTTATTATTATGTCTTAGTAGTAAGAACAATGCTTGAAAAATAGGTTATTTTAATGACACTATATTCTTTATTCAAGAATTGATTGCCTAAACTTGCAAGAATTCAACATAATAACGTTGAAAGTAGCAAAATTTATTTGCCAAATAATTCGTTATTTTTCCAGCAAATAGAATGCCACGCCTTATTTAGAGCTTGGCACGAAAAATGCCTAATATTTTATTGAAAACTAAACCATTAGTAAAATAGTTTTTAAGACACACTACCTCCCGAAAACCGTGTAGCATGATGCGTAGGCTGTTGTATATGATGATTTGTTGGGGCATTGCTACGAACCTATTTGCCCAAAGCAACCTCAACATTGAGGTTTCGCCCCGCCGTTGTACACCCAATCAAGATTGCGGTGGCGATTCTACCCAATTTAAAGTACTCGGTATTGATGCCAAAACTATCAAAAGCTACGATTGGAACTTTGGAGAACCCAGTAGTGGTCGAAACAATAACTCTACCCGCCCCACTCCTAAGCATTTATACCAAACACCCAGCAACTATACCGTTCGGCTTAATGTGACCCTCAACGACGGCTCAAAGCTAACCAAAGACACTACTTTTCAGGTTTTTACGCTCTCGGTTGCACCCAATTTTGGGCGAGAAGATACCCTCATTTGTGAGTCGGAGCGAGGAAAACTCATTTTAGACCCCTATCAATTAGCTGGACGAGCCGCTGATCGTGCCAAATATTCATGGTATCCCTATGGCGACACCACCCGTGTAGTTAGGGTGGATAGTTCGGGTTGCTATTCGGTTACTGTAACTGATTCTATTACCCAATGTTCACTTTCAGCCAAAATAAATGTTCGTATTTGTGCCGAAAACCCACCACCACCTATCTCTAAGTGGTATTTTGGCGACAATGCCGGCGTGCAGTTTCAAGGGGGACAAGCCTCTGTGCTAACCGATGGAAAACTAAAAACACTTGAGGGTACGTCTGTGTTTTCAGACAAAAAAGGCAAACTCCAATTTTATACCGACGGCTTAGTCATTTATGATCGAGACGGAAACCCCATGACCGTAAAGGGAAGCCCCCAAGACACCACCAAACTCGGTGGTAATCAACGCTCTACGCAATCTGTTTTGATTGTACAACAACCTGGTTGTAAAAGCTGTGAGTTTATTTACTATGTGTTTACAACCCAAGAAATCAACGACACTACCCGTATTCTGAGTTATAGTATTGTGGATATGCGTTTGAACGGTGGGAAAGGCGAAATTGTTGAGAAAAACATTCCGATTACTACCCAAACTACCGAGCGACTGACTTCGGCCATGAATCCACGAGATTCAACTTATTGGGTGGTGTCGCATGACTTTAATAATAATGTGTTCAAAGTTTCGCACTTGACCAAACAAGGGCTTTCACCAGCCAAAACCTACCCCATTGGTCTGCCTCACGATGCAGCTACGAAAGGAGAAGGCCAAATGAAAATTTCGCCTGACGGAACAAAAATTGCCGTAGTTGTGCCAGGGCCGCCTCGAAATTTTGTTGAAATTTTTAACTTTTCTGACTCTACAGGTGCTATCACAGGGCCACCGCTTCGCTTAGACTTAGGCCCTGCCCCACCCAGTGCTTATGGCTTAGAGTTTTCGCCCGATGGCAATAAGGTTTACGTGTCTCTGAAAGGCGACACTGCCAAGAAAGCCCCGTCGTTGCTCTTGCAGTTTGACCTTACGTTGCAAGATTCTTTGTTTGTGGCTCGTTCTCGCACAGTGATTGATAGTACTACTACCGAAGTATTTGGTTCGCTTCAATACGCCCCCGACAATAAAATTTATTTGGCAAAACAAGGTAGCCGAAGCTTGGGGGTAATTAGTCAACCCAACGGCAATACCAAAATGGAGGTTGGTTACACCAGTAGCGGCTTCGATTTGGGTGGAAAAATCAGTCAGTTGGGCTTGCCTAACTTGGTTCAAAACGAAATACAGCAAGGAGCTGGGCCAGGGATTTCGGCATCAGATACGTGTTTTGGTGATAAAACCCAACTCCAAGCAGGGCCGTGGTGCCAAGAGCGAAACGAAAAATATCGTTGGAAATATGAATACAATGGCCCTACGCAGTTTTCGGGACCTACTGCTCGAGCGCAAATGCAAGCAGCCATAGCGGCAACCAATTGGGACACGCCACTTTCGCAAGCAGTGGCGCAAACTACACATAAATACCCTCGCCCAGGTACTTATAATGTAGCTCTTTACATACAGAACGATTGTAAAGATACCCTTATTATTCAAGCACTTACCATCAAAGCAAACCCCAAGGCCAACTTAGGGCCAGACATAAACGAATGTAAAAATAGCGTGACCCTCAACTCGGGTAACGATGTAGCCGGCGCTGAGTATTATTGGTTTCGGAACAATGTACTCTTGCCTGCTTTGACCCCACAAATAAATGTAACCACTTCTGGAAACTATGTGGTCGTAACTGCAATTGAAGAGTGTATCGCTTTCGATACTGTAACAGTAGCTCTTCGCAGACCTCCACTTATTAACATTGGTCGAGACACCACCCTCTGCCAAGGAAGCTCCATTACACTCAATGCGGGTAACAACTGGACAATGTTTCAATGGAATAACGGGGCAAATACCCAAACCATTCCTGTGAATCAGCCTGGTGTGTATCTGGTGAATGTGAGTGATAACACGGGCTGCACCAATGCCGATACGGTCAACATCATGATTCGCCCACGCCCTACTTGGCAAGCTGCCATTAAGCCCGTGAGTGCCTGTGGACAAACCGATGGCTCTATTGATGTGACGGGCATTACGCCGATGGATAACTATACCTTTACGTGGTACAAAGATGGAGCCTTACTGCCAAATGCAACGTCTGGTTCGCTCAAAAACATAGAAGTTGGTAATTATAGCTTGCGCCTGAGAGGTACAGCGGCTTGCGATACTATTGCTACCTTCAGTGTGAATGCCCAGCAATCTTCTTTCCAAATTATCAATGCCAGCGGGCAAGCCAGTTGCACCGACCCTAACAATGGACAAATAACTATATCCTTACAGAATAGCCTTTCTTCGCAGAAGAACTATATCTTACGATTACCTACTAATCCCAATCCAGTCAAAACAGGGACAGTGCCCGCAGGCTCTACGCCTACTATTATTATTCAGAACATACCAGTAGGCAACTACACGCTCGAAATCACCGATGCGGCTGGTTGTAAAGTAACTCGGGCGGTTTCGGTTATTCTTACACCTGCTCAGTTGGTTAGCTTACAACCAACCCAAACCCTTTGCGAAGGGCAAAGTCTGGTGTTAGATGCTGGTAATGTGGCCGATAACTTTTTGTGTGCAGGCGACGACAGCAAAAATTACGGTAACTCGCTCAGACGTATATCGAGTAACAGCAACAGACACCAAATCGGGCTGCCAACAAACCGCCGAAACACGAGTAACGGTTAATCCGAAGCCAACAGTAAATGCAGGCCCAGCCGAAAGCGTTTGTGCCAATGTGCGCCCCATTACGCTAACAGGTGCTACACCTGCCAATGGTGCGTGGACAGGCAATGGGGTTTCGGCAACTGGGATTTTTACGCCCACACAAGGGCTTACAGGCATACAGACGCTGACCTATACCGTAACTCAAAACGGATGCAGCAACCAAGCTACCAAGGTTATTACGGTCTTACCTGCGCCCTTCTTTGATTTGGGTGAACTGCGGGCTTTTTGCGAAAATAAACCCGAAAACCTAAACGTACCAGAACTCCCCACCGCCACATATCGGTGGAGTACGGGAGCTACCACGCCAAGTATTCGTCCAGCAACATCGGGTACTTATGCTATCACGGTTACATTAGGAACGTGCCGTACTTCTGATACTGTTACGGTCAGTATTTTGCCTTTGCCCAGGGTATCGTTGCGCCCCGAAGTACCCATTTGTGTTGTCGAAAATGGAGCAACGATTTTGGATGCGGGTAGTGGAACAGGATTTCTATACCGATGGTCTAACGGTGAGCAAACCCAGAAAATTACTGTCAGTAACACAGGTCTTTACAAGGTAAATGTAACCAACCCAGAAGGTTGTATTACCGAAGGTCAAACTGATGTAATAGACCGTTGTGAACCACGTCTTTTTGTTCCAGAAGTCTTTACACCCAATGGTGACAACCGCAATGACGTGATGGATGTTTTTGTTGCCCATATTACTGATTTCGACCTCAAAATCTATAACCGCTGGGGTGAAGTAGTATTTGCAACCAACGACATCAACGACAAATGGGACGGCAAATACAAAGGAGAGTTCTTCCCTACCCAAAGCTATGCTTGGGTGATTAGCTACAAAAGTTTCTACTATCCCGAACGCCCCACTGCTGTCAAACGAGGTGCTATTGTTGTGGTGCGCTAATTTGGCTAATCCATACAAATTTCGTAGCTTTGAGATGTCCAAAGTGTAAAGTTTAAGATTTAAAGACAGTAGTAATAACTTGACAGTCAATGCCTTTGCAAGACATTAACTGTATCATTCTGTCTCTTGCCCTTTGCCCTTTGCTCGCTCTCCCTTTACACTTACAAAAGATGCGTCAGGATTATCTGAAAGGAAATAAAGAAAGTATTTCGCCCATCGAGAAAGAGATCGAACGTGCACTGCGTCCATTGTCGTTCGATGATTTTACAGGGCAAGCCAAATTACTCGAAAACCTCAAAATCTTCGTAGCCGCCGCCGCCCAACGAACCGAAGCACTCGACCACGTGTTGTTGCACGGCCCTCCGGGGTTGGGCAAAACTACCCTTTCGTACATCATTGCCAACGAGTTGGGTTCTAATATCAAAATTACGTCTGGCCCAGTGTTGGACAAACCAAGCGATTTGGCAGGTTTGTTGACCAATCTTGATACCAATGATGTATTGTTTATTGACGAAATCCACCGACTGAACCCCATCGTAGAAGAATATTTGTACTCAGCGATGGAGGACTACAAAATAGACATCCTCCTCGACTCAGGCCCCAACGCCCGCAGTGTACAAATTGCCCTCAATCCTTTTACGCTTGTGGGTGCTACCACACGGGCAGGTCTGCTCACTTCACCCTTACGAGCACGCTTTGGTATCAATTGCCGTTTAGAATACTATGATGCTGAGTTACTTACAACCATCATAAAGCGTTCGGCGTATATTCTGAATACACCAATCGAAGACGAAGGTGCTTACGAAATAGCTCGTCGAAGCCGAGGTACACCTCGTATTGCTAACAACCTGTTGCGCCGTACTCGTGATTTTGCCCAAGTGAAAGGAGGTGGCGTTATTACCGTTGCTATTGCAGAAATGGCTCTTACGGCGCTTGATGTAGATCAAAACGGCCTCGACGAAATGGATAACCGCATCTTGTCAACTATTATCGAGAAGTTCAAGGGCGGCCCTGTTGGGCTTTCGACTATTGCCACAGCTTGTAGCGAAGAAGCCGAAACAATTGAGGAGGTTTATGAACCTTTTTTGATACAAGAAGGCTACCTCAAGCGCACCTCTCGTGGGCGAGAAGCTACCGAAAAAGCCTACCGGCACCTGGGCATCTTGACAAGATACATGTCTGGTGAGTTGTTTGAGCGTAATATTTAAACAGCAAGGACACAAAGGCAAGAACAATAAAATTGCGTATTGGTGTCTTTGG
>JBGAVQ010000288.1:0-7153 GCA_044228045.1 Spirosomataceae bacterium
AACGCCAATGGTTATTAGAAGATGGAGTAAATCCAAATAATTTGTAATCCATACCATTTCTATATCCAGAGGCTTCAAATGAATGCCATCTTTCTTCTCTAATTTCAGGTTTAGTAGGGGGCAGTATTTGTACGTCTTCAGTTGTTACATATAAATAAATTGTATCAGTTGCGGCATTTATAGACTTTACTAATTCTCTTTCACGAATATTCTTTTTGATTCTCTTTACAATTATTTCATTTCGATAATTAGCTTCTCCAAAAATTTCGTCCATCAAAATTTTGACGTAATGGCCAATATGCCAATCAATGTGTAAAAAAATCATTCCATTTTCACTCATTACACTTTTGATTGCCATCAAGTTTTCGTACATCCAATTCAGATATTTCTCTTTGTCCCAGATGTCTCCATACATCTTTTCTTCAAACGCACGGAGTTCTTCCCATTCCAATTCTTCTTCTGCTTTGTTAATGATTTCCGCAATTTTTGGATTTCGGCGGATATATACTTTTTTGGCATAATCTGCTCCCGAAGCAAACGGTGGGTCTATATACACCAAATCAATTTTGATATTTTTGTCTTTGAGGTATGCACAAGCACTCAGACATTCGCCACGGATGAGCAGGTTTTGTGTTTCTTCGCCAGCGTTTATAGATTCTAACTTTTCAACTTCGTAACGTGGCAAACCCCGTTTTATACGGTCAATAACTTTGTCATTATCACGGTAACGCAAGGCACGGGTAGTACGTGTAAAATTATCAAGAATGGCTTGTCCTTCAATCGTGTTTGGGAAGTAAGGAATATATCTTATGGGCATGGCTTCGGTAATTTAGTTGAAGAAATGATTGATTGTTTCACTCAATTTAGCATCAAACTGCTGGTCATTATCTTGTAGATAAAGAAACTCAAAGCGTTGATAACCAAACTTTTTGTTGTTTTCCTTGATGAAATAATTACTCATAAAGTCTCGCCGTGGCTCAAAATTTTTGGCGTAGCCTTCTCCTTTGGTTTCCACAATTAGCACTTTATGAATATCGTCTTTGGGTGTTCGATTCAAAATCAAAAAATCGGGGGTATATAGCCCTAAACGTTTCCAGTGTGTGCCTTTTTGTTGATAACATTCTATTACAAAGTGAGTCAATCCACGTTCGCCATTGTAATAAATTTCCAAGCCTTTTTGCTGGAAAGGTGCTAATTTGAACGTTTCTTCTAAAAATTTTTGCTCAAAACCACTTTGCTCAAAATTGTAGGGTAGGTAATGAAAGCTCTTGTTTTTGTACTTGACAGGAAGTGGCAAAGATTGTGTTTGAGGAATGCCTGCCATTGAAAACAAGTCTGGATTTCCCGATTGTGCAATCATTTCTTGAATCTTTCGATTCATCTCTTCCACTTGTTTCTCAATCTGGTCGGGGGTGGTGTTTTTCTCGTCCAAGTCTTTTATCTTCTGAATAGTTTCATCATTTGGATAGAGCTTCGGATTTCTTTCAATTGCCCTGAGCTTGTTTACCAATAGCAGTTCTGCATGATTTTGAATGATTTCGGTGCTTGTCTCAAAATCACGTTTTTGAGCAAACGCCATTCGTATAGTAGCATTTATTTGCCCAATTGGGAATAACTCATTGAGAAGTAGTTGATTTCGGCTTCGGAAAGTTATTTGGGTAAAAATTTGGCTGAGAATGTGTTGATATGCGTTTAAATCAGCCAGCCTAATCGTCTGGAAACTTTCTCGCACTAATTCCAAAAGCCATTGATTAAAAGTTATACTATTATTACCCTGTTCGGTTTTGAACGATTTACTGCTTTCTACAATGTGCGAACCATCACCGTGGTCTTGGAAACTTCCTTTTGAAATGAAGTATCTTTCTCTGAGACTGGCTAAGTTTTTCAATAAATTAGTTAACTTTTGAGCTGTATTTGCTTCCTTTTCAATGATTATTGTATTGAAGCTAATTTTGAGTTGATAAAAATCAATCTTAGGGACTTTCAAGCGTTCAATTCTTGAAATTCTATCCACCAGCGTAAGTTTTCCACCACGCTTCAATCCATTTAGTTCTTGAATAGTTGTTTGTTGTTCTTCTCTTAGTTGTTCATTTAGCGTATCAGCATTGGTTTTATTAAGCCAAATTAGAGCCGATTCGTCCGCATCTTTGTCCACCTGACGCAAGCAACGGCAAGCCGTTTGAAGTACCATATTATTAGGACAGTCTCCCGTTTGGGCTAAAATCACCCCTGTCAAACTTCTACAATCCCAACCTTCTTTGCCTACTTGCACAAGCAAAACGATTTTCTTTTTAGAAAAAGGCAAGTCCAAAGAAGTAAACTCTAATTCGGCTTCTTTGTCAATTTTATAGCGTTTGTTGCCTTTGTGGTATTTGAGAATATCATTTTTAGGGACGTTCAATTCACTTATCAAAAAAGGATAAATTTCTTCTTCTAATCGCTCAATACTACTGCAATAAATCGCCAATTTGGCAAAAGTACCATCTTGATAAAGTGTGTTTCTGTAGCTTTCATAAAAATCTTTTACGCCATCTTCAACTACTTGCATAGGTGCTTGTTTACCACCACCGATGCGTATTTGTGGCTTTTTCAAAAACTTTTGGATAGCAGTAACAAGCCTATAATAGTAAACAGTATTGGTGATTTGTGAAAAACGAATGGCAAGCGTATTACTTACTAAAATTCGCTCGGGCGAAGGCAAATAGGGTGTACCCGAATAGCCCAAAACTGTGGTAACAGTACCGTTTTTGTTCCAATTACTAACAACTTGCCGTAGTTTTATGTCATCACTGGCAGCGTGATGCACTTCGTCAATGTGAATAGAAAGATTGGGTATTTTGCCAATAAGATTGCGTAATTCATTGGCTGATTTATCTTTTTCGTCTTTGCTTCGCTCAAATACTTCAAACTGATTGACAATTTCTAAGCGGTCGAGAATTACTTTTTCGGCATTAACCACCAAAATCAAACCCATCAAATCGGGTGAATTGATATACTGATTGACTTTTTGAGCATTGGGGTTCTGAACTTTGTTACTTTTCTTAGCGGTTTTGGGCTGGTCGAGTATTTCAAATTTTATCAATCGCTTCAAGTTACTTGCTGCAGGTTCGGGCAAAACCCAAGAAGGGTCAAATCGTTCAATAGATTTTAAACTTGGAATTATCGAAGATTTTAGCCCCGAAGGAATCAGAATCAAGAAATTATGAGCAAAGTGGGGGTTGTCAGGTTCGTTTTGGGCAAAATATAGGTCAAGGTAAATAAAAGCAGCCATCAAAAATGTTTTGCCTGCACCCATCGGAAGGCTGAACAGATAGTCGGTGTAATCAATGCCGTAGAAAATGTCTTTGATGATTTTTTGATAATCTAACTCATCAGCATTTTCTTCAATCGCTTTTTTTATTTCAGGTATTTGAAGTGTTCCCGCTTGGTCTATTTTCTTAGCAGAAAAAGCATACAAAGCCCTTGCCGTTGGGTTATGTTCTAAAAAAGATTTTGTTTTAGTTTTGATAGATAATTCGTCCAAATCAAGTGAATCACTAAAAAACCCTTCTGCAAAGAGTTGCCATAGTGGTTTATTCTCGCCTACGATTTTCAAGAATATATATATTTCGATGGCTTCAATCTGTGCATCACGTAGTTCATTTTTAGTTCGTACGTATTGAATGATGTCATTTACCCCACAATCAGGTGATTTGAACCATTCGTTTTTCTTTTTTTGAATAATTGAGTGAAGCATTAGTCAAGTCAGGCCAACAAAAAAACGTGGAACGTACATTTATTTTGTCTCCGAGGCCCTGAGAAGCCCACACAACAAAAATAAAGCACGCCCACGAATCCGCAGGCGTGTATTGCTTTACTTCCCTGTTGTGTTTGAAATTTCTCAGGTTTCGGAAACAGGATTATTAAGCTAAACGCTATAAAATCAATATGTAAAGTTCCGTAGCATTTTTATTGTGCCATTCGGTTTAGGTTTGGTTGATGTGCAAAGAAAACAAAAAATAACTTTAAAACTCATTTCCGCCAGTATTTTGGGAGAGCTTGCTGCCAATAGGATTTTCCATCTTTGGGGAAATCCCATACATTAGAAACTTCTTTCACAGCAGCAATGACCTCCTTTCCTTGGCTAACTTCTACATGGGTGGTACGCCGATAGGCTCTGTTCGCCAACCTTTTGGCTATCTTCTCCGACGCTACCGTTGTGTTGCCATAAATAGGCGTTTTGATGCGGGAACGAGACATTTTCAACTGTTGTTTTAGGGTCAATTAGGGAACTATCATTTGCCCAAAGGCAACTTTTGTGCCTTTATTTTGCAAAATATGGAAAAGTAAGTAGTAGGTGCAACACCTGTGATGCAATAGATAGACTTGTTAGCGAGGTAACTCCCTTGAATTTTTAGAAAATTGTCAATATCTTTGAATACTCAATCCAATAGAAATGGAAACCAAGCACGTATTAACCAAAGAGGAACGACGAATACGAGCCTTAAAGGTGTCAAGGCGTTTGGCCGAACGATACCAAGAAACCAACCGTATTCTGGATGCAGTCTTGCCCGATTCGGTAGAGACTACTTCCCAAAAGCCATCCAAATAATGTCTATGGAACATTATGAGTATGACTTTATTGAGGAAGAAGTGGTTTCCTATTTCTTCAAAACTACTCTCCCTGTTTTTTACCGAATTGAGTTCAAACCAACAGGGTATATTTTTGGAGAAGATGTAATTTGGTCAAACTACTGCTATGAGTTTTCTATCAAATTGTCTGCAAACTCCCCTCAAAATCCTCCTTTTGACTCCCTGATTGCCCCAACCATTGCCACTATTTTTCTTGATTTCTTTCAAGACAAAGAGAAGGCCATTCTTTATACCTGCGATACTTCTGACCGAAAACATACGGCAAGAGTACGTAAATTCAACCGTTGGTTTGAACAGTTTAACCCAGCCCTATTCCTCAAAATTGATACTACATTATTTGACGCTTCACTACAAGTCACGTACTTTAATTCATTGATTATTAGGTACGATAACCCTTACAAAGCAGACATAATTGAAGCCTTTGAGGAGTTAATGGGAGGTTTGGAAGAAGACAAATAAGCCTATCCCAAACTCAAACAAGCCGAAGCCGAATACCCCAGCATTTCGCCCATTGACACATAGCCCAGCTGATTAGTTACAAGGTGCGTGTTGCCTATCTGCACTTGGGGCATATTGGCATGGCTGTGGCCATAAATCCAGTAATCGGGTTGTGTTTCGGCAATGAGGTCATCCAACTCCACCACAAAGCCTTGCGAGAGCAGACTCCCTTCGTATTTCTTATGTTCGCACAGGTAGGTAGGTACATGGTGCGTTATCACTACCGTTGGCTCATCTTTCAAGTGGTGCAAGTTTGGCTGCAAAAAGGCTATGGCCGACTGGTGTAGGGCGTTGTAGTGCTTTACCGTCAGGTTGTTGTCTTGATACCTTGTCACGTGAAAATCAGACATTCCACGCTGGATTTGTTTTTCGTGCAGTTGGTCAATATGTGTCCATAACGTAGAGAAAACCATATTCACTCCCAAGTAATTGACCACCACGTTATTAACTAACCAAAGGTTTGGTTTGAGTTCGGTCTGGATGGGTTTGTGCCAGTCGTCAATGCTGTTGTTTCGGTAAAATTCGTGATTGCCAGCCAACCAGTACACCTGCCGAAACTGCTTGCAAAGTTGGTTGAAAAAGGCTTTTTCATGCCCACGAGTGCGGTAGTAATGCAAGTAGCTGACATCACCTGCCAATACCAGCACATCGCCCATTGGCTCAATGGGGCAATCGAGTACATATTCTCGGTTGATGTCAAACTCCAAGTGCAAATCGGAGCAGTATTGGATGGTGAGCATGGGGGTTAGGGAAACAACGGGTTTTGGTGGATATAGCCTGTTACAATTACGATTTTCTTGGAGAACGTGGTTTTGCCTGACTCATTTGCACTACCGAGTAGGATTAGTTCTTTCATTGAGTGATGAGTTAGCTCAGAAATTTTGCAATAAACAGGCTAATAATCATCGTCATCTTCTTCCTTATATAACCAATCGTATTTTTCGAGAATAGCGTCATTGACCTTCTTTTTTAAGATACAATAAATTTCTCTTTTGCCTGTTTTACCTGCAACAGAACGCAATTTTGCATCATAGGGGGTCATACAGTGTCTTAGATAGTTCGTTACAATGCGATTCAAGAATTCCTCATCACTATCTGGCGTTGCATGATACCGTTCTTCATCCCTTCTCAACTCTCTGACTGCTTGCCAAGCGTTATACGCATTACAAGCATCTTGAATTAGTTTGTCTTTTGGTACAAAGGGAACATCTATGGTCAGATTTTCCACCCATGCCATGAGTTGCGCTGTTTTTGTTTGAATTGCTTTATTTGCCGATGCAACTCGTTCCATTGCTCTCTCTTGTTGCCTTTTAAACTCCTCTGTCTGCTCGATTTCGATGACTTTACTTTTGTCATACAGCTTCATTGGGCTTCGTTTTTTGCCATGTGGATTGGGTAGTACCAAGTCTGGATTAGGCAAAAATATCGTGATTAACTTTTGTGTCCATCCTCTTTCTCGGATGGATGATTTAGTGATGTAGTCCATTGTTTGATTTGATTTAAGAAAACGGATTGATTGTTTAGAAACTAAATTGCTATTGATGGGATTCCCCTCTTGAACCATCAGGTTAGTTTTGGCTGAGGATGTCAGCTAATTGTGTATTTATTTCCGCCAGTATTTTAAAAGCGTTTGAGACCAATAGGCTTTCCCTCCTTTTTGGGTAGCCCATCCACTTCCGTCAATTCTATTTTTTCGCCATTCCAAGCAATGCCTTCAATCACTTCGCCAATAGAAGTAAAGATGACGCTTATCCCAAAATGGCCACCTGTAAAGCCGATGTAGGGCAGTTCGCCAAATGATTTTTGCCATGCCTCAAATAGTGCTACTTGCGCTGGGTTGAGTTCAATACTAATTCCTGTTGATTTGGTGCGGCTCATGGGTTGGTTGGGTTTAGTCAGAATTGGTGAATAGAAAGAATATCAAGGGTTTGTGACTAAATCCTTCTGGGGCTTCGGGAGGAATATCGGCTATTTTCAAACCAAAATACTCCGTTAGCCATGCCAAGGCTTCGGGGGTATATTG
>JBGAVQ010000289.1:0-7106 GCA_044228045.1 Spirosomataceae bacterium
AAAAGCCAAAACTCTTATAGCCATGAAAAAGCCAGCAAACAAACTCTCGTTGAAAACCGATAAAATTGTTTCACTTTCTACTCGCCAATTAGCTGGTGTGCAAGGTGGAGGGGATACAGTTGATACCAGTATGTCTCGAACTTGCCCACCTTCCCAAGGATGTAGCAGTAGGTGTTCTGGGAGTGTTTATACAGCATTTGGGTATGCATCGGGTAAATGTTAAAAAACTGAATGTTTGGGCAAATCAGGAATTGTACTTATTTTTCAGTGTCTAATCCAGCAACAACAGACAGTCATAGCATTTCTAATTTATGCTGAATTACTGAAATAAGCGGGTGGGGGGCAACTTCCTCCCGCTTTTTGTTGAAACGACTCACCACTTGTTTTGTACGGTTGAAGACTTCCTAACAACGATTCAACTCGCTTTTTTGGAGTTCTCATGTACTTATTGTTAATTTTATCAAAAAACGGTAGAAGAACTATTTTCAAACTGACCAGTCGCTGGGCAACCCCGTTTCAAATAAATACTTATGCCTACTACCTACTTTCCAACGGCTTTTGTACGTGTTCCCTTAGCAGGTGGTGCCTGCGTCGAAAACTTAGACTGGCCCCTGTTGGCGCAATATCTGCAACAACCAGCCTTTCAAGAAGCCTTGTACATAGCCTCACCTGCCTTGTACGACGAGCTTTTAAAAATAGATTTCAGTCGCCAACCCGACGAAAAATCGAAGCGAGTGTTATACTCGCTCATCAAGTATTTGTCTCGTTATGCCACTCGCTGCACGCCGTTTGGCTTGTTTGGTGGATTCTCAACTTTACCTATTAGCAACGCTGCCACAGAAGTTACCATCCCTCATATTGAAGCTCCTCGTAAAGTTATTCGCCTCGATATGAACTACTTATGTGCACTGGCGCAAGACCTCGAAAAGAATATCAATGTAAAACCATACCTACGGTTTTTTCCTAATACCAGCCTCTACGAACTCAACGGACAATTTCGCTATGTTGAATACCGCTACAATGCCGCCGGAAGTCGTGAACATCAGTTAAGCAGTGCCGACCAGTCAGAATACCTCCAAGCTGTTTTGACCACAGCCCAACATGGAGCAAGCATTACCGAATTAGTTGAAATCTTGATTTCGGACGAAATTTCGGAAGAAGATGCCCAAGAATTTGTGGAACAAGTAATTGCCTCGCAACTGCTTGTAAGTGAGCTTGAACCCGCCCTTACGGGAGGCGATTTTTTGGTGCAAATCCAACAAACCTTAGCCAAAGTAGCGGCTCAACATACCTCGGAAGACCTCACTTTTGTTCAAGTCGTTTTAGCCGATGTTCAAACAGCTTTAAAGCAAATTGAGGCATCGGGCAATGATTATTCCCTCGAAAAATTCACCAAAGTAGAAACCCTCCTTAGCCAACTACCCACGCCTTTTGACCGCAAGGTATTGTTTCAGATTGACTCGTACTTACCTGAATTGGCAGGACAACTTAACAGAGGGATACTCAACAAACTGACCTCCAAAATACCTACCTTGATGCGGCTTTCGCCTTCGGGAAATGCCACCTTGGAGGAGTTTGCCAATAAATTTTACGAACGCTACGAAGACGAAGAAGTGCCTTTGGTGCTGGCACTTGACCCCGAAGCAGGCATTGGTTTTCCGGCTGGACAAGCCAAAGGTGATATGTCGCCGCTGGCCGAAGGTGTGGCAATGGGTAGCAGTGGTTCGTCATCAAAGACTTTCAAAATACCCGAAGAACATAATTATTTACTCCAACAAGTAGCCGAAGCACAACTGACTGGCACTTACCAGATTAGCATCAACGAAGACGAACTTCGTAACCAGGAGCTTCGCCAAACAAAACTGCCGCTTACCAACGCCGCTATGTTTTCGGTGATTCGGGAAGATGGGCGTGAAAAAATTCTTTTGGATATGTTTGGGGGAGTAACGGGAACTTCATTATTGGGTCGCTTTGGTCATACCGATGCGTCGGTGTTGGACTTGTTGCAAGAAATTAGCAATGCCGAAGACGAAACTGCTCCCGAGGTGATTTTTGCAGACATTGTTCACCTGCCCGAGGCCCGCACAGGCAACGTTATCATTCGTCCACAGCTCAAACGCCATCAAATCCCGTTTTTGAGTAAGGCTTCTTGCCAAAAAGACCTTGAAATTTCGATTACCGACCTCATGGTTAGTGTGCGGGGGAGTCAAGTAAGGTTGCGGTCTAAGTCATTGAACAAAATTATTGTACCTCGGCTCTCCAATGCACATAATTTCTCTAATCCCGATTCGCTCGACATCTACTATTTTTTAGCTTCTGTTCAGGCGCAAGGCGTACGTATGGCGCTAAGTGGATTTACGGGCAGTTTTAGTTCGCTGTTCATTTTTATCCCTCGCATTGTGCTGGACAACATCATTTTGTCCGAAGCACAGTGGAATTTCAGAGAAGCACAAGTGAAAGGAATTGCGACGGCTTTCAAAAAAGGCAATTGGACACAACTCCACGAAGAAATAAAGGCTTGGCGAACTAAATTCAACATTCCACGCCACATTGCACTGGTAGATTTTGACAACGAACTCTATGTAGATTTGGAGAATCAATGGTTGGCCGAAACCTTTGTCAATGAGATAAAATCGAGAGAACAGTTTACCATCAAAGAGTTTTTGCAGCAGCCCAACAAAGCTGTGGTGCAGTCGGAGCGAGGTTGGCACACCAATCAGTTTGTGGTAGCGTTCAAAAACCAACCCGAAACGCCAATTGTTGCCACCAAACTTACTCCTGCCGAAATTACTCCCGTTGAGCGCAAGTTTTTCACGGGTTCTGAGTGGCTTTACTATAAAATCTACACAGGTACAAAAACCGCCGATTGGTTACTGAGCGAAGTTATTTATCCATTAACAACTCGTTTCAAAGAACAAGGCTTGATAGATAAGTTTTTCTTCATCCGTTACGCCGACCCTAACCATCATTTTCGGGTGCGTTTTCACTTTGCCGAGGCTGGGCACACCACCCAAGTTGTTCAAGAATTATACGAAGCATTAGCTCCTTATGTAGCCAATAAAACGGTTTCTTCCATCGTGAACGACACCTACAACCGTGAATTGGAGCGTTATGGACAAAACTCCATCGAAGCCGTTGAAGAATATTTTCACCAAGACAGCGAAGCCATTTTACGCTTTCTGAGCCTCATTGAAGGGGCCGAAGGCGAAGAATGTCGCTGGCGATTTGGGGTTAAACTCACCGATGAACTGCTCACTTCGTTTGGCTTCGATTTAAAAGCTCGCATGGAATTCTGCGAAAAACGTGCCGCTGATTTTGGTCGTGAATTTGGTTATAATCCACAGCAACGCAAGCAGTTAGATACCCGCTACAAAGAAATTGAGAATGCTCTGCAAGAACTTTTTGACCAATCGAACCCTGAGCATGAGTTTTTCTACGAAATTAGCACGCAACGTACTCAACAACTCCACGGCGTGATTGAACACCTCAATCAACTTAATGGGCAAGGTGTGTTGCAAATTACGATAGCGGATTTGCTGGCGAGTCTTATTCACATGAACATCAACCGCTTGTTCAAAAGTCAACAACGTTTTGTTGAATATTCGGTTTTTTACCAATTGCACAAATACTACCGCACGCTATATGGCCGCACGGTATTGGCGAAAAGGGGGAACGTTGGCGAGGTTCAAAACCTCGCCGACGTTAAACAGGCCGATGTTAAACAAGTTTAAAATCTATGAAAAACCCTCTCAAAAGCATATTTGGTGGTAAAATGAGTCCCTACACGCTAATTGACCGATTTCCACACATCGAGCAAGGAGCCATGATGGACTGCGGGCCTACCTCGTTGGCTATTATTTTCAAGCATTATGGGGTGTCTGATGTGAAGCATTTGCTCACCCAATTGTCAGAAATTACCCAAGAGGGAACGAGCCTTTATACGCTCATGGAAATTGCTGAAAACTACGGGTTTAAGGCAGAAGGCTACGAGTTAGACTACGAATACCTTCAAAAAATTCAACTTCCCTGCATTGCTCATTACGAAGGCCAGCATTTTGTAGTAATTTATGAAGCCACCGACACCTACGTGCGAGTGTCTGACCCTGCTTTTGGTAAAACTCGGTATTCCAAAGAGGAGTTTACCAACAAATGGAGTGGCATTGTGTTGGAACTGCAGCCAACCGAAAAATTCTACCAAAACCTCGAACTCGAAGCAGCAGGCAAGAAGCATAAAGAAAAGACCAAGTCTATTTTTGAGCAGGTTTATCTGCCCATTTTGCGCCAAAACAAGCGTATTCTTATCGAAATCCTATGCTTTTCGTTCTTGCTCGAACTCGTAGGCTTGGTGCTGCCACTTTTTACCCAAACCATGCTCGACGACGTACTCGTCAACCAAAACAAAAAGCTCATGTTGGGGCTATTGGTCGGCTTGGGGCTGGTGTTTGTGGTGCAGGTGGTGCTTACTTACACCCGGAGTATGCTCATGGTGCATTATCGGTTTCGGTTCGAGGTGGACTTCATGACGCAGTTTTTTGACCGCCTGATTTCGCTCAAACAAAAGTACTACGACAACCGCAAGCGAGAAGAATTTATGGCTCGCTTTCAGGAAGGCATCGGCATTCGGCAATTGACCAATCCGATGATTATCCAGAACTTCCTGGATATTTTGTTCATGCTCATCTATTTCCCTGTGTTGTTTGCTTTCAATGGTGCTTTGGGGTTAATTGCCTTGTGTTGTTTTGTGGCGTATTGCATTACTACTATCTTCTTTATTCCTGTTGTAAAGCACTTACGCACAAAGGTTTATCACAAAAATCAAGCGTCGCTTGGGGGCTTTTTGGATACCTTGTTGGGTATCAAGACGGTCAAATTGCTTTCGCTCGAAAAGTATAAATTAGTAAAATGGAAGCACCTCCACCGAGAGTCCATCAACTCGGTGATGCAAGACGAGCAGAAGCAAATCCTTATCAACTCTATGCAGCGGCTCATCTTCATTTTCAGCCAAATAGCGGTATTTTGGATTGGGGCGTATCAGGTTTTCACGGGCGAACTGAGTATTGGTCAATACATGGCGTTTTCGTCTATTTTTATGACACTGATGAACTCAGTCAATAGCGTAAGTATGCTCTGGATGATGGTAACACAACTGACGGTGAGCTTTGAGAAAGTAAACGAAATCTTTTTGGAAGAAAGAGAAACGGTAGATTATCGCCAGAAAATCAATACATTTTCGGGTGATGTGGTGCGTTTTCACAACGTGTCGTTTCGTTACAATCAACGAGATGAAAAATATCAGTTGAAAAACATCAATTGCGAAATCCGTAAAGGCGAGCGCATTGGTATTGTGGGGCGCAACGGCGCAGGAAAATCCACCTTTGTGAAATTATTGGTAGGGCTTTATCCCGAATACGAAGGCCGCATCACTTGCGACAACGTGGAGCTACGGGAAATCAACCCGAAAATCCTACGCAACCACGTACACATGTTTCCGCAAGACACCTATATTTTTAACGATACCATCAAAGAAAACATCCGCTGCGCCAATCTTTCGGCCACCACTGAACAAATTGTGGAAGCTGCCAATTATGCCGATTTGCACAGTTTTGTGAAAAGCACCCACTTGGGCTACAACCAAATGGTGGGTAATTTTGGTAGCAATCTGTCGGGTGGGCAGGTGCTGAAAATTGGTTTTGCTCGCCTATTTGTCAACGGGCTGAACCCCGACATCATCATTCTGGACGAAGCCAGTAGTGCCTTAGACGTAGAAACAGAGCGTAAGATTCTGGACAACATCTACCGCATTTACGAAGGCAAAACCATCATTTCGATTGCGCACCGCCTTCACACACTCAAAAAAGCAGACCGAATTTTGGTTTTCGACGAAGGAAAACTTGCCGAAGAAGGCGGCCACCAAGACCTGCTGGCAAAGCAAGGCATCTATTACGATTTTATGAAAACGTATGTTGATTACTAAATTGTTATTGGTCAGATGTTGTAACTTATTTAATGAGGATGACACAGAGAACAACAGAGTTTATAAAATGAGAACCACAGAGAGATATTCTCTCCGAAACCAGCAACATCAACACGAATCAATGTGTAACAAATAACGACTCCTCCATGAACCCATTATTAGAAGAACTGGAAGAAACCCAATATGAAGACCTCTACCATGTGGACGATGCACCCCTTGCCGACTTACGCCAAAAAGCCCTGAGTCGCATGGGTTGGTGGGCCGTCATCATGGCGATTTTGGGGTTTGTGGCAGGCTTTGTGGTGGTAATTCCTGATTCTATTCAAACCACTTTTGTGTTAAAGTCAGAAGTAACAGAAGACATTTACCGCTTCCCCTCAGTAGTATATGTCGAAAAAGTATTTGTACAAAATGGACAAAAAATCAAAGCAGGCGACCCCATTCTCGAAATCAGTGCGCCGGATATTGCCGCCCTGACCTCCGAACTGAACGCTGCCCAAAGCAATGTAAATAGCTTTCAGCAGTTCAAAAACGCCTCTTTTGAAAGCGAGCGCAAGATTGTGGAAACAAACATTGAGCGGATTAACGAAGAAATCGCCCTCAAAAAGTCGCAACTCAACATTTTGAATGACAAATGGGTCTCTGAATCGGCGAAACTCCAATTTGAAGCCAAAGAAGCCAAGCGACTTTTTGCCCAAAATCAAGAGTTTTACAAAGGCGGCGACATTAGCAAAAACGATTTGAATCAGTTTGAGACGGTAGCTATCAGAGCTCAAAATGCCTACGAGGTGGCGTATCAAAGTTACCTTGAAAGTAAAAGCATGATGAACCGAGAAATTGCTAAGTTTCAGCTGGAAATCAATGGGTTACAAAAGCAAATTTCCAAAAGCACCAATGATCATTTGCTGGAAGGAGACCGTTTGAAGGGGGTGGTGTCGTCGGTAGAGCGGCATTTGGCAGGCACTTTTGGTGCTTACGAAATCACCGAAAACAACCATCTTTTGCTCAAAGCCAAGCGCAACAGCACGGTGTCGTTTATTTTTGAAGGCGAAAAAGAGGTGTTACCAAGCACGATTCTGCTCAAAATGATTTACGAAGATGCCCCCCTGTACGCTCATGCACAGGTAAACTC
>JBGAVQ010000290.1:0-7094 GCA_044228045.1 Spirosomataceae bacterium
CCTTACCATCAACGGCAATGTGGACGGCTTCACACTAACCAACAATACAGTTCACGACATCACTAACATTGGCATTGTAGCTGCTGGTCACTACGGCGTTTGCCCTACACCTGCCAACGACCAAGCCCGAAACGGCACCATCAAAGGCAACACCACCTACAATTGCAAGTCGGCAATTGCTCGGGCAGGAGGTATTTATGTAGATGGCGGCAAGGATATTGTGATAGAGCAAAATCGGTGTTATCAGGGCCAAGTGGGTATTGCCGTTGGGTGCGAAAATGTAAGCAAAACAACCAGCAACATTACCGTAAAAAACAACCTTGTGTATAATAACGACAACGTAGGTATGTACATTGGCGGCTACAACTACCCCTCAACGGGCAAAGTAACCAACTCCGTTGTACGTAATAACACCTTTTTCAAAAATGATAAAACCAACAATAATAATGGCGAATTAGAAATCAGCTATGCCGAAAATTGTACCATCCAGAATAACATCTTTTATACTACTTCGCAGAATATCGCTCTTTATGTTGACAACACAGCCCCTGGCACTACGCTCAACTATAATCTGTACTATACCCCTGGCACAATTTCAATAGACTGGAACGGCACAACTTATGCCTCTTTTGCAACATTTAAAACGGCTACTTCGCAAGAAGCCAACGGCTTACAAGCTGATCCGCTGTTTTTGAGTACAAGTTTGCCTTCGCCTAATTTACAAATTCAGAATACGTCACCCGCTTGCAACGCAGGCAATCCGAGTACCAGTTTGACATCTGGCGAAAAAGATTTCGCTGGAAATCCCCGTTCAATTGGCACCCAAATAGATATAGGGGCGTATGAAAACCAAATAAATTTACCTGTTAGTTTACATGGCTTTGATGTGGTTGCCAGCGAAAAATCAGTGTTACTGCGTTGGTCGTCTGTTTCAGAACAAAACTTTGATTTCTATGCTGTTGAGCGGGCGTATGATGCCGTTCATTTTGAAACAATTGCCCAGATCAAAGGAACTGGTAGTTTGTATCAATCAGCCAATTATTACCATGAAGATTTTGATGTACAAACAGGGCAAACATTATATTATCGCCTCAAAATGAAAGACTTAGATGCTTCTTTTCGGTATTCAAGGGTAAAGGCGGTGATGATGCCTGCCAATGAGTATAACTGGACAATATTGCCCAACCCTACCCAAGGGCAAAGTGCAACAGTTAGTATTCAACGTAATAACAATGAGCTGTCTGTAATTCGGGTAATCAACGCATCAGGGCAAGTAATGTTACAGCAAACCATAGACTCTACTGTGAAGGAACATCGCCTTTTACTAAGTGATTTGCCCTCGGGTTTGTATTGGGTAACGCTCGAAACCGCATTAGGAACACAGGTCAAAAAGGTATTAAAAACAGATTTTTAAGGTAACGATACCGAGCTATCATATCAATGTGCAGAAAGGATGAGCAGATGGCAAAAAAGTGATAAAATCCAATACCAGAGCTTTTAAATGGATTATCTATACGTTTACGCTGCTCGTGAGATAACCAGTTCAATTTCTATCTATTTTGGCTTTTTTGGGGGTGAAAATTTAGAGCTTCTATCCCAAAAAGAATCTCTATATAATGCAATTCTATCATTGCTTTTAATAACATTGTTATGTTAATTTACGTAAGCAGCACTAAATTGTTTTTTGTGGCCATGTCAAAATAGTACTAAAATATATCAAAATATAACAAACAGATAGGGCTGTTTTGCTAATACCTTTGTTAAGCGTAGCTTCATCCGCACAAGTAAATATATCTTTCAGTATCCTTCTCTATTTTTTAATTTTAACCTTAAATCTCTGTTTAAGTTATGACCAAACTCTCCTCTATGACAAACCTGGGGGTGCCATTCGTGATGCTGCTTATGAGCCAAACGATAGGTAATGCCCAAATGATGGCTCGGGCTACTCCTGAGTCACGATTAAACATCCCCTCCACAAATCGTCAGATTGCCGCTCGGCCTGTAAAAGGCAAAGTAACCGACGAAAAAGGCGATGCGCTGCCCGGTGTAAGTGTGTTGGTAAAAGGTACTTCTACGGGTACTGTTACAGACAATAGTGGTAATTTTACAGTGAGCGTACCCAACGACCAAGCTACACTTGTGTTCTCGTTTATTGGGTATATATCCAGAGAAGTGGCTGTTAATCAACAAAGCGTCATTAATATCTCGCTCAATGTTGATGCCAAAGTGCTGGGCGAAGTAATTGTGGTAGGTTATGGTGTTCAAAAGAAAGAAACCATCACTGGTTCTGTTGTGAGTGTAAAAGGAGCCGACTTGGTAAAATCACCAGCGGTCAATTTGAGTAACTCATTGGCAGGGCGTTTGCCAGGGGTAGTTGCTGTAAACCGAAGCGGCGAGCCTGGCTATGATGGTTCGGCTATTCGGATTCGTGGGGCTAACACCCTCAACAACAACGATGCCCTCATTGTGATCGACGGTATCCCGAACAGAACAGGTGGTTTTGACCGTATCAACCCAGCCGATATTGAGAGTATCTCGGTCTTGAAAGATGCTTCGGCTGCTATTTATGGCTCTCGGGCTGCCAATGGCGTTATTCTTATTACCACTAAGCGTGGCAAAACAGGAAAACCCGAGCTGTCGTATTCGTTCAATCAAGGATGGGCTCAACCTACGGTTATTCCTAAATTGGCCAATGCTGCTCAGTATGTAAGTATGCTCAATGATTTGGATATCTACCAACTACCTGTAAGCGAGTGGGCAGCTGCCAATCAAGCCTACAAAACTACAGGTGTTTATACAGGCCCAACAGGTCAGCAAAGAAAAGCCCCCTTCTCGCCATCTGATATCCAAAAATACCAAGATGGTTCAGACCCATGGTTATATCCTAACACCGACTGGTACGATGCCACCCTCAAACCGTGGTCGCCACAAGCTCGCCACAACTTGCAGCTAACAGGTGGTACCGAAAACCTCAAGTATGTGGCTTCATTAGGCTACCAAAACCAAGACGCCTACTACAAAAATTCGGCAACAGGCTACAAGCAGTATGACTTGCGGGTCAATTTGGATGCTAAAGTTAACAAATACATCAACGTAACAATTGGCCTGTTGGGTCGTGAAGAATTCCGCAGATTCCCAACCAAACCAGCCAGTGCAATTTTCAGGATGCAAATGCGTGGCAAGCCGCAGCAACCTGCTTTTTGGCCTGATGGTCGCCCAGGTCCAGACATCGAGAACGGAGAAAACCCTGTGGTAATTACCACCAACCAAACTGGGTATGATCATGACAAACAAGACTATTTTCAGACCAATGGACAAATTGACATCAAAATACCTGGTATAGAAGGGCTTAAATTCTCAGGTACGGCTGCTATTGACAAACGTATTCGCTCAACCAAGCGTTGGGAGATTCCGTGGACACTCTACGAGCGTGGTACAGGTTTTGAAGCCGATGGCAAAACGCCTATTTTGACTGCCAGCAAGCGTGGCCCTTCTGAACCCCGCCTTACTTTGGGTAACGAAACTCAGTTGAATATCTTGTTGGGTGGAATCTTGACGTACGAACGTAAATTTGGTGATCATGGCATAACAGTATTGGCTGGTACCAACCGTGAAACTATAAATGGTGACAACTTTAATGCCTACCGCCGTTTCTTTATATCAACGGCTCTTGATCAGATTTTTGCTGGTGGTGACCTCGAGAAGAACAACGGTGGTGGTGCTTATGAGCGTGCCCGTCTTAACTATTTTGGTCGGGTAGCTTACAACTACAAAGAGAAGTACTTAGCCGAATTTTTGTGGCGCTACGATGGCTCCGACATTTTCCCTGAAGCCACTCGGTATGGTTTCTTCCCTGGCATGATGTTGGGCTGGGTGATGTCAGAAGAAAACTTCATCAAAAACGCCCTCCCAGCAGTGAGTTACTTGAAGTTGCGTGGCTCATGGGGGCAGTTGGGTAACGACCAAATTGCTACCTATCAGTACCTTTCTACCTACGGATTCAGAAGTTACATTATTGGTAATGTAGAAACCAAAACCCTCTTTGAAACCCGTGTACCTAACAACAACATCACATGGGAAGTGGCTACTAACTCCGATATTGGTTTAGAAGGCTCACTATTTAATGGCAAAGTTACTTTTGAGTTTGACGTTTTCTCCAACAAGCGTACCAACATCTTGTGGGCACGAAATGCCTCAGTTCCGCAGTCAACGGGGCTTAAATATAACGTAAGTATAAACGGAGGATATGCCAAAAACAAAGTATTGTTCTGGGACGAAGCACCAGGTGCTCCTGAGTGGCAGCGTACTACTGGCCGCCCCATGTTTACCTTCCAGTCGTACCTCTACGATGGTGTGTTTAAAGACCAAGCCGAAATAGATGGCAATCAAATTAATTACAAAGCCATTGTGAACCAGCTTCGCCCAGGTGACATGAAGTATGTGGACTATAACGGAGATGGTAAAATAACACCAGACGATCAGGTACGCACTGATAACACACAGCTTCCTCTCTTTCAGGGTGGTATGAATTTTGGTGTTCAGTACAAAAACTTCGACCTCACTGTATTGTTCCAAGGAGCTACTGGTGCCAAGCAGTACGTAAGCGCAGGCGAGTCGGGCAACATTGGTAACTTCTTGCTTGATATTTATGAAAACCGCTGGACTATTGACAACCCAAGCAGTGTTGATCCACGTATTGCCAACCGTAGCGACCAGTATTTTTCGGGTAACAACACCTATTGGCTCAGAAGCTCTGATTATCTGCGCCTGAAAAACTTCGAGTTGGGTTATAGCATACCAAAAACAATTGGTAGCAAAGCTGGACTTAGCAATTTGCGTGTTTATGTCAATGGCCTAAACATGTTTACGCTGGTTAACAAGTTGGGTGTATATGACCCCGAATCAACCAACTCTACAGGGCAGTATTATCCACAGTCTAAAATCATGAATGCAGGTTTAACCGCTACCTTTTAACTCTCAACAACTATGAATAAATTTAAAATCATACTTTCAACGTTCATTGTTGCCTCACTGGTTGTAACCAGCTGTGACGATGACTTTGTGAACACAAGCCCACTTGATCAAGTGTCCGAAACGGCTGTGTGGACTGATGCATCTTTGGCCGAAGCTTTTGTGACAGAAATTTACGCTGGCTTAGGCAACGGTGGTTTTGACGAACAAATGTTGGCCTCACTTACCGACGAAGCCTCATTTACACACCCTGGGCGTAACATCACAACCATCACGGAGTCACGCTCCAATCCTGCTGATCCGGGCTGGATAAATGGTACGCTGAGCTGGGTAAATATGTATGCACGGATTAGAGCGGCTAACTTGGCAATCAAGAACTTGGAAAAACCACAATTTACTAATACAAATAGTATTGTGGAGCGCTTAACAGGCGAAGCTAAGTTTATGCGGGCCTATTATTACCATCAATTAGTACGCTATTATGGCGGCGTTCCTATCATTGACCGCCCCTATGGCTTGGGTGAGGCTGATTATTTGGCACCTCGCAACACAATGGAAGAATGTATCAACTTCATTGTAAAAGATTGTGACGATGCCGCTAAACTTCTTGCTGGAAAATCATTAGCAGCAGGTAGAGCTTCACAAGCAGCAGCTCTGGCACTCAAATCACGTATTTTGGTTTATGCAGCCAGTGACCTGTACGATGCTACTACTGCCAAAGCCAAGTCATCGGCAATGGCATCATTTGGTAAGCCTGAGTTAATGGCGTATGTAAGTGGTACTCGTGCAGAGCGTTGGCAAAAAGCTAAAGATGCAGCCAAAGCTGTGTTAGATTTACCAAACTATGGCTTTCAATTGACACTTACGGCTCCTGCTACCAAAGACCAAGCTACAGCTAACTATATTAATGCTTCTTTGTCTCGTAATGGAGGCGAAAAAGAGTTAATTATGGCTCGTTATTTTATCAATGCCAAACAAGAAAACGGCGGTCGTCAGGGTTTGTTTAATGGACCAAACGGCTACCACAACTGGGCAGGTAATACACCAATACAAAATTTTGTTGACGACTACGAAATGATGGATGGTACCAAGTTTGATTGGAAAAACACCGAACATGCCAGCAAGCCTTACGTCAATCGTGACCCTCGTTTTTATGGATCTATCCTCTACGATGGTGCTGATTGGAAGCCTCGCACCGCCGACGTAGCCACCAAAGACCCCGCTAACCAAATTCAAACAGGTCAGTATGAGCTTGGAAGTGGCTCAGGCACCAAAACAACTTATTTTGGACTGGATACCCGTAAGAGTTCAGTAGAAGACTGGAACGGTAGCTATACAGGCTATTATGTACGTAAGTTTGTGGATCCAAGCCCTGCCGTAGTTGACCAAAATACTTGGCAGCAGGTTCCTTGGCCTACTTTGCGCTATACCGAAGCGGTGTTTAACTATGCCGAGGCTTGTATTGAATTGGGACAAGATGCCGAAGCCCGTACTTGGCTCAACAAAATCCGTTTTAGAGCAGGTATGCCAGCGCTCACCGAGTCAGGCGATGCCCTGCGCCAACGTTACCGCAACGAGCGACGTATCGAAATGGCATTTGAAGAACAACGCTACCACGATGCTCGCCGTTGGATGATTGCTGCTGCCACACTGGGTCGTAAAGCCAACATTATCAACATTGTAGGTACATTGAAAGCAGGCAAAACAGTGTCGTTGTACAAGTATGACCCTACCAGCTACGACTATACTTACAAAGTTGTTGACCTTGACCCTGGTAAGGAAAACCGCACTTGGTTAGACAAAATGTATTTCTTGCCTATTCATCGAGACGAGATGAACCGCAACAATAAATTGCTCCAAAACCCGGGCTATTGATGGGTTAATTTTTTACCTTTGGGTAGCTAAATGGCTAAGTACAGCCATTTAGCTACCCAATTTTTATGGATATTCTCTAACCTTATTATGAAGTTATCTTTTCATTCGTTCTCGCTAACTGCATTTTTCGTTGTGATTTTAGTAGCCTGCAATGCGCCTACTTCTAATCAAGAAAGTACAGATACTGAAAATGAACCACCCCTGTTTGAACTACTTTCGCCCGAAACTACGCACGTTGATTTTCAGAA
>JBGAVQ010000291.1:0-7087 GCA_044228045.1 Spirosomataceae bacterium
ATAGCTTGATTATCAACTACTGCTGCGTTTTTAGTGAGGATTTTTTTATCACTTACGCCCAACTGAGTCATGTAAGCAGCCGCCTTGGTGCCAAAGCAAAAGAATCCATCATATTGTTTAACCAACCAACTTTTGAACTGTTCTTTGATTCCCCCACGTTGATGATCCTGAGCCGTTGATTCATTTGATAAAACAACTGGAATCTCTCGTATTTTGCAATATACCAACAAAGCCCATGTAGCGGGGTCGTAGTAGCCTGTTACGTTCACTATATCAGGAGCAAAGGCAATGGTTCGTTCTAATAATCTGGCAATTTTTGGCAAAAAGGCTACATTTTCTAAAGCACCTTCAAACAAGACTTCGTACGGATATTGATGAACCGAACGGTCTGAATCTCCCATCCCCTGACGACTTTTTTCTACTTCTGCAATCTGAATGACATGTATTTGATGTCTTGTATTTGCTGTGAGTCGGTGTAATTCACTGAAAACTGTTGCTTTGTAGTGTGCCCAAAGTTGATTATGAACGATAAGAATGCGCATATTAAATGCTGATCAAGAAGGTGCTATGTGGTTACGGTGGCAATGGGCGACTTGGCAATTGGTTTTGGGGTGTCGTCCAGATATTTAATGCCCATAAATCGAATCATCAACGCAAAAATAAACCAAAAGGATGTGTCAAATGGTCGGCCTGCACTAAAGACCCCAACAAAATAGGTAATAAAAAAATAAGCAAGAAATACCACAAAATCATTTGGTTTGGTTTTCATGGCTTTATAGCTATGCCAAGTAAGTAAAAGTATAAAACCTAAGAAACTTACTCCACCCAATATGCCACAATCTAAAAATGCCTCTAACACAGGAACATCCAAGTAGGCATACCGATAACCCAAGCCAAAAACCATTTTTTCTGGCTGTCCTTCTACATAATTTTTGAATAGATGAAAACTGAATACTCGTTGTTGGGAAGAAGGATCAAACATGACTGGGGATTCTTGAGTTTTGCCAGAAGCTGTAAAAATCATACTCAAGAAAGTACTCGAAAACCTATCAGAATAAGAAGCTAAAAGGTCGAAAAATGGCGAATAATGCGCCAAATAGTAATAGCCACCATACAATACCACAGTCAAAAAGAATAAATTTCGCAAAGAGAAAATAGATTTTACCGTTTCTTTGATTTGTCGTTTGGTTAAATTAAAAACCAAAAAAAGAAAAATAGCAATAAATAAGGCTAACAACACCCCTCGTGTTTGGGTCATGATGACCACCGTGACAGAAAGAAAAATACTAAAAATTGAAAATGTTTTGGTAAGTAGGCTTCGTTGTTTTAGTAATAAAAATGAGGAAATAACACCTGCATAGGCGTTTTTGGCGAATACATGTGGATTGCCGCCTTCTTCGCCATCTCCAAAATAAATTGCTGCCCGTTGCCCAAGTATATAATTGGGGTTCAATAATAAAGAGATAATGAGTGCAACGCTTCCCGCAAAAGTAATTAAGACAATTAAAGGGATGATGTTGTCTTTTACCTTGTTAGGGATATTCATTAACAAAAAAATATAAATGAATATGAAAATAAAGTTGCTGTATTCTCGTACAGGCACATAAAACTCTGTTTTAGCAAATGGATTATAAAAAAGTAAATAAAAAAACGAAACAGCCAAAAAATAAGATGCCCATTTGAACAACTGAACATTAGGCTTATACATGATTTTAAGGAAACTGGTCGGTATCATCAAAAACAAGGCGGCCACCAAGCAAGCCGCTGTAAACCAAGACTTACCAGGGGCAAGGCGCACGGTTTCTCTGAAAAAGAAAATAACGGGTGTCCCCAAAATGATGGTAAGCATTCCAATGCTTTCTCGCAAGTAGGGAGTTCTAAGCCATTTAAGCATTATGTTGTTGCTTGAGTTGATTCCTGTACTGCAAATATCCGAAATCTGTCAGCAAGAAATAAAGAATTTTACGAATTCGTATGTATAGGTAGATTATTTTTTCGGGCAAAACTGGCTTAAGTTGCTGATGATAATGGGCTTTTATACGGGCATGTTCTCGTAAACCTGTTTCTGAAATTGTTGAAGATTTAGCACTGGAATGAACTCGGAATCCGCCCCATAAGTCATTGATTAATTTGGTTTTAACCGAAGACTGTATGCCCCAACGAGCCATAATCTCGTAGTCAAAGGCAAAGGTATATTGGGCATCAAAGTAACCAAACTGCTCACAAACCTGTTTTTTGAAGAAGAAAGACTGATTATGCACCTGAATGCCCTCATACACCTGTGCATAAATCGAAAACGGCACCGATTTCATGATTTCGTAGGTGCAGTCATGCTCGTCTATAAACACAAAATTACCAAAGAAAATAGATGTGCTTGGATTAGACTTTATACCATTCAACAATTTGTTGAAGGCATCAGGAGCAAACACATCGTCTGAATTTTGAAAGGTGAGCCACTCACCTGTTGCCATTTTGAGCCCACGGTTAATGTCATCAGTTTGGCCTTTATCTTTTTCGCTAACCCAGTAGGTTAAGTATTTTTCGTACTTTTTAATTATTTCTACACTGCCGTCGGTTGAGCCACCATCCAAAATGATGTACTCAAGATTCGGGTAGTTTTGGTTCAACACACTCAAAATGGTTCTTTCTAAATAGGCCGCTTGGTTAAACGAAGGTGTAACAACCGAAATTTTGGGGAAAGCATTATCTTTTGACAGCAAAATAGATTCATCAAAGGAAGGTGTTGCTACAAAATTTGGCAACATTTGGGCAAAACGATTGGTGTACATTAGTAATGTTGGATGGCCTTACGATACACTTCGAGCGTTTCTTGAGCCGTTTTTTCGGTTGAGAAGTATTGGAGGCGGGCATATCCTTCATTAATTAGGCTCTTTCTTAATAGGGTGTCCTCTACCACTTTTTCCACAGAATCCAAAATAGAATCTGATTGAGTAGGATCAAAGTAAAGAGCTGCTCGTTGGGCTACCTCGGGGAACGAACTCGCTTGGCTCAACACTACTGGACACCCCGTAGCAAAGGCTTCCAAAATAGGAATACCAAAGCCTTCGTTCAACGACGGAAACACAAAGGCCATCGCACGTTGATAAAGTACATAAAGCACCTCATCGTTGGTAATGTCGTAGTGATGCACCTGGTCACTTATGCCCAATTCTGTGAAAAGCTGCTTTTCTTCACGGGTAAATCGCTTGCCACCAGCACAGAGGAGCTGAAGGTCTCGGTGTTTTTGCAACAAAGGTTTTACCGAATTTACAAAAAATGGGAAATTTTTGAAGTCACTTCTGTTGCCTACATAAAGTAAGTAATTAGAAGGGGTTTTAAGGCGAGTTGTTGCGCCGTTTGGTGTAATATGAATAAACGAAGTGCCATGATAAATGACATCAATCTTGTCTTCATCCACCTTAAAATAATGCAACATATCTTGCTTAGTCGTTTCCGAAACTGCTATAACCCGAGTGGCACGGTCTAAGAGTTGTTGCTTTAGCTCATGCAAATCACCCCCAAGCGAGGGGTACAGGTGATGAAACTTCTCGTTGGTGCTATCATGGAAAGTCAACACAAAGGGTTTATCGCCAATGTGATTAAGAAAATACTTATGATAAAAAGTAGGATGAAACACGTCGTAGTCGCCTTGCCTGATAAGGCGCAGACTGTTCAAGCGATTCACCAACGACATGACTTTTGACGTGGCGAGGTGATTCAAAAAGGTTGAAAACGTGCGATGATTACTAAACGATGCTCCGTTAATGTATTCGTTATTCGAAAATTGCAGGGCCAACTCAAACTCAATGTCTTTGCGCTTGCTGAATACATTCATCAGTTCGTAGTAATACCTTGCTACGCCTCCGTATTTTAAACCTGTAAACGACTGATGGTCGTAGAGGACTTTCATGAATCTGATAATAAAGTAAGGAGATTACTGATGAAGAACCTCTTAAACGTACAATAGAATAATTCAATCCACTGCAAAGTTAATTACAAAAAGATGAGAGGCAAGTTCATTTACAAAAATTGGTGTAATTCAGAAGATAAATTGGGAAATAGTAAGTTTAAATTAGCTTTTTTTGTGAAATTAGTTCGCCGTTTAGTTAGTGGTAGTATAAGATAGATGTTGTTTTTGTACAATTTTTGGCTGATTACACACTCAGAACGGCTGCCAAGTCCAAACAAAATTTAGCCATTTTTTTAACAAATCAGAAACGCTTTTTGATAGACTAAATCGTTTGCCAAGCGGCGCTGGAACTTGTATTATGTTTATTCGATTTGGCAGAAATTGCACCTTTTCAAAAAATACAGGAGAGTGCATCAACCACAAACGCTCAGAACCTAAGCCTTCTGCCAGATTAGTTTGTCCTTTTATTAACAATCTTTCATGAAGCCAATCTATAAAACGATGCCCTTCGGATGAGTTTTTTACTGCCCAAGCGTTGGGGTTGATTAACCCCCTATTGAGATAATCTTTTTCGAGAGCTGACTTACTACCTAACAAAGGTTTGGAGAGGAGTGGAAACAATAAAATGTTGGCTTGTTGAAGCGAGCTTTCAAAAATAGAAAGCGAATTAGAGAGTTTAGTAGCAGGATGTAAGTAAGCAATTGCTTGAATTGTAGTTTGTTGTAATAAATTTTTAGCGCAGTAGGTTTTGAGGTAACTTCTCAGTTCTTCAAGCGAGTAAGTAGTTTGTAGTTGATGAAAATTAGGTACTGTTTCAAAATCAAGTATTGTGATTTTATGAGATAAAGACAAATTATTAGTGTTTTCCATTAAAAAAATATCAAAAGTCCAGTCTGGATGCCAAGCTAATATTGATTTTTTTAGTTGGAGTGCCAGCGGTATTTCTGATGAAATACAAATAGTGAAAGTGTTGATTATCATAGGGTTAAGTTATTCAATTAAATCGCCAAGAGCTGCCAAATAGCCTGCATACCAATTGGCATCTTGGTCTTTAAAGCGAGTATAATTACCATTCCAGAAATGTCTCACAATAGGGACGAGTCGCAAAAGCTGGAGTTTTGGCAAAGTGCTTCTCATGTGTAAAAAAGATATAAACTGCTTGATGGATTGTGTATGAGGGTCATCGGTTAGCGTTAAGTGTTTTACTTGCTCAAATACCTGCTGCCAATAATGAGCTTGTTCACGCAAAGGAGCTAATTTTTCCTCTCTTTCTCGTTGAAATCGTTGATGTATCGCTACTTCTTCGGGTTTTTCTTTGGGACGTGTGCCTATTTGCTGGGTTTGGTGTTGGCGATAAAAAACCAATGATTCTTCCAGAAAACTGATTTGGCCCGTCATGGCTGCCGCTAATGCAAGGTAGGCATCATGGATAAATCCAGCTGGCTGAGTAGGGAAGGGGAGCACTTTCTCAAGAAATGTTTTACGAATAGCCATGCTACAACCACTCACCCGATTGCCTTGTAAGAGTACCTCTATGGCTTTACCTGATTTCCAACTTTTTTGTTGCTTTTTCCTGAATCTAACTTCCTCCCACATGGTTTTGCGCAATGGGTTCAGCAGTTCATCTACTAATTCCAAATTAGAGAAAACGACCTGAATGTCAGGGTTTTGAGTGAAGAATTTTGCTTGTTTTTCTATTTTGGTTGGCATCCAAAGATCGTCTTGATCACAAAAGAAAACGATTTCGTTCTGACAAAGTTTTGCTGCATTTTCAAAGTTTTTTACAACCCCAATTGGTGTATCATTGACAAAAATTTGCACTTTAAATGGGGCTTTATGTGCAAACTTTTCTAAGATTTTTACCGTACTATCCGTAGAATTGTCGTCACAAACAACCAGCTCGTTGGGCAGTTGGGTTTGCCGTAATAGGCTTTCTAACTGTGAAGGTAAAAATCGTTCTCCGTTGTAAGTACAGAGTGCAATGGAGGTGGTAGGTGTCATTAAATTTCGTAGCCTTGTTCTTTGAAAAACGGTCGCCAAAAATCGATGCCGTGGATTTCCCAAGCATGGCAGCCAAAAGGTAATTGGTTTTGGTTAAAACGATAGGCTTTTTCTGGAAAAAATTCTATCGCAAAGTGCAAAGCTTGTCGCCAATCAGGAATATTCATCCGATTTCTGGTACGATTTACCTCTATCCCCCAAAAAACATCTTCGTTGAACTGTGCTTTTTTATGTGATTCGTATAGCTTGATTGTTGTGTCAAATTCTTTAAGTATCGCTAAAAATTTTGCCACATGCCTAAGCGAAAAACCTCCATTTCCTACACTGTTAATCAACTGGATTTCGAGCGGACTGATGCCATCCGGCTTTTTGAGATTGAACCTAACAGCAATCCATTTTTTGAAGTTAAACCAGTATTCTTCACGTTTATTCTTAAAATCAAGGTCTTTGAGCCAGGGTGCACCTATGTAGTCAAAGCCTTTGTTGCACCAGTCGGTTAGTACGTCTTTAAATACAAAAGCGTCTAATTGGTGAATCAAAATGTATTGATAATCAGTGAATTGTTGGTAAAATTCAGCCGAAAGCATCATGCTGTTGTAGCCCGCAATACCTTCAAAATAGTGATTTGGTAGTGACATTTCCGAGAATTTTCCTCCAAATACTGCCCACCCTGACAATACTAAGGATTCAGGTTTTACAACAAAAATCGGATACTTAGCAAGGACTCGCAGGCACTGACGCAATGAAATTTGCTCAGTCGCTGTTAGTTCAGCACGATAAACAGGGATTACAACGGCAACTTTCTGATAACTCATTTAAGAATAGAAATTGTTTATTTTCCACCAGCTGAAGCAGGTGGCAAGGCAGCATTTACTTATACTTGAAGCGGCAATTTAACAATAAATGTTGTTCCTTGCCCCTCCACGCTATCCACCTCAATCGTCCCCCCATGCCCTTTTGTTACAATATCATACGCCAAACTCAGCCCCAAACCTGTGCCTTGGCCTGTGGGCTTGGTGGTGTAAAAGGGTTGGAAGATTTTTTCTTTGATGTTCTCGGGGATGCCTGCACCGTTGTCGGTGACGGAAATAATTATTTGATTGTAAGCCTGTTGTGTCGAAATGGTGACAGTTGGTTGATATTGGGTTGGTAGAGACGTTGCATGCAACGTCTCCA
>JBGAVQ010000292.1:0-7078 GCA_044228045.1 Spirosomataceae bacterium
AACTTCCGCAGTGGCAACGAAATCACCAATCATTTTTATCAGTTATCTGCTGGAAAACGCAAAAACTACGGCAATAACTTCAAAGTAGGGGCTGATTACTTCTTGAATAAAAAGACCACCATTGGCGTGTTAGCTACGGCTTCGGTTGGTATGTGGAAAGAGTTTGGATTAAACGCCACCAATATCTACAAAGGAACCAGTACACTCGAACAACTAAATGAAACGTACCGAAATGTACCTGAGAATTGGGAAAATTATGCTGGAAATATCAATTTGAAGCATACCTTTGACTCAACAGGCCGAGAACTCACGGTGGATGCTGACTATGCTCGTTTTGATAAAAACTCTTTGCAAAACTACGATATACGCAGCCTCAATGCCCAAGGAACCGTGATAGGCACACCTTATTCTGAAATCGGTGATTTGCTAACTGCCATTGACATCTACTCTACCAAAGCAGACTACACCCATCCTATCAGCAAAACTACTAAGTTTGAAACAGGCTGGAAGTCAAGTTGGGTAGTAGCCGACAACAACATGAAGTTTTTCAGAAAAGAGGGTGAAACCACCACTCCTGTGTTGGGTCGTACTAATCAGTTTAAGTACAACGAAAACGTAAATGCCGTATATGTAAACTACCAAACCAAATTGGGTAAAACAAGCTTACAGGCTGGTTTACGCATGGAACACTGGCACGCCGTAGGCAATCAAATCACTACTAATCAAACCTTTAAGCGTGACTCTATTCAGTTTTTCCCAAGTGTGTTTGTACAGCATCCTTTCGGCAAAAAATATACGATGGGCTTCAATTATAGCCGCCGTATTGATCGCCCCAATTACCAAGATTTAAACCCATTCTTGTACTTTCTGGATCCATACACTTTCCAAAAAGGCAACCCTTTCTTGAGACCTCAAATTACAAATTCGTATGAGTGGACTCACTCAATCATGAGTGCTATCAACATTACCGTTAATTACAGCAAAACACGTGATTTGATGAGTGAGGTACTTCAACAAAATGATGCCGAACTCAAAACGTTTGCCACTAAAGACAACTACGGCTTTCGTGAAAATTATGGAGTTGCTCTTTCAGCCCCAATTCCTGTTACAAAATGGTGGAGCAGTAATTTATATGTGAATGTGTTTCGTAACCGATTCTCAGGGCTATTGCTTGGTGCCGATTTTAACGCCAGCGTTACCTCTATGCAAGCCAATGTACAAAACAGTTTCCGCCTGCCCAACGGCTGGTCTGCCGAGTTGAGTGGCTTCTATATGTCAGGCTTCCTTGAGGGTATGCTGGTCGGCAAACCAATGGGTCAAGTATCAGTAGGTTTACAAAAACAATTACTCAACAAAAAAGCCAGTTTACGAATAAACGTTCGTGATGTGTTCTGGACTCAGCAATTCCGTGGTTCGGTACAATACCAAAACCTTGACGTAACCATTCGTAACCGTTTTGAAAGCCGGGTGGCCAACGTATCGTTTACCTATCGTTTTGGCAACACCAAAGTTCAAGCAGCTCGCCAACGTCAGACTGGCGTAGAGTCAGAGAAAAATCGAGTAGGCGGTAACAACTAAATCAATTAACTTACTATAAATCAAGTATCCTGACTGCCGAAAGGTAGTCAGGATTTTTTTTGCTATGCCATTAGCAACACAATTACGGCCAATTATCAAAAAAAAATCTGCTATTTGGGTATATACGAAACAAATATCTCTTCAAATTAGTTATTTAGAATGAAGTTAAACTACAATGTTAGCTTCATTATTTATGAACTTTATGAACAACCATGAACTCAACCCATATATCTCTGTTAATCAAACGATTAACTACTTTATTTGAAATCCCCTACGATCCATTCAAGAAAAAAATCACCTTAGCAGACTCCAGAACATACGATATTACCCAACTTGCAGACTTTGTTGCTGACCTCATTTACGAAGGCCGAAACTATGATTTGACTATCATCGAAAACTTTTTGGATGAGGAATCTTTCAAGCAATTTCTTGCTCAAAATGAACACCCAGTCATCTTTTTTGAACGAACTACCACAGGTATTGTACCTGTTATATGGGGGAAAGACATTAAGAAAAACGCTAATTACGGATATCGGTATCAGAATTCGCAAGAACTAAGCCACAACACTGATAAGGATTTTTTTTATTTGCTTGCCGAAAATCAGCCCGAACTTAGCCATAATGGAAAGGTGTTATTTCTAACGATTTTTCCGATGGAATCATTGGTTAGCAATAGTCTTTCACCCGACGACAGCAAAACACTCAAACCCCTGCAGCGTCTTCTTAGGCTACTCAGCAACGAGAAAAAAGACATCAGTTACATTTACATCTATGCCATTGTAACAGGCTTGATTAGCCTCACCTTGCCGCTCGGCATTCAGGCCATTATTGGTCTAATCTCAGGCGGATTAGTATTCAGCTCCGTATATGTATTGGTGGGTTTGGTTATTGCTGGCATCATACTTACGGGTATTTTACAAATTGTTCAGATTTCATTGGTCGAAACCCTCCAACGGCGTGTTTTTGCCAAAGCTGCCTATGAATTCACTTACCGGATTCCTCGCATTCGGGCCGAAGCCTTACTCAAATATTATCCGCCTGAACTAATGAATCGCTTTTTTGATATTCTAACAGTTCAGAAAGCCCTTCCCAAGCTTTTAATTGATGTAACAGGCGCACTCATCCAGATTATTTTTGGTGTAACATTGCTCTCATTTTACCACCCTTTCTTTATCATCTTCGGGATGCTAACCATCCTTTTGGTAGGATTAGTGATTCGCCTCAATGCACCAAAAGGACTGGAAACCAGCATGATGGAATCTAAGTATAAGTATAGAATTGCGCAGTGGCTCGAAGACATCGCTCGGCTCGTGAACAGCTTCAAAATGGCAGGAAGTACTAATTTGCCCATGCAAAAAACAGATTATTTGGTTAGTAACTATCTCAAATACCGGAAAAAGCACTTCAGAATACTGGTCACTTTGTTTATTAATGCTGTGGTTTTTAAGGCTTTAGTTACAGGGAGCTTGCTCATCATGGGAACTTTGCTGGTGGTTGATAGACAAATTACCTTGGGGCAATTTGTTGCTTCCGAAATTGTCATTGTATTGGTAGTTGGTGCTGTTGAAAAACTCATCAATACCATTGACAACATTTTTGATATGCTTACTGCCCTCGAAAAATTGGGAAATGTAACTGACTTGCCGCTTGAGCGACAAGGTGGCATTCGTTTTGTACCCAATGATTCAAAAGGTTTAGATGTAAAAATAGCACGTGTTGCCTACAAATACCCCGAAGCCAAAAAGAAAGCCCTCAAAAATATAAACCTCGACATTGCAGCAGGTGAACGGGTTTGTTTGACGGGTTCTAACGATGCTGGCAAAGACACTCTATTAAAAGTTTTATCAGGCATTTTCACTGATTTTGAAGGAGTTATCACCTTCAACGGTTTCTCAATCAGAGATATTGACTTGGTAGCACTACGAGACGTTGTGGACAAAAACATTGCAGCCGATGATATTTTTGATGGAACTTTACTCGAAAACCTAACCATAGGCACACACGGTGTCACTGTTGAGCGTCTTCAACAAGTAATGGAATCCATGCGTTTGACAGACCCTATCAGCCAACTTCCAGAAGGCTTAAATACGCAGATGATTGCCGGTGGCCGGAGGTTTTCTAAGAGTTTTGCCGTAAAAGTAACCATTGCACGCTGTGTAATCCAACAGCCTAAGTTGCTAATTATCGGTGACATACTAAACGTACTCGAAGAAAAAGAACACGCCGAAATTCTACATTATTTAACAGACCCGGCTAATGGATGGTCGTTATTGTTAGTCTCAAACGACCCAATTGTTCAAGCATCGTGCGACAAAATAGCGTTTATGCACGAGGGCGAGATTTTGGAGGTGAGAAAGCAGAAGTAAAAGCAAAGTAACTTGCCACCTGCTTCAACTGGTGGATCATGGAAAATCAGAGGTAAGAACAAAGTAACTTGCCACCTGCTTCGGCTGGTGGATAAAGAGACAAGAAATTATGCTTAACATATCAAAACAACGAGTAAACGACAACGTACTGCAAGAATTTGAACTTCACTCGCTCGATACACTTAGTACGCCTCGAACCGCCATCATACTAAAACGCTGGCTTACTGTCATTTTAATAGTAATGCTGGCGATTTTATTCTTGCCCTGGCAGCAAAACATCAATGGAAAAGGCTACGTAACAGCCCTTACGCCACAAGACCGCCCACAAAATATTCAGAACGCCATTGCTGGTCGTATTGAACGTTGGTATGTACGTGAGGGAAGGTTAGTAGCCAAAGGCGACACTCTTTTAGTGATTTCTGAAATAAAAGACGACTACTTTGACCCTAATTTGCCACTTCGTTTGCAAGAGCAAGTTCAAGCTAAAAACGATGCGATTGAGGGCTATCAAAAACAAATTTTAGCATCTGATAATCAGATTGTTGCACTAAAATCAAACTTACAATTTAGCTTACAGAAAGCACGTAACAAGGTAAAGCAAAGTCTTGCCAAAATAGCCAGCGATAGTACTGATTTGGAAGCTGAGCGTATTCAAGTAAAAATTGCGCAAGACCGGCTCAATCGGGGTGAAGAACAGTTGAAGGAAGGGATTGTGTCACTCACTGAGGTAGAATCTCGCCGTCTCAAAATACGTGAAGTGCAAGCGAAACTCATCTCGTTTGAAAATAAACTCATTGTCTCTCGTCAAGAACTCACCAATGCTCGCATCGAACTTAATTCGGTAGAGGCAGAATATCAAGAAAAAATTGCCAAGGTACAGTCTGACCGCAGTAAGGCAGTTTCGTCATTGGCAGATGGAGAAAACGAACTTTCTAAAATCAAGAACAAAGCCTCAAATGTAGAAGTACGCCGCAATCAGTATGTGGTACGTGCCCCGCAAGATGGTTATATTGTAAAAACCCTCAAAGCAGGTGTAGGCGAAACCATCAAAGAAGGAGAATCTATTGCCACGCTGCAACCCAGCACACCTCAGAAAGCCATCGAAATGTACATTAGGGCAACGGATGTACCATTAGTAAAATTAGGAGACCACGTACGTGTCCAGTTCGATGGTTGGCCAGCTTTGGTGTTTTCGGGATGGCCTTCGGTTACGGTAGGTACATTTGGAGGTACTGTCAATGTAATTGACATGGTAAACAGTAAAAATGGAGAATATCGCTTGTTGGTTAGCCCAAAAATTGAAGGAAAAGATCAAGAATGGCCCAAACAACTGCGTATTGGTTCGGGAGTATATGGCTGGGTAATGCTACAAGATGTACCTATTTGGTACGAGATCTGGCGACAACTCAATGCGTTTCCACCTACCTTAACCGAAGAACCCAAAGACGAAACCGCTAAGAAAGAGAAATGATGTTATCCCTTGTTCGAAAACCGTCTGCAGGCTCAGGAAAGTACCCATCTTTCCATTATTTTGCCTTTGTATTTTTTATTTTTCAGCCATATTTTACCTATTCACAAGAACTTAACTATGCTGATTATTATGCCTTAGTCACTCAAAATCACCCAGTTATCAAGCAAGCGAACCTTATTTCGCAAGATGCTCAGGCCGAATTACTAATGGCACGAGGAGGCTTTGACCCCAAGCTAAATTTTGTATTTGATCGAAAGCAATTTAAAGGAGCCGACTACTATAATCGCTTAGACGGTGGGTTCAAAATTCCGCTCTGGATTGGTGAACTCAAAGCTGGCTACGAACGAAACGACGGCGAAAAATTGCTTGCCGAAGAATCCCCCTCACTTCTCTACACTGGTTTAACTATTCCATTAGGGCAAGGCTTGCTCATTGATGCCCGCCGCAATACACTTCGGCAGGCTCAATTGTTTCAGAATATTGCCCAAGCAGAGCAGGTTAAGTTGATTAACAAATTGGTGTATTCAGCAGCGAAAGATTACTGGGAATGGTACTTTGCTTACAAACAAGTAGTAGCTTTTCAAGAAGGTTACAATTTAGCAAAACAACGATTTGAAGCTACCCGTAGGCGTGCTACTTTGGGTGACTTGGCTGCTATTGACTCTACCGAAGCCAAAATCACGATGCAAGACCGTGAAATCTTACTTCAGCAGGCGCAAATTGATTTTACAAATGCCCGACTGGCACTTTCTAATTACCTTTGGGATGCCCAAGCCCAACCACGAGAAGTTCCTGAAACCTATTTTCCAACTAATTTTCGTCTTGAAAAAGTGAGCGACGAAACGCTCCAAACGCTACTTGAAAGAGCCAAATTAAGCCATCCCGAATTGTTGAAATTAGATTTTAAGCTAAAACAACTCACTTTTGAAGAAAAATTCAGAAAAGAATTGCTCAAACCACAAATAGACGTAAACTTTAATTTTCTGAATGAGCCAAAATATTTTCAAAACGACGGGCTCGCCAATGCTTTTTTGACCAACAATCATAAGTTTGCTATTACACTTAACCAACCACTTTTTATTAGAAAAGAACGAGGAAAACTCAATCAAATAAGACTCAAACAGTTAGGTACACAATACGAACGCCAGCAAACCAGCAGAGAAATCACAAACGCAGTTCAAGCAGCGTTTAATGAAGTAAAAACACTGTCGCAACAGATTGCTACACAGCAAGATGCTAACCGTAATCAAGAAATACTGGTAAATGCAGAGCAACGCAAATTTGAGATAGGCGAAAGTTCTATTTTCTTAGTAAATACCCGTGAAAGCAAGTTGATTGATATGCGGATTAAATTAGAATCATTACGGGCAAAATACGAGAAAGCGATTGCTACTTTGGTGTATGCAGCGGGGAGTTCGGCACTGTAATGTATCTTTGTTGCCATGATTTCTTTTTCCGAAACCGAGCAAGCTTTCATTCAACAACACCTACACGCCGACGTAACTGAGTTGCTGCTGCACAGCAAAGCGTTTCCACACGAACGAATGCGGGAGTTAGTTCTGCAGATTCAAGCCCGCCAAAAGGCCAAAGATAAATTGCCATCTTGGCATGCTAACCCAGACATCGTGTTTCCGTCACTTTTGTCGGTAGAGCAAAGTTCGTC
>JBGAVQ010000293.1:0-7071 GCA_044228045.1 Spirosomataceae bacterium
CTATGTATTCGATTTACTCCATTTTCTGCCGATAATACTGCCGACATATGCAAAAACCAACCCTATCACAATGGAAGTCAGCAACACCAATCCAGGGGCGATTTCGTCTTCGGGCGGAATATTGACGAGTATGAATACTTTAAAAAAAGTAAGGAAGCCTACCATACCAATGGCAAAGCCGATGAATGCAGGGATTTTGGTTTTCATGATAAGTGCGTTTAATGTCTAAGAAAAATACAAAGAACTTTGTTTTTCAAAGTAAATTATTTATTTCTCAACTACCAAACAATTAGGGAAAAATATTTGAATTGCCAGAGAGAACCAATCCTTTCTTGCCATTGTCAGTGTCCTCACTGGCAATACCCACACTTCATCAATTCAGTTGCTTTCGTTAAATGATTTGGACTCTATAAATCATCCAGCAATTTTTTTGCTTCCTTATACTGGGCATCAATATTCGAAAAATGCTCTTTGTATTTCAGAAATCTTTGCAAAAGTTCTTTGCCATTTTCGTTCTGATTTTGACTCAAATAATAGTTTCCCAACCAAAGCATCGCATTCAGTTTATATCCTTGCTCTTTGAAACTTTCACCCGCTGCAAGTTTTGTGAATAGTTCGATTTGTAGTGTTTGCTTGTTCAGCTTCCCCGCTATTTCGCCTGCATAATATTGAAGGGCAGGGTGGAGGCTGGGTCGGTTTTTAATCAATTGGTATTGTTCAAGAGCAAAATCCATGAGTTGCTTGTGCTGGCTTTTTGCTGTTAATTCAAAGAAAGTGGGTGTTTGCCAAAGGGATGCTTCGGGGTATTTTTTCAGCAATAGAGCCAGTTTGTCTGCTGCTATATTTTCTCTTTGACTTACAAGCCCTGACGGGGCAAAAAGCTGAACGACAGCTTGGCTAAACGACTCTTCAATAGCCAATCTCCGATAAAATGTTGTTGATTTTTCCTTGACGAAATTTCTCAGAAACGAACAAATAATGGGCGAATTTAGGGGATTGCCAAAGCCTAAACGTGTGCTTTGCGAAAGGAGTGATGAGGTAGAAAGCACTATCAAACTAAGCCTCTCCGACGGAATTTTCAATAAAATACTTGCGTCGTAATCGCCATATCCATACGCCCAGTTTATTTTTACACCTTCAAAATCAGTTACAAACCACCCCATTCCATACGGGCTTCCTGTGTAAAATGGAGTCGTGATTTTTCTGTATTGTTCTTGGGCAATAAGTGTATTTTGGTCCAAAGCATCGCTATATTTTACTAAATCGTTCATTGAACTCATCATGCCAAAACCTGGCCCACTTTGTATGTTTTTTAAACGAATCGGTCGGGATTTCCAAGTCGAATCCTTTGTATCCCAATATTGAGGGCAAACTATCCACTTTTTTAGCAATCCAAATTCTTGTTCATTGTATCGCACTAAGGTATGGCTCATTTGTAGCGGACGAAGGATTTTTTCTTCGATAGGTTGGGTAAAATTTCTATATACGCCGTCGTTATCGGGCAAGTTGTAAATGCTTGATAAGGCATTATAGACCAAATTGTATTTACTGCCATTGTAGGCAAAGCCTGTTCCAATAGGCTCAGATTCAGAAGTTTGGCTTAAAATATGTGCTAACGTGGTGTTGCTGTTCCATCTGTCTTTGGTGAAATATTTATTTGGAAATTTATCTATGGGGTCAGTCAGCCTCAATTTACCTTCGGCTTCCAATTTTTGAAATAAAACAGAAGCAAAGCTTTTGGTAAGCGATGCAATCCCAAAAATATGGTCGGCAGTGATGGGCTCCATTCGTGCCGAATCGGCTTTGCCCATAGCTTTGAAAAAAAACAAATTTCCATCTTTCACAACGCCGACTACTAACCCTGGCAGCGATATTGATGTTGCGTATTTTTCAATATCGCTTTCAAAAGAGTTTTGGCTATATGTGTTTGTTGAAAGCAGCAAAATGGAAAACACCAAAACAGAACTGTGAAGTACTTTTTTCATTCTGCCAGTTCTATTTCAATAGCCCCATTTTTACCAGCATCACCGTACTTTGAAAGGGCATTTTGTACCGATAACGATCTGAGATTATATTTTTTGTTGGTTAGGTTTATTTTATCCCCCAATTTTGCAGGCTTCCCATCTATTACCAAATAATATACTTTATCCAAAAAACTTATTCTACCATTCGTGACGGTATTATTTTTGCCAAATTTGATGATAGATTTTCCTTCAAAATATAGCTCGTTGTTTTCCTCCGACCAATAGAGTTTCTCTCCATAAAAAGTACCTGAAATATTAGCTTTTAAGGGCTTATCCAAAACAACTGTTTGTGGTTTATCAACAAGTACTTTTGAAGACCCATCCAAAACAACTTTTTGTAGCTTATCGGCATTTGCTTCTGAGGGTCTATCCAAAACAACTGTTTGTGGTTTATCTACAATTACTTTTGAAGACCTATCCAAAACCACTTTTTGTAACTTATCAGTATTTACATCGACGGAATTATCCAAAAGAACTGTTTGTGGTTTATCTACAATTGTTTCCATTTTAGCGGTGGAGTTTGTAGCAATTTTTGTCTGTGCATTGCTATTTACACCTAAACTTGCGGCTGTGGCTGCCAGTAGCCCGATTGCTTTTAGATTTTTCATTGAATCTGCATTTATAGTTAAAGAATCATTTTTACTATTGATGCGATTTTCTGAAAGGGTGGCAGTGTCTTTTGAAATATTATTTTCTTTTGCTTCGATAATTATTTTGGTTTGCTCAGGATTTATCCAAAACATCAAGATGAGCGCCCCAATACTTGAAATGGTAACCACAACACTCCAATACGTACTGAAAAAAGGCATTTGAGTGTTAAAAACGGGTTCAGAAACACTTGAATTTGTAAAGGAATCAAAAGAAATATCGTTGGAAGAAGAGAGTTCAAAATGATTGAATCGTTGTTTATAAAGTTTGTCAATATTCCAAAAAAGTAAGAAAATGGTTGATTTTTTCTTCTTTTGACTCAATAGTTCTTTTATTTTCTTACGAGCCCTCGCCAAATGCGATTTTGAAGTACCTTCGCTAATGCCAAGTTCTTTGGCAATTTGGGCATGGGTAAATCCATCAATCACATAAAGATTAAACACCATTTTATGATGCTCTGGCAATTGGTTGATTGCCGTTAGAAGTTCTGCTTCTGAGAAGTCTTGTTTTTCGTCGTTCGATAATTCTTCGTTAGTTTCCACCTCATGTTGTAGATAATCGGCTATGTATTTCTGTTTTTGTTGCCCACGCAAATATTGCAGGCATTGGTTCACCATGATTCGCCGCAGCCATGCTTCAAATGGTCCTTTTCCTTCAAACTCCCCCACTTTTTCATACGCCAACAAAAAGGCATCATGGGCCAAATCTTCGGCTATTTGCCTATCTGTCGTATAGCGATAGCCTATGCCAATCAATTTATTGATGTTTTGGTGGTAGGTTTTTTCCCAAAAAGTTTTTGACGCTGCTATCGAATTTGAATGTTCCATAGAGTATAGGATGCAAAAAATTGAAAGGGTGGCAGGGGTGCAAAAAATAAATTTATTAAAAAATATTGATGCTTGATACTATTCCAAATACCTACATTTCATCAATCAATCCTGACACTTCGTCAATCGTACAAAATAGAACGAAAAAGTCTCGTTTGCTTTGAAGAAAAAACAGCAAAATGAGGACACTATTGCTTTTAACATTCTTTTCAAACGTTGCTTTTGCCCAAATTTCGGGTAAGATAAACGACTCCAAAGGCGAGCCTATTCCTTTTGCCAATGTGATATTACACACCGCCAAAGATTCGGCTGTTGTGACAGGTACTACCACCGACGAGCAAGGCGGTTTCCAAATCAATCTTGTTAAAACAGGGCACTATTTCTTGAAAATTAGCAGCATTGGTTATAAAAATAATTCGTCTAATACGGTTGTTATCAGCGATTTGACGCATAAAGCAGACTTTCCGACAATCATCCTCGCCGAAGAAAATAACGCCCTTGAAGAAGTACGAGTTTCAGCCAAAAAAGAGCTGATTCAGACCACGCCCTTGGGCAAAATTATCAATGTTCAAAGTAGCCTAATGACCAAAGGAAGCAATGCTTTGCAGGTATTGGAGCGGCTGCCAGGGGTAATTACCGACCGACGAAACAACCAATTTAGCCTAAACGGTCAGAGTGGGGTAACGGTGCTATTTAATGGGCGAAAAATGCAGATGCCTGTCGAAGAACTCATGGCTTTGCTGGAAAACACAGTGGCAGATAACATCGAAAAGATAGAACTCATCACCTCGCCCACCGCCCAATACGATGCCGACGGCGGGGCAGGCATTATCAATATTGTGTTTAAAAACAATGAAGTTTTAGGGACAAAAATCAACTTTTCGGCGACGGCTGGCTATGGTTTTCGAGAGAAGGCGGTAACAACGATTGGGCTTTCGCAAGGGTATAAACGGTTGACTATCAATGCTTCATACTCTTTTAATCATGATGTGCGTAAATCGGGCTATCGAGGCGAAGGCACGGCAGGCAGTTCGTTTATTTTGGGCGAAACATTCAACACTTTTTATGGGCTACCTCGGTCAAACCAAAACAATCATAACCTGAACATGGCGTTGCAGTATCAGCCTACTACCAAAACCACGATTGGAGGCGATTTTATTACGTCTTTTAGCAAATCGCACAATTTGGTCAATAATGGCGGCACGTACCAGCTAAAAAATGGTGATTATTTTGAAATTGCCATGCTTTCTGACGGACTCAACACCAAGCAAAACAGCATTGCGTCGGCTTATTTTAACCAAAAAATTTCAGCAAAAACGCAACTTAATCTTGATTTGACCTATATTCATTATGCCAACAACAGCCCTGCGACCATCAATGCTACCTATTTTGACAAAGAAAAACAGCCAATTACGCCCAACTATTCCATCTTGACTGCTGGCAATCGGGGCGAAAGTGTTTCAAAAATACAGGTGGGGGTTTTCAAAGCAGATGTTATGACGAAAATTAGCCCAAAAATTAATGCCGAATTTGGGGTAAAAACAAGTATCGCAGCAAACTCAAACGATAGCAAAGTAGAACGAAAAGTAAACGATAGCTGGGAGATTGACCCACGGTCGCAAAGCCAAGTCCGAAGCCAAGAACGCATTGCGGCAGCTTATTCGCAGTTTAAGTTTTTGCTGAATACCAACGCTAACTTGCATGTAGGAGTGCGGTATGAATATTGGCAGCGAGATTTTAATCTGTACGAAAATCCGTTTAAAATTTCGCAGTTTTTTCCGTCCATCCTTTATACCCAAACCCTCAGCGAGAAAACCACATTTAGCCTCAATTACAGCCGTCGAATCAGTCGCCCTGCTTATACCGATTTGATTTCAAACCTATTTTATACCGACCCTACGTTTGTTTTTTCGGGAAATCCGTTGCTGAAACCTACCCTTACCGATGTCCTCAAAGTCGATTTGACGACCCACGGCTTTTATGTAGGACTATCGGCTCAGTACGACCTGCATCCGATTTTGAGGTATCAAATTACCGCCAATGCCACCAAAGACGTGGGAATTTCATCACCACAAAATCTTGATTATCAGAAAAGTATCAATTTATTTTTGGGATACCCTTTTCAACTAACAACTGGGTGGAAATTATCCATCAATAGCACGACTTCGCTCCGTAATTACAGGGTTTCGTACAGTCAGTTTCCAACTGAAAAGACATTTTTGTTTCAGAATTTCAATTTTTCGCAAAATATTCAGCTACCCAAAAGTTTTGAAATAGAGCTGTCGGGCTGGTACAATTTACCATTTTTTGAAGGGCCTAATTCAATAAAAGGTTTTGGGGTCGTTAATTTGGGCATTGCTAAAAAACTCAAAAACGACAAAGGTACTTTTCAGCTTTCGTTGCCCGATTTGCTGCAAAGTTTCAGCGTAAATACACACAATGGCGGCATGACGCCGATTGCTTTCGACATCAATACAGTATCTAATTGGCGAGACGAAACGGCTTTTTATCGGGTCATAAAATTGACCTATTCCAGAACCTTTGGCAAAAATACCCGAAACCTGAAATACGAAGCAAAAGATGAGGAGCGGGAAAGAGTGAGGTAGAAAATAATATTACAGTAGAGACGTTACATGTAACGTCTCTACAAGGTTAATGAATTTTATTGAAAATAATACCTCCGATTGCCTACATTTACCTTGTAAAACCAGTCACAATGATTACCACGGCCATACCCAAACTCCCCTTTATTGATAAACAAAAAACGATGGATTTCTACATTCATCAGCTTGGGTTTACGCTCATCGCCGACTATGGAGACTATTTCATAACCAAAAGAGAAGGAGCTGAATTGCACTTTTTTCATCACCCAAAATTGATTCCTGCCGCCTCTCATTTTATGGTTTATGTGCGAATGGATGGCGAGATAGTTCCTTATTATCAAAGTATCATTTCAAAAAATACTAACATTTTAGCGCCACTTGAAACCAAACCGTGGGGACAAACCGAATTTGCTATCACAGACCCTAATACTACCTTACTTACTTTTGGACAAGCGACTGACAAACAATAATTATAGGCCTTTCGCTTTGCTAATAAAGTCTGACCGAAGGTCTGACTCGCAAAAGGTGTAAAATAGTTTGGTAGATGCGGGTCAGACCTTTTTTAATCTTAATTTTGTTTCAAGCGAAAAATCCTAAATCAAATATGAAGAAAACTCTCTTTTTGTCTTGCTTTCTGAGTGCCGTTATGGGCTATGCCCAAGTAAAATCTATCCAAGAAAATCGCCTGAAAATTAACCAAATAAAGCCCAATGTCTATCTACACATTTCGTATTTACAAACCAAGGTGTGGGGAAAAGTAGAATGTAATGGCTTGGTGTATGTGGAAGGAAACGAAGCCGTTGTCTTTGATACACCCATAGATGATGCGGCCTCCGAAATTCTGTATGAATCGCTGGCAAAAGAAAACATCAAAGTGGTGGGCGTGGTGGTCAATCATTTTCACGATGACTGTTTGGGAGGCTTAAAATTTTTTCATACCAAAGGCGTAAAAAGTTATTCGTCGAAACT
>JBGAVQ010000294.1:0-6989 GCA_044228045.1 Spirosomataceae bacterium
AGAAGGTAAGAACAAATTCTCTGTTTTTAACGCCATGAAAAACAAACTTGTTCGTCTGATTTTTGCCTTAGCCAAGCAAAATAAAAAATATGACGAAAATTATACATTTGCCCTTGTTTGAATCATAGAAATCCCAGACGTTCCGTCAGACCTTATGTATCACAAAAATTGTCAAAGAACGAAACACGCTAAATTATAAAACAAGACCCAAGTTACTTATAGCCAAAGTATAGCTAACAAGGTCTTGTAATGTTTGCAAGTCGATGAAAAACAAGCAAAAACAATTAAACTTATGACAACCATGACAAAGCAAGAATTTCTCAAATCCAACCTTTTTAAGGTTTTATTGGTCTGCCTAATTGCAGTTTCTATCATCAAAATATTTAGTGGCGGCTATGACTTTGGTCAATGGCTATATAATGCAACACACTAAGGCTAAAAAATTTTAATCAGTACCTTGCTCAATAAAAGCCATGCTTTAATAAATCAATAATGAAAACAGTTTCAGTTGTACTTCTGGCTTGCGTTTGCAATGCTATTTATGCCCAAACGGGCAAGATTTCAGGCGAAGTGTTGAGGTCAAACAAAAAAGCCATTGAGGGGGCCGTTGTTTCGCTGCTCAAATCAAAAGATTCATCGTTTGTAAAAGCCTCTATCTCCGAAGCAGATGGAAAATTTGAGTTTGTCAATCTCAAAGAAGAAACGTATTTGTTGATGGTGACTAACCTTGGCTACAAAAAATACCTGAGCCAGCCCTTGGTATTGGACAAACAAAACTTTGATGTAGTGTTGCCTTCTATCCAATTGCAAGAAGACAGCAAAAATTTAGCCGAAGTAAAAGTTGTTGCCAAAAAGCCCTTCGTCGAAAAACGTATTGACCGCACCATTGTTAATCCAGATGCCTTACTAAGTAACGCAGGGGCTAATTCGTTGGAAGTCCTCGAAAAATCGCCGGGTATTCAAGTAGATGTCAATGGTATTATTAGCTTGAAAGGCAAATCGGGTGTAGCTGTTTATATTGACGATAAACCCACCTATTTGTCTGCGGCTGATTTGGCCAATTACTTACGCTCGTTGCCGTCTGGTTCGATTGAAACCATCGAAATTATGACCAATCCACCTGCCAAATACGATGCAGCAGGCAATGCGGGCGTTATCAACATCAAGCTCAAACGCAGCAAAACCGAAGGATTCAACGGAGGCATCAGTACCAGCTATGGGCAAGGCCGTTATGCTCGTAGCAACAATAGTATTAACTTCAATTACCGCATCAACAAGCTCAATTTTTTTAGTAATGCCAGTTACAATGTCAATAATTCGTATCAAGATCTCACCATCAATCGGCGGTATTTTAGCCAAACAGGGGTGTTAAATTCTGGCTTTACACAAAACTCATACATCAAGAGATTTGCAAGTGGGGCAAATGTAAAACTGGGTTTAGACTATTACCTATCTCGTAAAGCCACAATGGGTATTGTGCTGAGTAGTTTTAGAAACGATACCCAAAGCCCCATCGTTAATAATGCACGAATAACCGACGGAAGCAATGCCATTACCTCGCTCAATGAGGCACAACTGAATCCAGCAGACCGAGTATTTAAAAATGGTAGTATCAACCTGAATTATGCGTACAAATTTGATAGTACGGGCAAAGAACTCACTGCTAATGTGGACGTAATAGGCTATCATTCAGCACTAAACCAGTCTTTGCTCAATAATACCTTTACGCCCAGTCGTATATTTGTAAACGGTAGTGTGTTGGATTCGTCGTTGCCTTCAACCATCAATATCAAAACTGCCAAATTAGATTACCTGCATCCTTTAAAAAAGGGAGAAAAAGTGGAGGTTGGTGCCAAAACAAGTTTTATAGATACAGAAAACATCGCCGATTTCTACGATGTAATTGACAAAAAGCCTGTGCCTAATTATGAGTTCTCAAACAATTTCAACTATAAAGAAAACATCAATGCTGTTTATGCTAATTACAGCAAGGAGTTCAAAAGATTGTCTATTCAAGCCGGCCTTCGGTTTGAAAGCACAGCCATTCAGGGCAATCAGTTGGGTAATGTAGTAGTGAAAGACTCAACGTTTACCCGAAACTACAATAGCCTATTTCCAACATTTTATCTTTTGTACAAATTAGATACTACCAGCACTCACCAGCTAAGTTTTTCGTATGGACGCAGAATAGACCGACCTGATTATCAGTCCATGAATCCATTTACCTACCCCATGGACAGGTTTACTTTATATGGCGGTAATCCATTCCTTCGGCCTACGTTTTCTAATAATTTTGAACTGTCTCACACCTACAAAAACACAATTACTACTTCCTTAGAATACAGCTACATCAAAGATGTAATCAGGGAAACCATTGAGCAAGGCACTAATGTATTTTATAGCCGCCCTGGCAATATTGGAGAGCAAACCAGCATTGGGATTTCGGTGAGTGGGGCGTTTCAGCCAGCCAAATGGTGGACAGTGCAGTTTTATACTGTTTTGCAATACAATAAGTACGTTTCTACACTCTATAACCAGCAGCTCAACAATGCCGGAACGTATTGGTATGTTGGGCCAACCAACCTTTTCCAAATCAACAAATCGTGGAGTGCCGAACTCGGCGGAGTTTACCAAACCAGTGTTTATGTAGGGCAGTTTGTTACCATACCCGTTTGGAACATGAGAATGGCCGTAGGTAAAAAGATTTTGAAAGACAAAGGCACACTCAAACTAAGCATCAATGATATTTTTTATACCAATCAACCCGGCGGCGACATCAAGAGTTTGGCAAACTCTACGGCTAATTGGCTGAGTTATCTCGATAGCCGAGTGGCAACCATCTCGTTCTCGTGGCGATTCAACAAAGGCCAAACCCTGCGAGTACGCCAAAGCGGTGCCTCTGAAAGCGAGCAGAGTCGGGTGAAGGGGTGAGAAAATGTGGTCAATTCCCCAAAATGTTTACCAATCTATGTTGGAAATGGTTTACTTTGCTGTTGTCCCAAAGATGATTAAACAGCGTTCAATATGAAATTGAGGATTACCCTGCTTACTATTTTGTACTTGATTGGTATTATTACAAAGTCTCAGGCTCAAAATTTGTCTGAACCCACCCGTAAAACCCTCGTAGAAGTCCCCGAAGTATATGAATTGGCTAACGTCATTTTGGCACTTACAGACGTTTGCCAAGCCGATGACAATTTACTTGAAAAAAATACACCCTATTTCAAGCGAGTAATCGCTCACTTTGGGGCGTTCAAGAATCATCCAGTCGTATTAAAAACAAACGATGCCATTAAAAAAGACCCACAAGCCTACCAATTATTCAGAACGAGCGGGTTTAATTATGATTTTGTAGAAGGGAAACTTAAACGCACAAAGCACATTATTTTTCCGAAAAAGTTGATTTTGATGTTCAATCATCACCTCGGGAAAGTAGAAAAACTGGCACAGGATTTTGCCGAACAAAGTAAGTTTCGGGCGTTTTATCAACAAGAACAGGCTTATTATCAGCAGGTTATCAACGACGAAAAGCGCATTGCTAACATTGATCAAATGTGGACTTGGCTCGAAGAACGTTTTACGAGTCGCTACCAACGTTATCATATTATTATTTCGCCCTTAGTGGGCGGCTGGCACAATACTTCTCGAAACAAAGAAGACGGCATAGCCGAAACCCGTATGTTTATTTGTAGTGCCGAGCGTACAGCCAGCACCACCACCGATTCTATTTTGTTTAAATCTATTACCGAACGAATTGTATTTACAGAAATAGACCACAATTACGTAAATCCTGTTTCGGACCAATTCAAGAAAGAAATAGCGCAGGCCATGCCCGATGTTGCCAAGTGGAATTCGCTGCGCTACGGCTACAAGTCGCCCATGCTTACCTTTAATGAATACATGACTTTTGCTGTGTTTTGTGCCTATCTGTCAGATACTTACTCATCTACAGATGCCCAAAAGGTAATTGCGGCGGCAGAAAACATGATGGTCAAGCGACGAGAGTTTTTGAAGTTCAAAGAGTTTAATCAGTATTTTCTCAATCTCTATAAAACCCAAAAACCCAAGCAAATTTCAGCACTTTATCCAACTATTTTGGAATGGTGCAAAAGCCAATAACGTCTCAAATCATCATTTGATACGCCTCAAATTATCTTCTGCACCTCTTGTAGTTTTTTCATGCCCCAATTTTGTGACACCAATCGCAACGAAGCGACTGGTGTCACAAAATCAAACACATGAAAAATCTTGCATTTACGCTCATCGCCTTGGCACTACTCAACACGTCGTGCCGCACACTCACCTCAACTACCTACATTAAAGCCAACGATAGTTTTATTTTAGGGAATAACGAACACGGTTCGTTTTCGGTAAAACTTAAAAATGCCTCAACTAACGACCTTGAGCTTTGGAGAGCCCCCATTGATGGCGGACGGCACTCGCCTGTGACCGTAAAGCCCAATGAAACAGTAAAAGTAAGTGTGGAAAAAAACACGGCTTTGAGAATCGAAAACAATACCAAAGACCAAGCTACCGTAGAATTGTTTGTAAGAGGTGACACTGGGCTTTCGATGGGGTATAAAAATTAGTCCTAAAAGCCAGTATCCTTCAAAATAGTTGATAATCAATTGTTTGAACCATCAACTATTCAAAAACAACAAATAGGTTTTCATTTTTAAACAATACAAAAAACATGAAAAAGTTATTGATTATTATACTTTTTAGCTTCATTAATTTGCCTTCGCAAGCACAAAAAGGCCCACTCAGAGGCATGGGAAAAGTATTAACACGGAGTTTTGACATCCAGAACTTCGACAAAATTCGGTTTGAAGATTTTGATGGCAACATCGAGGTAGAAATCGGGAAACCGTTTTCGATAAAAGTTGAAATTGATGAAAATTTAGAGCCACGATTAGAAGTACAAAAAGAAGATACCGAAGGGCTATTGACCATTCGCTTGAACGGAAACACCAACGGCAAATTGTACTTAGAAGACACCCACATCAAGATAAAAGTAAGCATGCCCGAGGCATCGGTAATTCAACACCGAGGTAATACAAATGTACAAATCACTGGAATTGTGGGTCGTTATTTCAGACTTGAAAACAATGGCAATGGCGATGTGTCACTACAAGGAAGCATTGATGAACTTGACATCAAGAAAATTGGAAATGGCCAAGTGAAAGCCAAAAATCTGGTCGCCAAAACCGCCAAAGTCAAAAGCTATGGCAATGGTAATGTACTGGTCAATTCGCAGATTTCGCTTACGGCTCACGGCACTGGCAATAATAGTGTAATACAGTTTGGGCAAGGCAAAATTGACCCCATGTCGGGAATAATTGGCAATGGGGAGGTAAAGAAAATGTGACTGGGCAAACAAAAATGATGTTGAGTAGTTTTAAAAAAGTACGCAAGCCAAACCATGTCTATTTATCAAACACCCTTACAATTTGGTTATTTCTTAGCCCTCCTATTTGCCATATTGCTTTGGTGGCGAGGCTGGCGAGAAGAGCGGCTTTCTGATACATTTTTGGGCTTTGTGATGTTTTTTTTAGCGATGGAAATCCAAGATTACACCTTTGGGTTTTCGGGAATCAACATACTATGGGAAAAATTTGATGGTTTTCCACGCTACTTCGCACTGGCTTTTGCCCCCACCATTTACTTTTATCTGAAAGCCCAAATCAATCGAGATTTTAAGTTCAAAAGCTTTCACTTTTTGCATTATGGGCCTTATGCCATTTATTTTTTAATCAATTTCAGTGTTTTTATTCAAGGTAAAAAAGCGGTTGATTCCTTTCGCAGTTCAGAACTTTCTTACTGGCTTGGTTGGCTCGAAACCATTGCAACATGGGCTTCATACATCTATTATTTCTATCAGTCGTTGCGTATTTATCAAGAATATCGTCGCTGGACAGAAACTCAATTCTCTGACACTGAAACAATTAGCTTTGTTTGGCTGCGTAATTTTATTTATCTTATTATTGCGGGCGAGGTATTCAAATTAGCTTGGTCAATTGCCGACAAAGCGTTAGGCGATTTGCCTTTTGAGCAAGATTGGTGGTGGCATTTGTTTACGGTCGCTATTATCTGCTATGTTGGCATTAGAGGGTATGCTCAAATGCAACCGAAGAAATTGATTTTTATACAACCAAGTGCTAAACCAGCCGAAATACCAAGTAGCCAAGACGAAAAAAACAATCCCTTGCCTGTGCAAACAAATGAGTTGGCTGTTTGGAAACCTAAGATTGAGCAGATTTTTCAGGAGCAAAAACCATATCTGGAACCTGAGTTGACGCTGAGTGATTTGGCCACCAAACTCAAAACCAATACCTCTATGCTTTCGGCGGCCATTAACCAGAATTTTGGGAAAAGTTTCAATGATTTTGTGAATGAATATAGAGTAGAAGAATTCAAAAAACAAGTGCAATTGCCTCAAAATAAGAACTATACCCTACTCGCTATTGCCTTTGACTGCGGCTTCAATTCAAAGGCAACCTTTAACCGTTCTTTCAAAAAAATCACAGGATATTCTCCTAAAGAATTCGTTGAGCGATAGCCTTGCAAATAAGTGTTTCTAATGTCCGTTCTCGCACAATTACTGTCCGAAAACGGACATTTTTTTTGTGCAAAAACATCCAAATTGAGCCGTAAATGCCCTTTTCTGCAATTTGGCATGAGATTAGACATTAAACGGCTTAATAACAAAAGAAATCAAACAAAGCCCATGATTCAACTCAAGAATATTGAAAAATACTACACCAATGGTTTTCAGAAAGCCTACATTTTACGACACGTCACGATGGATGTACAAGAAGGCGAGTTTGTGTCTATCATGGGGCCGTCGGGGTCGGGTAAGTCCACCTTACTTAATATTATTGGTATGCTCGACGAACCTACTGCTGGCGAGTATTTCATTTTGGACGAACCCGTACACATACTCAACGAGCGCAAACGCTCCGATATGTACAAGCATTACATCGGCTTTG
>JBGAVQ010000295.1:0-6949 GCA_044228045.1 Spirosomataceae bacterium
TCAAACTCATAGAAGCTCGTTTACTTTACAGTCAGCTGACCATCACTGAGATTGCCGATGAATTTGGTTATACTGACGAAAGCCACTTTTGTAAGCAGTTTAAGAAGTTTACGGGCAGTACGCCAACGGCTTTTCGGAAGGGGATTTAAATTTGCAAAATATACATAGTTTTAATTCATCCCCGATACTCATTTGGCGTAGATTTGATGGATAAAGCGTGTCGCTTGATGAGGTTGTCATACATTGGAATTGATTGCTCCCACTGAAAACACTATTTCTTAAACCGATACAAATACGGGGCTTTGTTGGCAGCACCCGTGTATTTTTTTTGAAGGCGTTCCAGCACGTTTAAGTCGAGTATTTTTTTCTGAAAATTGTTGGTAGCAAACGGACGGTCGTACACGGCCTCGTAGAGTTCTTGGACTTCTCGCATCGTAAAAGTCTCAGGGAGTAAGTTAAACCCAATCAATTTTTGATCAAGGTTTTGGCGAAGGGCATCGAGTGCGTAGGTAAGAATCTCATTGTGGTCGTGCATCATTTCTGGAATATCCATGATACTCCTCCACTCCAAGCATTCATCCAATTCGCCATTTTGAGGATTTACCTTACTGATTTCTACCAAAGCGTAAAAGCCTATACAAATAAACCTACTTGCCATCCATTCGGCATCTGCCTTGTTATATTTCTGACTAATATGTGTTATTAACAGTTCTCGAAACTTACTATCAAAAATGCGGTTTTCGTGTCCAAAAACCCTAAATTGTTCTAAATATATATTTTCAAGTCCTGTTCTTTCCTTCAAAATTCGATTGGCTGCTTTTTCAATTCCTTCATTTTTGATGATGTAGCCCCCAGGTAAGTTCCAAATGTCCTCTCCAAATTTTGATTTCGCTATCAACACCTTCAATTCTTTGTTTTCATAACCAAAAATCACACAGTCAATCGAAAGGTGAGGTATGTATTTTTCAGTGCCAAATTCCCTCATGGATTCAAAAAATTTAGGCACAAAGGTACACCTTATCCCAATACGTTAGCATTAAATAAATATAACCATACAATGAAATTATAATACTTATTAAATGTATTATCTTTTTTTTAGAAAATAAAAATTCTTTTGTACATTTGTCTCAGAACTTAGAGAATATTGATAAACAAGTACCATCTAAACACTTATTAAATGAAAAACGCACGTTTTTTTAGACTATTAAGTCTAACTATCCTAATGTCAATGAGCATGGTTGTTTTTGCTCAAAAAAAATGGGGAGGAATGACACTCTACACTGTCCGCAATGAAATGGGCAAAGATGCCAAAGCTACGCTCAAACAAGTAGCCGATTTGGGTTACAAATACATCGAAGCTGTTGATTATAAAGATGGTAAATTTTATGGAATGACTCCCGATGAGTTTAAAGCCTATTTAAAAAGCTTGGGACTTCAACCGATTTCGGTTCACATGGGTTCAATGACGCTCGACAATGCCGATAAACTCATTGCTGATGTAAAAGCGGCTGGGATTAAGTATTTTGTCGCACCTGTTCCACCGATGGGAATGTTTAAGTTTGACCAAAAAACAAGAACATTAGGCATGGAAGGAACAGTAGAAAAACTCACTGAAATTCTGAATACAATCGCTCAGAAAGCCCATGCGGCTGGCTTAGCGTTTCTTTATCATAACCACGATTTTGAACTTAAACCCAACAAAGATGGCATAGTTATATTAGATTATTTATTGGAGCATTTAGACCCTAAATATGTCAACTTTGAGATGGATTTGTATTGGGTAATTAAGGCAGGAGCCGACCCTGTGGCTTACTTCCAAAAATATCCTGGGCGTTTCAAGATTTGGCATGTAAAAGACATGGATTCAGAAGGACGTTTTGCACCTGTCGGCAAAGGAACTATTGATTTCAAGCGTATTTTGGCTAATAAAAAACTCTCTGGAATGAAATACTACATCGTAGAGCAAGACCAAACTTATGATGGTTTACAGCCAATGGAAGCCATTAAAATAAGCAAAGAAGGCTTAAAGAAATTCGGCTTTAACTAATCAAAAAAACGTATTTAAACAATAAATTCCCCTACATTCCGTGGGGGGTTGGGGGAGATATGTCATGAAAAAACACTTAATTGTTTTTGCCTTTTGCTTAATGTTTAAAGGTATTTACGGGCAAACAAAGCAAGACTCGCTTGCTATTATTCAATTATTAGAAAAAGAAGGAGCTACTTGGCGTATAGGCGATGCCAAAGGTCATGCCGAATGTTGGGAGGCAAAACGAAACGGACGAATCTTGATTTCAACCTCTGACGGACGAAGTTTAGATTTTCCAGCGGAAAGAATTGCAAACGCACCCGCAAGCATGATGACAGGCGGTGGTTTTTCGATTCACTCAAACTATAAAATGAGTATCGGAAATACATCGGCTTGGGTAGTACACGATGAGGTTTCGATTGGAAAAGATGGCAAAGAAACACTTTCAAAAGAGGTTAGATTATTAGAAAAAATCAAAGGTCAGTGGAAATTGATTGGGCAATCAGTGCATCAATATGCTCCCGAAAAACCCAAGACAGATACTACAAGTTATATCCAAACCGTAGATATTACGACGGGTAAAGTAGAAACCGTTTTGGCAATTAACAAGCACTTTGAAGCACCTAACTGGCACCCTGATAACTATCTGATTCTGAATAGTTATGGCAAACTCTATACGTTAGACTTAGCTTCAAAAAAACTAAAAGAACTCAATACAGGTTTTGCTCAATCTAACAACAACGACCACGGGATTTCACCAGACAAAAAATGGTTAGCAATTAGCAATGTAGCCAAAGATGACACCTCAAAAAAACGCTATAAATCAGCCATTTATGTATTGCCGATTGGTGGAGGTGAACCTCGAAGAATAACGGCAGAAGTGATGTCATTTTGGCATGGGTGGAGTGCCGACGGCAAAACCTTGGCGTACTGTGGCGAACGCAATGGGAACTACGACATTTATTCGATTGGGATAGATGGCGGGGCAGAAAAAAGATTGACCAGCAGCGAAGGCTTAGACGATGGCCCCGATTATTCGCCCGATGGGAAGTTTATTTATTTTAATTCGTACCGCACAGGACGTATGCAGATTTGGCGAATGAACGCCGATGGTTCAAACCCCGAACAATTGACGACTGATGAAAATTCAAATTGGTTTGCACACCCATCGCCAGATGGTAAATGGATTGCTTATATTTCGTATCAATCCGATGAAAAACAAGCTCATTTATTCGGGAAACAAGTAAAACTCCGCTTGATGGATGTGAAAACCAAAGCAATTAAAGATTTAACACCTGTTTTCTTTGGTGGACAAGGTACAATCAATGTACCGTCGTGGAGTGCTGATAGCAAGAAAGTGGCATTTGTGAGTTATGCCGTGAAGTAATAAAGCTATGTTATCTTCATATAATTAATAAGATTTATGTGTAAAAAATCACATTTTTATCATTAATTGTAGAAAAGTTGCCTTAAATTTGTCATATCTACATTTTTATAAACTCAAATTTAGGGATGTTTTTTGAAAGAAACTTATACAGCGACTTACTGGCATGGAAACACGGAAAATACCGTAAGCCCTTGATTGTGCAAGGGGCGAGGCAAACAGGGAAGACTTCGCTTATTAGGTATTTTGGTAAAACCCAATTTTCTGATACAGCGTATTTCAACTTTGATGAAAGACCAGAATTAAAACAGATTTTTGAGCAGACCAAACAGGTTGATAGGTTGTTGCATAATTTATCTATTATTCATGGGCGAAAGATTGACCCGACCCAAACGCTTGTTTTTTTTGATGAAATTCAAGAGTGTGAAGAAGCATTGAATGCCTTGAAGTATTTTAGCGAAAACGCCTCTGAATATGCTATCATATCGGCAGGTTCATTGTTGGGTATCAGTTTGGGGTCACAAAAATCTTTTCCCGTCGGTAAGGTTGAGTTTTTGAAGCTCTATCCACTTACTTTCAGTGAGTTTTTAAAAGCAAGAAAACCGCAACTCTATGCGTATTTACAAACTATAACGCCTTTCGAGCCTCTATTAGATGCTGTTTTTAACGAGTGTTTAGATATTTTCAAATCCTACATGCTCTGTGGTGGTATGCCCGAACCCGCCCTACGAATGGTTGAAACAATAGATATGTTTGAGATTGAAAAAAGCCTTCGCCAGATTCATACTGCGTATGCTTTTGATTTTTCAAAACACGCCGAAAAAAATGAAGCCGTCAAAATCAACTATGTATGGGAAGCCGTTCCCTCGCAGTTGGCAAAAGAAAACAAAAAATTTATTTACCAAACAGTCAGACAAGGGGCACGTGCCAGAGAATATGAAAATGCCCTTATTTGGTTAGAACAAGCAGGGCTTATCTACCGAGTACCTTTGTGTAAAAAACCCGACTTTCCATTGTCATTTTATAGCGATTTGTCGGCCTTCAAAATTTATATGCTTGATATTGGCTTATTGAGGTATCAAACCAAACTCGATCCATTGCTATTTAAAGAAGGTAACCGTCTTTTTAGCGAATTTAAAGGGGCTTTAACCGAAAATTATATTTTGCAAAGTCTCACTCCCCAATTTGAGTCAGGGTTTTGTTATTGGACTTCTGACGCCATTGCCGAAGTAGATTTTTTGATACAATATCGAAATGAAATAGTTCCTGTCGAGGTCAAATCGGGGGAAAGTGTTCGTAGCAAAAGTTTAGCTTATTATGCCAAACAATACAATCCAAGATTGAAAATTCGCTATTCATTGAAGAATTTAGAAGTCAATGATGGATTACTGAACATTCCTATTTTTTTGGCCGACCAAACCAAACGATTTATGGACGAAATAATTTAAACCAATCCTAATCAATGAAAAACGACAACTCATCCAGAAGAAAATTCTTACAGCAAATTGGAGCTACCAGTTTGATCGCTGCTTCGTCCCCTTTTGCGTCGTTGGCCGCCCAGCAAAAAGCCGAAGAACGTATCTTACAGTATGAACGCCCCTTTGCAACCAACGACAAAGTCAGAATTGGCGTAATCGGTTACGGAGTCCAAGGACATTTTGACTTGAATACCGCCCTCAAAGTCCCTGGGGTAGAATTGGCAGGAATTTGTGATTTGTACCCAGGCCGTCTCGAAAATGCCAAAGAACAATACGGCAAAGACCTCTTCACCACCCGAAATTACAAAGAGCTATTAGCCAAAAACGACATTGACGCCGTCTTGATTTGTACCCACGACGTATGGCATGCCCGTATGTCGTTAGATGCTCTGGCCGCTGGCAAACACGTGTATTGTGAAAAACCGATGGTGTATAAAATCAGCGAGGGATATCCTGTCATGGCTGCCGCCAAAAAATCGGGCAAGGTGTTTCAGGTGGGAAGCCAACGAGTGAGTAGCCTCGGGTACGCCAAAGCCAAAGAACTATTGGCCGCAGGCGAAATCGGAAAAATTAATATGGTCAATGCCGTCTATGACCGCCAAAGTTCCATTGGGGCATGGGAATACACCATTCCGAAAGACGCTGATGCCAACACCACCGACTGGGAAAAATTCATTGCTATCACGGGTAAAAAAATGCCTTACGACGGCAAAAAATTCTTCTGGTGGCGGGCCTTCAAAGAAGTGGGCACAGGCGTAGCGGGCGATTTATTCATTCACTTGTTGAGTGGTACGCATTTTATGACCAACTCCAAAGGCCCTGAAAGTATTTACAGCACAGGTCAGTTTAGTTATTGGAACGACGGACGCAATATGCCCGATGTGATGTCGGGGGTGATGCAATACCCAAATAGCCCCGAGCATCCCGCCTTTCAACTGACCCTGCAAGTGAACTTTATCAGCGGAACGGGCGGACAAGAAATCATCCAATTGGTAGGCTCAGAAGGCGTGATACAAGTACAAGGCAACAATATCACGGTTAAGCATAGTCTCATGCCCGAAGCCCCAGGCTTTGGTGGATATGATTCGGTGTTTACTTTTTCAAAAAGTATGCAGGACGAAATGCAAAAAGACTACGACGCCAAATGGACTCCCGAACAACGCAAGCGGAAAACCAAAGAAAACATTGTATTTAAAGTCCCAGCGGGTTACAGCGATCATTTAGACCATTTTACCAATTTCTTTGATGCCATTCGCACAGGTAAACCCGTTGTGGAAGATGCCGAATTTGGTTTCAGAGCTGCCGTGCCTGCCTTGGCTTGTAACGACAGTTATTTTACCAAAAAAATTATAAAATGGGACCCTGTGGCTATGAAATTGAAGTAGCGTTTTGACGTAATTTGGACACAGATGTTCCAACACAGATTTTCACGAATTCCTAAAATAATCCGTGAAAATCTGTGCTACATTTTGTATCCGTGTCATCTGTGTCCCCTATTTTTTGTCATAGAAATCATTAAAAAACATGATAAAGTACCTAATCCTATTGAGTCTAATCACTTGTTCAATAGACAATTATGCCCAATCAAATACCGATTCGGCGGACATTATCGCACTACTCGAAAAAGAAACCGCTACTTGGCGAGCAGGCGATGAAAAAGCCCATGCCAATTGCTGGGCGATACGGCCTTACAGTCGCATTTTGATTTCGACAACCGAGGCAAAAGTGATTGATTTAGACCCCAACTTTATGCTCAATCCTCCTGCCAATATGCTTGGCAACGGCGGACGTGCCATCCTGACCAATCGTAATATTCCTAAAACGGATACTTCCGTTCACTCGTCTGCATCGTAACTTATTGCCATTCGAAGCATCAATCAATTTTTCCAGCATAATAAATTGGCACAAAGTTTAGTTTATCTTGCACACCCAATTTTGCTTTTGAATAGATAATCGCTTTTTGGATATGCGAATTTTCAAGCATCAATTGATGCAAACTTCTTAGCCTTCCTGCCGAACCATATTTTACTTCAATAGGTATTATTTCGCCCTCTTGTT
>JBGAVQ010000296.1:0-6844 GCA_044228045.1 Spirosomataceae bacterium
TTGTCAAAGTTTTGTACCCATTTTTGAAAATCCAGCCGTAGGTAGCACCTACAATCAACAGTTCGTTAGCTACAAATTGGACATTAACTCGCCTGAGGCGCAAGCATTTTTTAATGCCCAAAAAATCTGGATTCCTTCATTGCCCATGCTGTTGTATTTTGACAAAGATGTAAAACTACATCATATAGGAGTTATGGGCGAGGGCATGAACCAACCGAGCATCGTATTAAAAGCTGCATCAGATGCCACAAATCCTATGGTCAGGGCATCGGGAGCCCCTGCGAGATACAAATCAGGGGTACGAGACCCTGGATTTTTAGTAGATTATGGTTTGTATAGTCGCATTCAGATGGATACAGTTCGAAGCATTCAAGCAATGAGTGATTATGCCAAAACACTTTCTATTGCAGCTATGTCAACAGAGATGAACTTTATAGTTCTTCAAAAAATAGTACTTGATACAGACAATCCAATGTTTAAATACCTAATTGGCAATATGAATGTATTTTACAAAAAATATCCTAAACAACAAGTGAATTCAGTTGCGGAAAACATCATCATGTCATCATTATATAGCAGTAGAGGTAATACTTTCAGCTCACAGAAAATAAGCGAGTTGAAAGGGTACTTGCTAAAAGCGGGGATAGATGCAAAATCTGCAGAAAGCAGAACACTTATGCCAGAGTTGAATGCCTTGTTCAGACAAAAACAGGCTCAACAGGCCATTGAACGAATTAAGAAGTACATTTCAATTGCTGGGCCAGGTCCCAAAGAATATGAATTTTTGTGTAATTATGTGCGAAGTCGCTCTAAAGACCCTAAGATACTAAGCCAAACGACTGATTGGTGCAAAAAAGGCGGGGTGAGATAAACTTTTACTTTATAGTTTGCTGACGCAATTTTTGGAGCAAGTGGCTGGCTTTTTCATCACCTAAACGAATAGCATTTTCTAAATCTTTTTCTGCTTGATTTGTTTGTCCTATGCGATAGCGTGCTATGGCTCTCCATCGCATAGCTTCAGCATCTTGAGCACGATAATGCCAAACAGCCTTGTCAAATTCAAGAAACGATTGTTCAAACTCCTCTAATTCAAACAAAGCCATACCTTTCAAATAATAACATTCGGCAAGGGTATTGTCTAAGGAACAGGATTGAGTAAAATCAAAAAGGGCTGAGTATATATTGCCCAGTGCTAAATTGCTTTTACCACGATACAGATACGCTATTGCTGATTTGGGGTTTATTTTTGCCGCCTCATCAAAATAAACAAAGGCTTCATTAAAAGATTTGTTCTCCAATAATTTTAGGCCAACCTCCATTAATTTTCTGTCCTTTTCTGCAGGGGTTTCATGATCCGTTGTGAAATATTTAATCACAAAATACGGAACTATCAGCAGTGTTAAGAAAATCATTTCCATTTCACAAGTCGTCCAATTGTTGTTTGACTTTTTTGGGTAATGCACTAATAATCAACCCATAAGAATGATCAATCCACTCACAAAGTTTTTGGTCTGACACTGAACCATCCACCAAAATTGTGTTCCAATGTTTTTTGTTCATGTGATAGCCTGGAACTACGCATGGATGATGCTCACGTAATTCTTCGGCATTTTCGGGGTCACATTTTAAATTAATACTAAAATTTTCAGCATCTAAACTTGTCAGGGCAAACATCTTACCCATTGTCTTAAAAACCAAAGTTGTAGGGCCAAAAGGGAGTTCTTCGGTTACACCTTTTTTGGCAAGACAGTAGGCTCTAAAAGTTTCAATATTCATCGGGTGAAAGCACGATAAATCATCACCAAAACACAAAATACAAACATGATGATAGAAATGCGGTTGATGCCGTGCATCATCCGTAAATTGAAACTACTTGGGTATTTTTCAGGATCATTTTTTTTGAATACCCTTACAAAATAGCTAAATACCTCACCAAGTTTAAACTGTTCGACAATACGATTTTTCATGTGCAAATGTTTTAACCGAATTTGATTTCTGATATGTTCAGAAAGAACATACCGTACAACTATTTTGTTCACAAAAATTTTTGGACTGAATCATAAAACCTTTGTACCTTCATCAATGGAGATGATATAGGCTTTTCCACCTACTTTCTCGATGGCTTCTGCTACTTGTTCTGGGTGGGTAGGTGCATAGGCAAACATACAACCTCCACCACCTGAACCATTTGTCTTAGCCCCCAATGCCCCTGCTGCCAGTGAAACCTCAACCATTTTATTCAATTTTGGGGTAGAAATTTTTTTAGCATCTCTCAAATTGGTAAAATGTAGATTCAATAAATCACCAAATAAGTGGTGGTTTATTTCAGACTTTGATAATTCAATTTTTGCTTCTCTTAGTATATCTCTGTCCGAAATATTCCCCATCAGCAACAAATATTCGTCGTCTGTTAAGTTTTTTTTTGCTTTGATAATATCTTCCTCATTGGCAGAGGCAAGCATAAAATCAGGTTGAATAGCCTTTATTTTATGAATGATATCAAGCATCCCAAACTTTACTCGTCCCAAAATACCGATGGTGTCTTTGGGTTCAAGAGAATCTCCAAGCACAAAAGCACCCAAATTGGGTTTAAGCGTTTCTACGTTGATACAAGGCTCCGACTCCAAATATATTACATTGCCCATAGCAGTGGAATAATGATCCATCATGCCACCTGGTTCACCAAACTCTAAAACTTCTGCTCGATTAGCCAGTTCAGCAATAAATTGAGCTGACCATGCTGGCTTTTGTTGACTAAGTAAACATAGAAGGGTAATCCAAGAGGCCAGTAAAGCCGAGGAGGAGGATGTGCCTGAGTTGATAGGAATGTTGCCTTTTACTTCACATAAAAAACCACCATCGAACGTTAGCCCTTCTCGATGAACCACATTTAAGGCACTTTTGTAATAATCTCGTTCACGAGTATAGGCCAAAGGAAAGGTCAAATCAAAACACTCAGACGACTGAATATCAGGAAGTTGAATGTCAACTTTTTTGATAGACTGAGGTCGCCCCGTAATTGAAACTCGGCGAGAAATAGCCGCTGCAATGACAGGCAAACCCAAGTAATCTTGGTGTTCGCCAAACAAACAAATGCGGCCAGGCGTAGAAACTGTAATAGAAGTTTCGCTCACTTTTTAAATATGCTAAGGATAAAAATCACCAACTTTTCTTTTTGTGCCCAATCATTGCAAAATACAAAACAACCAAATAGAGTGGTACTAACAACCAATATGCTTGCTGAGTACTACCCAAACTATCGGCTAATTTACCATAGACTAAGGGTAAAATAGCTCCACCCGCAATCATCATAATGAGCCATGCTGAACCAATTTTTGTATATTTTCCCAACCCATCAATAGCAAGCGGCCAAATAGCAGGCCACATAATGGCATTAGCCAAACCTAAAATTGCGATACAAAGTACTGAGGTAAAGCCATTTGTAAACAATGCAATAATCGTGAATATCAAACCAAAAATTGAAGAGAGTTTGAGCCACGTTTGCTGAGATACATATTTGGGAATTAGCACAATCCCCATGATGTAACCAGCCATCATCAGCCAAAGTGTATATTGTCCAAAATCTTTTGCTTCGTTTTCAGGGAAACCGAGCGAAATACCATAACTAATAATGGTGTCGCCTGCAATTACCTCTAACCCAACATAACAAAACAAAGCGATAAGCCCCAAAACAAGATTAGGATATTGAAATACACTTGTTTTTGTGCTTGCAGCACTTTCTGAACCTTCTTGTTCTTCGCTTACTTCTGGAAGCCCTTTCGAGAGTTGAATTAACACAGCTAAAACTACCAAAACGCCTGTTAGCACCAAATAAGGTGTAACTACTTTTTCAAGTTCATTTTCAACTGTATTTGCTACACCTACTGCCCCTCCTGCTAATAGTAAGCTCCCAAAAAATCGCTGGCTCAAAATACCCGCAATTTTGTTAGCAACTCCCATTAAGCTAATACGTTGAGCTGCACTTTCACGTGGCCCTAAAATAGTTAAATATGGATTTGAGGCTGTTTGAAGCAATGTAAGGCCAATGCCAATGGTAAATAAGCCGAACAAAAAAAGTGGGTATGAAGCTACTCTTGCCGCAGGTACAAAAATAATAGTACCAACGGCCATAATAGCCAATCCGAGTGACATTCCTTTTTTGAATCCAACTTTTTTAAGTACAGCAGATGAGGGTATGGCCATTACTGTATAAGAAATAAAAAAAGCGAATGTAACTAAGTAGGAGCTTGTGTTGTCGAGGTTAAAGGCTTTTTTGAAAAACGAAATGAGTGTGCCATTAACCCATGTAACGAAGCCAAAGACAAAAAAGAGCATTCCAATGATGAGAAGCGGCCCTGTATAATTTTTATTTTCTTGCATGCGAATGGTGGTTTTGTATGGTTAGGTTTAGCTATTTGAAATGTGATTTATGATTCAAAAACTTGATTTGGGCATTGTAAAAATTCCCAAATTTTTCTTAGTATTCATCCGTCAAGGCAAAAATAGGCTTATTGGTTTTCCATTTTCCACGAGTAAAGTCTGGAATAGCAACTGGTGCAGAACCTTTTTTGATGCTCTCTTCTGACAATGGGCTAATGGCAGACCATGCAGCAGCATCATATACGTCCATTGGTGGGGCTACTTTTCGCTTGATGGCTTCGATGAATGCCCTCAACACAAAAAAGTCAATGCCACCATGACCCGCTTTTTCAGCACTTTGTACATGTGTTTTCCAGAGCGGATGATCATATTTTTCTTGGTATTCTTTAAAAGGCTCCCATGCGTGAGGTTTTGGTGACACTTTTTCGATGTAAATAGTTTTGCCATCATCCATCCATAAACCTTCGGTACCTTGTACTCTAAAACAAAGTGAGTATGGTCTTGGTGAGTTGGTATCATGCGAAATCAAAATGGTTTCACCATTGGCACATTTTATTAGGGTAGTCACAATATCCCCCAATTTAAAATTGACATTTGCGTTTGGGTGGTTTGCTCCGCCATTGTCCACTACATATTTGTGCAGACCCCGAGCCTGTGTGGACATAGAGGTTAAGTACAAAAACTGGTTGCCCCTATTGATGTTGCACATTTCGGCTACTGGGCCTAACCCATGCGTTGGGTATAGGTCACCATTGCGGTCCACCGAATGCTGGGTACGCCACTTGGCTTCGCTAAATGCTTTGGCTCCAAATTCAACTCCCTTGCCATGTCCCTTGCCATCGTTAAACTTAATATTTCGCAAATCGTGTTGATAGCCACAGTGCATGTGGGTCAGCTCACCAAACATATTCTGCCGTACCATATTAAGCACAGCCATTACATCTCTTCGATAACACACGTTCTCCAAAATCATGCAGTGAGAACCGGTTTTTTCGTACGTGTTTACCAAATCCCAAGATTCTTGTAAGGTAACAGTAGCCGAAACCTCCACACCGGCATACTTACCAGCCTTCATAGTGGCCACGGCCATTGGTACGTGCCATTCCCATGGAGTGGCAATCACTACACCGTCAATATCGTCTCGTTTGAGCATATTTTCAAAATCTCGCTCGCTTTTACTATACACGGCGGCCTCGGGCCGGCCTGCATCTCGCAGCATTTTTTGAGTGTGGGCTATGGCATCTGGGTCAATATCACAAATGGCAGGAATCACTACATCGGAACGATAGATAGCTTGATCTACATGGCTACGCCCTCGCAAACCAACACCTATAAATGCCAAACGTACTTTGCTGTCGTCAGCTGCTCCAAACAATACATTTGGAAAAAGTGCAGCTCCGGCACTGGCTGTGGCTGTATTTTTTATAAAATTTCTTCGGTTAAGTGTTTCTGACATGGTTGATGAAAGTTATTAAATGAGTCAATGGGTTCAAATAAGGCTGTAAGATGGCAGAACCAATCAATACTTGCAAAAAAAACAACTTTTTTTTGAACCAAAGCCCTATTTAGGAAGTTCTAACCTTGATTTGACCACAATGAAACCTTTGCCGGCAGGTTTGAATGTGTTGCAGACAACCTTTCTGACGACATTTAAACGTAGAGCCTAAGCTAATCCTTTCGCTTTCCGACTGCGCTATTTGCGAGAATAGTTTGCTCTATGAAATTACTTCATAGGGTTTACACAGACTTTACACGATGAATATATTATGGAGCCCAAACGAGTCGCTGTTTTAAGGAAAGAACATTTTAATGCTGCGCATCGCTTGCACAATCCAGCTTGGAGTGCAGAACAAAACAAGCTCATTTTTGGGGTTTGTAATAATCCTAATTATCATGGACACAACTACGAGTTAATTGTAAAAGTAGTTGGTGATGTGAATCCTGAAACGGGTTATGTGCTTGATTTAAAGTGGTTAAGCGAACTTATCAAGACACAAGTAGTAGAACGCTTTGACCATAAAAACTTGAATTTGGATACTGAGGAATTCAAAAACCTTAATCCAAGTGCAGAAAACATTGCAATTGTAATCTATGAATTACTTCGAGTGCATTTGTCCCCATCTTTTGATTTGAAAATCCAACTTTATGAAACCGAACGAAACATCGTTGAATACCCAGCTACTTGATACCGAAGACATGGCTTGGATTGACCAATTGGGTGACGACCACGTTGGATCAAGCATGAATACCCCATTGCGTGAGGATGCTTTTGCGCTGACTGACGGACAGAAAATCAATGTAATTGAAGAGCATTTTCGTGAAATCATGCTCACACTTGGTCTTGATTTGACCGACGACAGCCTCAAAGGTACACCTCGTCGGGTTGCCAAAATGTATGTAAAGGAGATTTTTAGTGGACTTAACCCAGCCAATAAACCCAAAGCCACTCTTTTTGAGAATAAAT
>JBGAVQ010000297.1:0-6835 GCA_044228045.1 Spirosomataceae bacterium
AACCGTAAACCAAGAATTAGCCCGTGAGTCGCTGGGATTGGGTATTTGTGCTGCTGTTTTTTTACTGTATTACGGCTGGGCAAAAATGCGAAAATAGTTAGGGTCTGTACCGAAGGTCTGACCAATAGACTATCAATTGATGAGAAATGGGCCAGACCCATATAAAAAAGGAGAGGCTGTTTCGTTTGAAACAGCCTCTCCTTTTTTATGAAATATTATTGATGCCTAACTAACAACTTCTTGGTTGCTAAGGTTTTACCATCTACATACAACTGGTAGAAATAAATCCCGTTGGCTATTTCGCTGGTTCTAATTGTCATTTTACGTTCATTTTTTTCGAGCGGATAGCCCGTTACTTCTGAACCAAGTACATTGTAAAAAACCAACTTTGCTTCGTTCACGCTTGGTGAAAGCACATAATCTACCATAGCGTACTCGTTAGCCGGATTAGGGTAGATGTTTGAAATGGTGATTTTGTCGTTACTAAATAATTTCTCGACGTTTTGTAAACTTTCTTCGTTAGCTTTTACTTCGTTGGTTGATACTACTGTGTTGGCAATTAGTTCGCTTCCGCTGTTGGTCTTTTTGGTTGTTTGTTGCGAGGTCAAAATGCTTCTATAAAACTGACTGATAGCGGTTGAGCGTTTTATAACTAAGCGGTCGGTTGGAGCAGGTTTCAAAAACGGTACTCCTAATTTTTGCGATGGCTGAGTTGTGGTTGATTTTGGTTTTATGTCCAAGCGACTTTTGCTTTGGGCATAAACCGATGTGGTGGCCGGCACAGCGGCAATCAGCATTAGCAAAATGAGGTAGTATATTAATCTTGTCATGGCACTTCACAGGTTAATCTTCTGCATAGAAACAAAAATAAGTAACACAATTATAAAAACCAAGAAAAAACGCAATTTGTTTGATAAAATAGCAATTTATTTAGATGAACGGCGTTACTGCTTTTTGGCATTCTCCACCGAAGGCTTTGTTGTTGCCTGAATGGTTGGACGTTCGCTCCCGCCTTTTGTCACAGGTACTATTGGTTTTTGTGAGCCTTCAATCGTTTGTTGCTTGGTTGGTTTTTCACCGATTCGCCACGAAAAATTGGGTAAAGCTTTGTTTTCACTTGTGATTTCGGGTGGTGGAATAAACCTTGCATCTGGCTTTCCTATGAATGAAATACGGCGAACTTTTCCTTTCAAAAAATTGAGATTCATTTTACTGCACTGTACCCGATTAAGCCCTATCATTTTGTTTTTGTCGTCTAACGCAAAATAGACACTCTCGCCATTGCCTTCAACATATACTTTTTCGAGACCACCTTCTTTGTTAAATGATGCGTTTATTTTACGACCTTTTACTTGGTTAAAATTCTGAATGGTATCCGTAGAAACAACAAATGCCTTACTTCTCAAGTACATGGAGTTAATCTTGTTGTTTACCATAAGTACTTGTATTGAATCGGCTTCGGTCTGATTACTCTCGCTCCATAGAATTGGTTTTTGGTAAAAGAAAATAGTGGAATCAGTTGTGTTGTAGATTAATGAATCACACTTACCCTGAAAATCTTTTTTATAAATTAGTACATGCTTGAAAGCAAACAACTTACGGTCTTTTTTTTCTTTATTTTCTACTGATAACAGCGTGTCTGCCGATAGAAAAAGTGTATCTTTATTAACCACACTTTTCATCAGTGGTTTGCCAAAAACTTTACTGAGACCACTTTTGCCATTGTAATCACCAAATTGCCCATACAAAATAGTTTCATCTTTGCGAGACACCAATACTACATTGCCTCTGGCGATACCACGCTCGCTGTTTTTGTCATAAAATAATGTATCACCCGTAATATCATATTCCTCAGTCTTAATAGTAGTGCGGCTATCAAAATAAGACGAGCGATTCTTAGTGTCGTAAATCCCCGACTTTGCAAAAAGCGTGTCTTTTTCGCTAATTACTTTGGTGGGAGCAATAAAAAATGCAATTTTGGTGCGAGTGCTATATCGCATCGAGTCAGCAGTAAGTGTAAAAGGTTTTTTGTTTTCATCGCTTTTACCGACCAGCTTTACATTATGTTTATAGACAAAAAGTTTGGTTTTGGTGTTATATATACCCTCTCTGCTTGTGAGAACGTTGTCTTTATCTACTAACTTACCATTACCCGAATACACCGCTATACCAGTATTGAGGTCATAGTCTAATTTCTTAGAAGTAAGCGTTATCACTTTATCATTCATCGTTACTGTTTTTCCTCGTAAATTCGCTTGGCGAACATTACCAAAATAAGTTGCCGAGTCGCCCGTGAGCGTTACACTATCGCCTTGCATGATACGAACCTTGCCATAGGCATCTACCACGTTGGTGAGTTCGTTCAATATAGCTTGTGTACAGTTCACGAGTGTTGTTTTTTGTTTGAGTCGTACATTACCTACCAACCTGCGGAGCATAACACCGTCTTGTAATATACCTACGAGGCTATCGGCATGAAGGATTTCTACTCGGTTATCGTTTGCTTGAACAGTAGTAGATGGTACTTGACTATATGACGAGAATACGACCAAAAAGGTTGGCAGTAACATTGCTATTTTGACAAAAAAATAACGCAATGGTTTAAAGTTCACAGCAATCTGGGAAGTCATGAAATGAGTTGAATGACTTTTGGATAAATTCATAAAACTAACTGGAAGTCTATATTTTCGTTCAAAATTAGCTAATTCCCTTATGTTAAACCGCTTTTTAACGTTTATTAACGAACAACAATTGCTCGAACCGCATCAAAAAACCTTACTTACTGTAAGTGGAGGGATAGATTCGATGGTATTGGCAACCTTGTTTTGGCAAGCCAAACTTCTGTTCGAGATAGCTCATTGTAATTTTGGTTTGCGAGCAGAAGAGTCAGATGGTGATGAACTTTTTGTGAAACAATGGGCCGAACAACGTGGTATTCATTGTTTTACAAAACGATTTGAAACCACACAATTTGCCAACTCCAAGGGGATTTCGATTCAGATGGCAGCACGAGAATTACGTTATGAGTGGTTTGAGGAGCTTAGACAAACAAAAGGATTTGATTTCATAGCCACAGCTCATCATCAAAACGATGTGGTCGAAACGGTTCTGTTCAATTTGGTTCGGGGTACGGGCATTGCGGGGTTGCATGGCATCAAACCTAAAAACGGAGTACTTATTCGTCCATTATTGTTTATGAATCGAACTGAAATTGAAGCCTTTTCTGTTGATAATCAGGTGCTTTGGCGAGAAGATAGCTCAAATGTTACAGACCACTATCACCGTAATTTGCTCCGTAATAAGGTGATTCCCATTCTAAAAGAAATCAACCCGAATTTGGAGAAAACTTTGATGCAAACTGTTGAAAAATTGGCAGCTACGGAGACCATTTTTAAAGAAGCAATTGAATTAACTCGCCAGACTGTTTGGCAAGAAAATGAAGTGGTTTTTGTTGATTTTCAAGCGTTAAGGTCAATGAGTGTTCCCACACTTCGCTTGTTTGAATTAATAAAAAAGTTTGGATTTAACTATCACCAGTGTCAAGCAATTGTGGCTTCTTTTGATACCCAAGCAGGAAAACACTTTGAAACTGCTACCCATACGCTCGTGCGAGACCGGCAATTTTTGATGTTGAAGGAGCGGTCAGTGGGGACACTGACCACGGCGATAGGGAACACCGACCACAGCGATACAGAAAAAAGGAGCTTGATAGTAGAAATTAGTAAGCATCAACAAGCAGTTCAAGCTGAAACAATGCAGCTAAAGATGAGCCTTATGGTGGTGAAAGAGTGGTCAGTGAGGAAATTCCCAGCCAATCAATTGACGGCTTATTTTGATGATGATAAACTTGTATATCCGTTAGTAGTACGTAAATGGCAAATAGGAGACTGGTTTTGTCCATTTGGGATGGGTGGAAAACGCAAAAAAATTTCTGATTTGTTAATTGACAAAAAAATATCCGTTTGGGAGAAAGAAAATGTTTGGGTGCTCACGTCCGACAATCAAATTGCATGGGTAATTGGCCTCAGAACCGACGAACGCTTTAAAGTTTCGGATCAATCACAACGAATTTTAGAGATAGAAATAGGCAGTTGAGGGCAAAATATCAGGTTGAACTCAACGTTTTATAAATGAACAAAAGTTTTGGCACAGCTTTTGTAGGAGTGTTATTGGAGAAAACGTTAATACCCATGAAACGAACCCAATTACTATTGATGATGGTGGTCTGCTTGGCAGTAAGCTCAGTGGCTTTTGCACAAAGCGGCAGACTTCGGGCTGCTAATCGGCAGTTTGAGAACATGAGCTACCTCAGTGCCATAAGGCTTTACGAGGAGTACATGAGGCTGGACAAGAAGAAAGAGCCAGCTGAAAGAAAAGAAGCACTTACCAAGCTGGGTTACAGCTACAGGCGAATGCAAGACAGCCGTAATGCCGAGCGGGTATATGAAGACCTCATTAAAGAATACGACGACCTCGAAAGCGAGTCGTATCTTTATTATGCTCAGGCACTTGCCCAAAATGGCAAACACCGAGACTCCCAAAAAATGTATAGCAAATACGGCGAAATGCAAGCTGCTGACTTACGTGGACGACGCTTCACGGTAGCCTATATGGACGTGAGCAGATTCTACCAAGACTCGTCGTCGTACAAGGTGGACTACTTGCCTATTAACTCTCGGCAGTCAGATTTTAGCCCGATGTTCTACAAAAACGGCTTGGTCTTTGTGTCGGCACGTGAAGAAGGCGGTGCTGTTAAAAGAGTGTTTTCGTACAACCAAACGCCATTTTTGGATCTTTACTTTGCACCTGATACAGCAGAGCTTCACCGTTCTATTGACCCAACTATGCGAAGTACCTCAACAGCAGGATTGGGTGGTGCGCTTACGACTAACCAAGTATTAGAAAACGCATCCAAAGAAGAACAGCCTTTAAGTAAAACGGAAATTTTTTCTCGTACACTTAATACAAAATATCACGAAGGGCCGATGACTTTCTTTAAAGGAGAGGAGAAAATTATTTTTACTCGTAACAACTACAACAAAGGCCGTTCAAACAAAAGCTCAGAAGGAATTAATAAATTAAAACTATACACCTCTGATTACCAGAAAAATAGCTGGGGTAATGTAAAAGAATTACCGTTTAATTCAAACGAATATTCATGCGGGCACCCCGCCCTTTCTCCAGATAACACTCGCTTATACTTTGTGTCGGATATGCCTGGCGGGTTTGGTGGAACAGATGTGTATGTAGTAGAATACCGCAACGGCGAGTGGGGTACACCGGTCAATTTGGGTAAAGAAATTAACTCAGAAGGCAACGAAATGTTCCCGTTTGTGGACGAAAGTAACAACCTTTATTTTGCCTCAGACGGACACGAAGGCTTAGGGGGCTTGGATATTTTTACAATGGAATTGAAGGAGGGCATTCCGATGGGGCAACCCATCAACATGGGCTTTCCGATTAACTCTGATAAAGACGATTTTGGATTTATTTGCAACCGTGACCGCACCCTCGGATACCTAAGCTCAAACCGCAAACGTGGGCTAAGCGACGACAACCTGTATATGTTTCGCCGTAGCTGTAAGATTTTCAACTTGATGGTTTATGATGCCGAATCAAAACAACCCATTGAGGCCTCAGATGTGAAAATTCTTAGAAATGGCGAGAGCAAAGAATTGAAAATTACGGGTATGGATGGCAAGGTTTCGATGTGCTTAGATGCCAATACCGAGTATGAGTTCAAGGCCATTAAAGAAGGATATTTGACCAACAGCGTGAAATATTCGACTCGCTCGATGTCGAAACACCAAACGGAGGTTTCTATCTACTTAGAACGCACACAAGGAACCTTAGTAAGAGGAATTGTGAAGTCAGAATTGACCCAAAAGCCAATTGCAGGAGCAAAAGTGACACTTTTGAACGAAAAAGAAAAAACGAAACAATCGGTTATTACAGGCGAAGACGGTAGCTATGAGTTTAATGTAAAACCCAATGCCAACCACAAAATTTTGGTAGAGAAAGATAAATATGCTACCAATGTGAATGCGATTTCTAAAATGAAGTCGGGCAAGGGGCCAAAAGTGATAGAAAACGAAGTAGGACTTTATGGCGAAGGCGAAGTGTATAAGATTGAAAATATCTACTATGACTTAAATCAATTCTTTATTCGCCCCGATGCCGCCAAGCAATTGGACGAGCAGCTGATTCCTGCCTTGAAGAAAAATCCGTACATGAAAATTGAGATTCGCTCACATACAGACGCTCGCTCGAGTGATACATACAACTTACGCTTGTCAGAAAATCGTGCAAGGGCCGTAATTGGTTATTTGAAAGCCCGTGGCATTGACCCTAAGCGACTCATTGCCAAAGGTTATGGTGAAAAAGAATTGATTAACGACTGTGGCAATGGGGTAGAATGTGCCGAAGACCAGCACCAGATGAATCGCCGGACGGAGTTTAAAATTATCGCAGCAAAATAAAGCAGTAATTGGGTCGGTTATTAGATAAATTTAATTTTTAACCCACTAATAACCAATATTTTACTCGCTACCAATAAAAGGATTAAGGTTTGAGAATTGGGTTAGGTGAAAAGTGCAAAAAAGCCCTGTGTTACGGGGCTTTTTTGCGTTTGAGTCTCGACTTCGCTCGACTTACGGAGTTACGACTTTCAGGCTTATGACTATCTTGATTTCGCTCGACTTACGGAGTTACGACTTTCAGGCTTATGACTATCTCGACTTCGCTCGACATACGGATTTACAACTTTCAGGCTTACGACTATCTTGACTTCGCTCGACTTACGACTTTCTTGACTCTCAGACTTTCGACTTATTGA
>JBGAVQ010000298.1:0-6815 GCA_044228045.1 Spirosomataceae bacterium
TTGACCTCAAAGCGATGAGCAACGGTGACTTTGACTTGCAAAATGCAGGCGTAAGTGTGGGTCAAATTGGGAATAGTGCTTTAAAATTGCAAGAAACCTATTCAGATAGCGACGAAAATGGTAGCAGCCTACAAATAACGGTGACCATTGCTGCGAAGAAAATGTAGATTTTCGCCATCTTCTGGGTATTTCGCCTATGATAAAATCGTCTCCAATTCTTTTTGCTGCCGTAAGTGGTGACGAAAGTGCATGTCCATGTTATGGTACCATTCGTGGGCGTTGAGCCAGCCAAAAACGGGGTGAATACATTTATAATGTCCCGCGTCGCTGGTTACGGCACCTATCAATTGTTGGGCGTCTTCTATCACTTTTTTCAACAAAGTTTTGTATTCATCTCGGGTTTTGGCGATAAGCTCAGGTGCTCCGAAGCCTTCGGGTACTTTGACCTTGATAGGAGGGAAGCTGTTGTATTTGAAGATATTATCTCCGTATTGATTTTTCTCGCCACCTTCTTGTCCTTTGCGTTGTTGAAGACAACGTACAGTATTGGCCAAAAAGAAAAAATTAGCAGTTAGGGATAGGTGTTCATACATTTGCCCCAACGACCACACTTCTGGGGCAGTTTTGTGGGTAAACTGTTCGTCGGTATAGCTGTCGAGGGCAGCAATATAACCCTGAATGGTTTTCTCTAAACTTTGAAAAATCTCGGTTGGAGTTTGTTGACTGGTCATTTTTGAAGTGTTAAAAGTACGAACTGTAAAGGTGTACAATTTTTCACTTATTCAAAAACTCATTGTGTATTGGATGTTGCCTTGGTATTGGTGAAAAGACTGTACTCCCTTGCTCTTGACGTAATTCCAATGAAAGGAAAACCGATGGGTGGATGTGAGTTGGTATTCGACGCCAAGCGAATTGGTAACAACCGTTCCTTTCTGCTTAAATTCCGATATATTTTCTTCGCTTGTCAAATAACTTACGGCGAGGCTGGTGCTGAGTTTTTGATTTTTTAGTAGTTTTTTTGAGACGTTGAGCGAGGGACCCTGAAAAACTGTATTCATGCCCAAAGCCTTGGTTTGGGTGTAAGAATACCCTGCGTTTACGTTCATGTAAAGCGAAAAGCTCTGCCAAGAATAATTGAAGGTATAATTCCAATTTTGGTTCTGGTTGAAATTGGCCGTGAGCGGGTTGAGGTCTTGGAGTTCTTGATAAATGGCAGAAGCCATCAGGGTGTGAGTGGCAGATTTTGTAACCCACAGTTTCATAAGATTAGCCGAAAAAGTTCGGTCATTTTGAGACAACCGTAAGGTATCATTAAGGGAAATATAACCCGCTTTTTGGGTAATTCCGTAATTTGAAAACCCAAAGTCAATCATCAGGTTGTTGTCGGTCGAAAGCGCAAGATTTGCCGAGCCAATCAGACGGTCGGTTTGGGCTTTTTTCTGATTGAGCAGGTTGTCGTGCTGGTAGCCAATGCTTGTTTGCAAAGAGAGTCGGTTTTTACACATTTTTAAGGTTGGAGCCAATAAAAAACTCTCAATATCGGTTTGGAAGTTGTAAGCACCCATGCTTTTATAACCAGGCTCGATGCGTTTGTATCTCATTTTGAGGTCGGTATGCTTTCCTTTACGAACAAGCGATGCTTGCACTGCCGAGTAAGCTTGCGTAGAAGCACGAGGTACGAATACCTCTTTGGTGTGTTGCAGATACTGCGCATGTAGTTCTTGGTCGGCAGCTTGTACTTGCGTGGCGGCTATTTCATCCGTACGTAGATCATTGGTGTAAGCACTCCCCGCCGCGTCTATTTCTAAGCGTAATTTGGGACTCAGATGTAACCTTGAACTGATGCCAACGACTAAATTTTCGGCGGGTTTTAAGGGACTGTTTCCAGTTTGAATAGAGGACGGATTGTCGGCGGCTTTCAGTAAAATAACGTCAAAATAATCGCGCTGATTGCCCAAACCCAGTTTTAGGCTGTACCCTGTCCTTTCAAACGAAGCCACTTGGTCAGGGTTGGCGTAGTTAGATTCAATGGCGCGGTTTAATTTACCATATACTGCCCCAATGCGTAAAATACCAGGATTGAGTTCAACACCCCCGCCCAAAAATGAATGCCCCGCCAGGGTAAAAGGCGAAAAATAGACATTACGATAGCCACCGTGTAGTTTTAACCATTTCCTGAATTGAGGACTGATGCCAATCTGATTATAGGGTTGTCGGTACTGATAGTTTTGCGAACTCCACAGAAAACTGATGGGTATTGTCCACCCCGATTGACTCATCAAAGTGAAGCTTCCATTGGCAATCCAAGGGTTAAACTGACCTTGAGGACCACCCAAGCCGTTCATTTCGTAATAACCCGTCGTTAGATTCATCTCCCCCGTGAAGCGTACTTTAGGAACGACATATTGCGTTGTTTTTTGAGAATGAGAAGAATCCGCTTGTTGGGCAAGTGACAACTCTGTAATAGAATATATACAGAGTGTAAGTAGAAGTGTTTTCATGGCTTTTGTCTCATTCAAATTGATGATACAAAATTGGCCAATCTTCGCCTCTTTAATCAATACGAACTTGTTTGTATTTTGTGGGTCAAAGTGTTGATATTCAAGATTTTTTGTTTGGCCAAGACATTTTTACTAAACCATACATCATGGCCAGAACGATGGGGATAAGCGTAAGCCATTTGAGTAATTTGAAAATTTCGCAAAAAATGGCCAATACCATAGACTGCTCTGGATAACGGTAAAGAAGTAAGACAATAAAGGTGTTTTCTATGAAGTCGAACAGCATCGCCAAGAAAGGAAGGAGGTTGATATAATGAAAGGGACGGTAGGGTTTGTTTCGAAACAATAAAGTGAGAATCACCCCAAACAAAAAGGCATAAACAATCGGGTAAATCACATCCATGGTCATTTCGCCAGTGGCATAGTAGGCACGTGCCTCATCACCGTAGTCGGCTACCATTTGGAGGGTACGCTTAGGGGCAAACCCAAAGGTTAAATCAATAGGGCCGATTTCTTTTCCTGTCAACTCATTGATTTTGACTTCGGCATTTTTGAGAATGTAAGCGGGGAAAACAACGTAGGCGGCAATGAGTAACAGTAGCGTTTTCCAGATTGAAATGCGGTTGAGAAGGCGGTAGAGGGTTTCCATTTTGTGAGAGGTTTAGAAAATCAACGCTGACAAGATCAGCGAAGACCTTGTCAGCGTAAAATCAATTAAATTTAGTATTTTTTATTGAAGATTTCAATCAAAAATTAGTTGGCTTCACGTACTTTTTGTACTGCGGGGAGCAGCAGCGCAATGTTGTATTCTCCTTCACCCGTGGTTAAATCGCAAGGTTTGCACATACACAAGCCAATGTTTTTGTTGGGAGTAGAATAACAAGCATCAGGCATTGGGCATTTACATTCGGGGGTTGGTGCGCCGTCAGTGCTACCGTCGTTAGGAGTAAGTCTCTCAATTTTTCCAGTAGCATCTTGAAACGTCATGTTGGAGAATGAATCTCCGCGTTTGACAAAACGAATTACTCCTTTTCCGTTGGGAACCTGTACGGTGTTGAGGCCGTCGCTAAGTCTTGTGGTAAAATGCAGGTCTTGATAACTAACTTTACCTGCACCTTGTGCTGATACTTGGTTGGCAACTACAACTACTAAGAAGCTGAGAACTACGATTACTTTTTTCATGGCATTGATTTGTTTTGATTGTGAATTGATTGGTTTGTTAAAAATTTGTTTTCAAGGCTGTTTTTGATGATGCAAAGTTGGCTGATTGGAGAAGGCTATTTCAATACTAACTTGTTTGTATTTTTGTAAGCTGCTTATTTTTTGGCTGTTTTGATGATACAAAGTTGGTAGATTCGAGAGGCTCATTTCAATACCAACTTGTTTGTATTTTTGAGGAGAAGCCGAACTTGAGGCACAAACCAAGCATTGAGAAAAAGAGAAACTCACCTAAAAATCAAGTAAATACCCCCATTGTTAGGGCATGGGTAACCATTTGTTGGTTTTTGAGCAAAATACAAAAACAAGCCAAGGCAGGAGATTGAAAATAACTAATGTATTTACCAAATACTAACACACACCCGCCGCTTTTTGGTCAAAACCCACCAAATACCAATCTCCAAAATTCACTGCTGTTTTAGCTACCAATTTTAAATCGCCAAACAACAAAATTTGATTTACTCACAATGAAAAGCCTCGTATTATCCTTATTACTTACTGGCTTCATCTTTTATGCCTTCATAAACTTCATAGAACTCAATAATCAGACTTGGGTATCAAAAGTCTCATCGTCAGTAGAATATATACTCATCATTGGTTTAGGGATTGGCTATCTTGTAGCTTTTTATTGGGGCGTATCGGGCATTATCAACGGACAACGAATTGCCAATTTTTTTGGTACACTACTAAGCCTTTTTGGTATAGGGCTGTTTCTTTTTGGCTATTCTACGGAAACAGAAAAACAGAAAAGGAAAAGCCACGCCAAAACAATTTGACACTTCACTAACGGGCAATGGGTGGTGGAAATACCACTGGGATTGAAGATTTGATTAAGTAAGATATACATGGCTAATAGTATGAAAACCTTTCTCATCATATTTCTTATACTCTTGACCTTAGGCTATATGTTTGTACAGTGGGCAAACAAACCCGAAAACGTTGAGGCGCTGCTCAAACAAAGAAAAACAGATAGTCTAAATGCGGTTTTAGCCTATAAAAAGGTCGAAGAAACAAAATCCAATCCTCAAATACCAGAAGACGAAGGCGATTCAAAAGCGAGTTCAGATTTGATTATTGATGAAAATTTTGCAAATAATCGTTTTCAGTCGCTAAAAAAACACCCAGAAAGTTCTGCCAAAATAAAAGACAACACCCTTGTATTTAGCACATTGGTCCAACAAAAAAAGTCTTACAGCGATATTTTGGCATTGACCGACGGAGAATATGTGGATTTTATTGCCGAAATGGAAATCGAATTGGCAGGAGATGCCATCAGTTTGGGTATCGCTTTCAATTTCAAAGAAAGCATGAAAAAAACGATTTTTGGAGAAATGAAAACATGGAATAGCGATGCCGTTTACAGTGGTTTGCAATACATGGCTTCGGAATTGGGCGGCAAAATTGAAAACGAACGTTTGGTGAAACGCACCGAGGTTTTTAAATCTATTCCAAAACAAAAATTACAGATTGAGAAAAACAATAATCGTCTCAAAATCAGCATCAATGGTCAGTTGGTACAAGATAGACTCATTACAAAAATAGCCCATCCAAAAGGGAAAATCGGGATTTTGGCACAATTAAGCAATGGTGACAGTTATCCTCAAAGTGTGATTGGAACTATCAAAAACTTCAAGGTACGACCCATCTAAATTCTATGAAATCATCTTCAATGTATAGCCAATTTGTCATGCTTAGTTTTTTGCTCGGCTTGTTTTCGTGCGATTCGCAATGGGAAAAGATACCGATTTTTCCAAATACTGACAATCCCGACATCATCATTGAGCGGCTTGCGATTCCTACCAACCAATACTTTGTTTCGTACCTCATCGCAAAAGACAAAAAGCAGATTTATGTTCAAACTTTTCAGAAAGACACCGCAAAAGCTTCGGCTGTGCAAAATCACCTTGTGGTATTTGACCAAAATGGGAATCTAAAAAATGATTTGCCGCTAAAACTAAATTTTAAGGGCGGATTCAACCAACTGTTTTACCTCAGCGATGGCAAATTGGCTTCGTTTAGCGTTGATTTTACGTATCTGATTGATGAAGAAACGTTTGGGGTTACCCCTTACAAAAACTATACAATAATGTCGTACCCAATGCGGGACGAAAATCGGAAGCGAGCCGAAAATGAATCCAAAGCAAAGGCAACAGCACAAATTGAGCAACTCAACCAAAAATATCAATTAACAAACGAAGAAATTAAGGTAGAAAACAAGAAAATACCAGCCGATTATTGGGTAGAGTACCGAAAAATCAAATCGGAGTCGGATATGCTCACCGAAAAACTTAACAAAGAATTTTACCTACAATTTGTGGAGCGTCTTTTTCCAAATCGGCTTTTGACGGGCGTTAAATCAAGCGATTTTGACTTTGTAATGCTTGATTTTCAGGGTGAGTTGTCGTGTTTTGATGTAAAAGGAGCAGATTTTCAGCATAAAATCAACTGGCAAACCCGACAGACAAATTCAAAGGTAAAAATGATGTACACAGGCACTTCGCTAAATCAAGAAGGAAGCGAAGTAACCGATGAAAACGCAAAACTATCCTGCACCATAAAAAAAAGAACAAGCTCAATATTGGACGATTTCAGCGGAAAATCTACCAATGATTTCGCCATTAAAGTCGAAATAGGTGACCAATCAGGGCATTTTCAAATCAAAAATTACCCGATTCATGTAGCCGATGATAAGTTTATTTCGCTCCACAATGGCCATTTGATTCTCAATGATGATAACAACATTTACTTAATTCATCCAAAAAAATGAGCATTCCATTCAAAATACAGCTTTTACTGATGGGTGGAGTTACATTTCTGGCGATGAGTATTTAGAAAAAAATAGTATCTCATGGCATACGTCGGCTACATATCAGGATTCGTCTTTATCGCTCTCGCCTACTGGATTACCTACCGTAATTCGCCCAAATACGCCAATATTTTATTGGGTATCGTAGTTTTGAGCATCATCATTGCCCAAATAAAACCCATTCAAATGTTATCAGTTTTAGGTTTTTTTGGGGTTTTGACAGTGATGGTGATGTCGAGATTTGCTCGTGACAAAGAGATTTCGGGTTGGTTAAGAGAACGTGGCTTTGT
>JBGAVQ010000299.1:0-6811 GCA_044228045.1 Spirosomataceae bacterium
TATCAGAAGAGGTGTTTTTTAGTGTCTAATTGACAAAATGAAGCCTCAAATTGAAGTCCCCAAAAACTCAAAAATTGGTAATGTTCAAATTTAGGTTTAATTTTGATGTGTTTTTCAAAGAGTTATCTCAAAAATAGTCAATTTATTACGCTGACCAATGGATTCTCCAACTTCCAAAACCATCTTTCTGATTCGCCACGGCGAAACAGACTACAATCGCAAAGGCATTGTGCAAGGAAGCGGCGTGGATGCTGACCTTAACGAATTAGGTAGAGCGCAAGCCAATAGTTTTTATAATTTTTATCGAAATACAGCTTTTCAAAAAGTATATATCTCCAAACTCAAACGAACCTATCAGTCGGTTCAGCAATTTATTGAAGAAGAAAAATTGCCTTTTGAAAGCCATGCCGGATTAAATGAAATTAGCTGGGGAACCAAAGAAGGCAAAATGCCTAATTATTTGGACGACGAGTACTACAAAAACTTGATTCATAATTGGAATAGCGGCAACGTAACCATGTCCACCGACCAAGGTGAAAGCCCTATGGATGTGCGCTTGCGTCAAATGCCAGTTATTGACCTCATTTTGAGTCGTCCCGAAGAAGAAACCGTGTTGGTATGTATGCACGGGCGTGCCATACGAATTTTATTAACAACACTTCTCGAAAAACCTTTGTCTGAAATGGATGTCTTTGAGCATCAGAATTTGTGTTTGTATGTGCTCACTTATGACTACCTCAAAAATACTTTTACCCTCGAAACTGCCAACGATACTACCCATTTGCTCTTGATGCCAGTAGAAGAATTAGATGAAATTCATAACCCAAAGTAATTTCACAAACTCCTAAAAAAACACGCCCAGCTCTAACTGGTCTGTCTTATACTTTACCTTCTATTCTGCCCGTTCATCTACCTTATTTCCCATTGATACTATTTTGCAGACCAAACCATTGATTTCAGCGTATTTTGTTTGAAGTCTTTGAAAATAGTATGGAAAATCGGCAAAAAATATATTGGATTTGTCAAGTAGGTGGCTGGTCGTTGTGGCTCATCAACGACCTTGTGAGTAATATTTTGCAATTTGACAAAGATGGTTTCTGGATAGTTGAATTCTTCGTGAACATTGCCGTTTGTATTTTGCTGACACATCAATACCGTCGGTTTGTAAAGCGTTGGAATTGGGAAAAACTGGGATACGAGCGAGTTATTTTTAGGGTTTTGGCATCGGCTGGCATCATGGCAGTTATCCTGACCATGATCAATATTCCCTTAGACTCGCAGGTACTGGGTGATATTTCAATGAGTTTTTTAGTCAATTACCTCATGTATTGGGCCAAACCAATGCTGCTTTGGATGGTGTTCTATCATATTTTTCATCATTTTGAGCGTACTCGTGAAATCGAAATCGAGAAGGTGAGGTTAGAGTCATCAATCAAAGAAACCGAATCAAAAGTATTACGGGCGCAATTGAACCCCCACTTTATGTTCAATGCCCTTAATAGCATCAGAGCGTTGGTGTTAGAAGACCCCGAGAAAGCTCAAAAAGGAATTACCCAACTATCTAATATCCTCAGAAGCAGCCTATTAGCAGATCGTCGTAAAACAGTTTCACTCGGTGAAGAACTGCGAACAGTAGATGACTATTTGGCATTGGAGAAAATTCGATACGAAGCTCGACTTGAAGTTCGCAAAAATGTTTATCCAGATACCCTGGGCGTGCAAGTACCCCCGATGATGGTACAAACGCTGGTCGAAAATGCTATTAAACATGGGGTTTCTAAGCCTGTAAAAGGAGGTTTTGTGAGCATTGAATCCAAGTTGTTGAATGGATGCCTCAACCTTCGAATTAGCAATACGGGGGTGCTGGGCAATACTGACTCGGGCGGATTCGGACTTGAAAATACGGCACATCGGCTCAATTTGCTGTTTGGCGATGGCGCATCTTTCAAAATATTCCAAGCATCTAAAGACGTGGTTTGTGCCGAAACCATCATTCCTTTGCCTGTTGTGGAGTCCCCCAAACAACCCACTACTCGTGATGTTGATGTGAATGTGTAATAAATTATGTATTTGTTGAACTTACAACTTATCTTCAGTTTACACAGATTTCCATGTTCACCACACCTGCCAAAGTTTTACTTACAATACTTTTTTAGTGCAGCATCGGCATCCATATAACCTAATTTTTGGGCTTGTTTAAGCGAAAGACAGCCTTCTTCCTGCTTGTTTTGTTGGTGATATGCCATGCCCAGTGCATAAAAAGCCTTCGCAAATTTTGAATCTAATCGGATGGCTTGTTCAAAGTCGGCAATAGATTTTGCTACTTCTTCTTCTTGAAAATACAAACTCCCCCTGTTGTAAAACGCATTTTTGTCATTTGGATTGATAGAAATTGCCCGACCAAAATCAGCAATAGCACCCTCAAACTGACCTGTGGCAGCCTCTATCATCCCTCTTTTGATGAAGACCTCTGCAGTGTCAGGACTCAACCTTGCCGCCTCGTTGATGTCTGCCAAAGCTGCTTCCCAATTTCCTTGTTCTCCGTTCAGTGTTGCTCTGTTAAAAAAAGGTTGGTAGTTGGCAGGATTCAACTTGGCCGCTTGGTCAAAATCCAGCTTGGCATTAGCAAAATCTTTCAATTCTAAATAAGCCACCCCTCGGGTATTGAAAGCCTGGGCATTTTCGTCATGTTGTGCAATGGCTTGATTAAGTAGCTCAATTGCCTCACGGAATTTACTCTCTTTCATTAGTACACGGGCATCTTCTACTAACTGTTGGGACGAATTGATGCAAGCAACACAGCTAAAAATGAAGACTATACTAATAAAAATTTTGTTGAAGAAAACTCGAAACACGGTCATGCGAGAGAAGATTAAATAAAAACGACAGAAAAAAACAATAGTAATTAAACAAGTATAAATGCTTGAAAACAAAATAATTAACTAATAACTAACAGGGCATTGCCTAATCATTTAGCGCACAATTTTACGGAAAATTTTGACAGGAACGTAAAATCTGCCATCTTTACAGCGGCAAATTACCAGCTCCTGCTGAATCCCCCAGGTCTTGATCGAAGCAAGGGTAGGCGGTCGTAGCGGTGAATTTGCCATTTTTTTTGTAAAAATCTTCCGATTTGCTCAAAACAAAGCCTTTCTCCTTCCTTTTGCCATTTTCTCGTCATTGCTTCGTAATTTTGCCATGAAAACCAGTAATTTATCATACTGATTAACCACTAATAACTTTATGAAAACAACTTTACTCTTATGTTTAGCCTTATTTGGTGTACAAGCAATTTATGCTCAAAATTCACCAGACAGTTCAAGAAATCTTTCAGAAGTGACCGTTTATGCCTCTCGTATTAATCAGAAAGCCAATGAGTTAGGTCGAAATGTGACTGTTGTGCCAGGTAAAGATATTCAACGATTTCCAGTCAATTCATTAGACGATTTATTGCGATGCTTGCCCTCGCTTGAGGTACAGAGCAGAGGCAGCTTTGGCGCACAAGCAGACATTACTATGCGAGGCAGTACCTTCAACCAAGTGCTGATTCTGGTAGATGGAATGCGCCTCAACGACCCACTGACAGGGCATTTTAATGGTTATTTGCCCATTACTCCTGCCGAAATTGAGCAGATTGAGATTGTACGAGGAGCAGGTTCGGCACTCTATGGCCCCGATGCCGTAGGGGGGGTAATTAACATTGTTACCAAAACATTCTCATCAAATGTACAGAAAGAAAATGCCGACATTCAAATAGGGGTTCAACGGGGTGAATGGAACCTCTGGAATGTGAACGCAGGAGGTTATTACAACAAAAAACGCTTGCAAGTTGGCGGTGGTGTGCTACTAAACACCACATCGGGTCAACCGCTCAATTTGCCCAGTACCAACCGAAACGACGTTGATTTAAAGACTTATTCAATCTCGTTGGCGTATCAACTTGGCAGCAAGCTCACCTTGGCAACCCGTGCGGCGTTTGATCGTCGAGATTTTAATGCACAGTGGTACTACACCACCAGCACTGCCGATTTGTCGAGAGAAACCACTTCTCGCAACTGGTGGCAAACCCAAGCCCGCTGGCAACACACCGAGCAGCAGCAGACCGACCTACAAGTAGCCACAGCATATAGCACAGACTATTATGTGTTTAATCCTGCGCCAACATTTGTACCAAGCAACCACAAAATGTGGTTCACTAATACCCAACTGAACCATATTTGGCAAGTAAAGCCAACGTTTAAATTGGCTTTTGGCGGGCAGTACGATGTTCGTAAAATAGAATCAAATGACCGAGGTAATCACGAAACCTCTCATTGGGGACTTTATGCCACAGCTACCACACACACTGCCTTTGGCCTAACAGCAACCGGAAGCCTTCGCTACGACAACGACCAAAGCTACGGCGGAGAAGTATTGCCACAGCTTAACCTAAGTTATTTGGCGACACAACAATTAGGCATTAGGGCTTCGGTTGGTAAGAGCATTAGGGCAGCAGACTTTACAGAGCGGTATGTTTCTAACAACTTACCCGGTACGCTTTCGGCAGGTCGCAACATTGGCTTGGCCAACTTGCAAGCCGAAAGAGCTACTAATGCAGAACTTGGCACCGACTGGATGCTTGCACAAGGCATTACGTTTAAGATAACTGGCTTTTTGAGAGATGGTGATAACTTGATTGACTACGTGACCTTGGCTGGTACCGAGGTGATTCGTCAGACTGGATTGAAAAACCTTGCTACTGACCGCAACTATCGCCTTGCACAAAACTTGTTTAGTGTGCAAACAAAAGGCTTAGAAACCGAATTATGGGTTAAGAAAAACCTAACAAAGAATCTACTACTGGATTTTGTGCTTGGTTATACCACGATGAGTACCAGCAATAACGGAGGCGTAGTATCGCAGTATTTGGCTAATTTTGCTAAAAATCAGGTAACCAGCACCCTCACACTGGCAAGTAAGCGTGTAGTTTGGTCGTTGAGTGGGTTACACAAAGAACGTAATGCTGCTTCAGTAGAGGCAATCAATCGCACATTAACGCCTAATTATACTGTTTTTCATACCAAAGTAGAGGTAGCGGTGTTGCCATCGAGTCTGTTCGTTACGGCACAAGTGCACAACCTGTTTGACGCTCAATATGCTGATATTCTTGGAGCACAAATGCCTAAACGTTGGCTTATGGCAGGAATTAAGTGGGCATTTATGAAATAAAACAATCAAATACCGTGTCATTTTTACCAAAACATAACTTCATCGAAGAACTCCGCTGGCGGGGGATGCTCCACGACATGATTCCGGGGCTTGAAACGCAACTTCAAAACGAACTTACCTCAGCCTACATTGGCTTTGACCCTACGGCAGCCTCTTTGCACATTGGCAATTTGGCTACTATCATGTTGCTCAAACAGTTTCAACTGGCTGGTCATAAGCCATTTGCGTTGGTTGGTGGTGCTACGGGCATGATTGGCGACCCATCCGGTAAAAGTGCCGAACGAGAGTTTTTGTCTGAAGAAACCTTACGCCACAATCAGGATTGCATCAAAAAACAACTGAGTAAATTTCTGGATTTTGATTCAGAAGAAAACGCTGCCGAAATTGTTAATAACTACGACTGGTTCAAAGATTTTTCTTTCTTAGGTTTTTTGCGTGAAGCTGGTAAGTTCTTGACAGTCAATTATATGTTATCAAAAGATTCGGTGCAAAAACGCTTAGAAACTGGTATTTCGTTTACTGAATTTTCGTATCAACTGCTACAAGGCTACGATTTTTATTGGCTTTACAAAAACAAAGGTGTAAAGCTCCAAATGGGAGGTTCAGACCAATGGGGCAACATTACAACGGGTACAGAAATTATCCGCCGCAAAGAGGGCAGGGGCGAAGACGAACCTCGCAATTCCTTTGCCTTAACTACTCCATTAGTCACTAAGGCTGATGGCACTAAGTTTGGCAAATCAGAAAGCGGTAACGTTTGGCTCGACCCAGTGATGACTTCGCCGTATCAATTTTATCAATTTTGGATAAATGTTTCGGATGAGGATTGTCCTCGCTTATTAAGGGTATTTACGCTTTATTCAAAACACGAAATTGAAGAACTCGAACGCCAACACGCCGAAGCACCTCACCTTCGCTTGATGCAAAAAGCCTTAGCAAAAGACGTGACAAGCCGTGTACATTCGGCTGAGGCTTACGAAATCGCCGTGAAAGCCTCGGAAGTCTTGTATGGCAAAGCTACACTCGAAACCCTACAAAGTCTTGATGAACAGACTTTTATCAGTATATTTGAGGGAGTTCCTCAAACTGAGGTCTCACAGATTGATTTTGACGCTTGTAGCTCCGTAACAGACCTACTTTCGGTAGCGACTAACTTTGAAATTTATCCCTCTAAAAGTGAAGCTCGTCGGGCAATTCAGGGCAATGCGGTGAGTATCAATAAAGTAAAAATTACTGATCCTAATCAGGCGGTTACTTTCTCCTTATTGAGCAGTAAGTATCTCTTAATTGGTAAAGGCAAAAAGAATCATTTAGTTAAAGTTTCGTAGATTTTTATATCATCTAACCCTATTTCTATGAAATACCTTGCACTTTTCTTCACCCTTGTTTTCATCCTTTTTGCAGGATGGCAATACAACGACCCTGACCCCATACTTTGGATTCCAATTTATGGGGTATCTGCTTATGTTTCTTGGCAATGTTATCGGGGTAAGGTTAATCAAGAATTGTTGTTGGTTTTACTTATTTTAGCAGTAACGGCAGCCATCAACTCATGGCAACAAATGACAGCTTGGGAAGGGGTAATAACCGACAGTATTGCCAT
>JBGAVQ010000300.1:0-6784 GCA_044228045.1 Spirosomataceae bacterium
GCAGTTCCCATTTTCCATCATCTGAGGTGGTTGTTTTATATTTCTTTTTATTGAAACTGAGTTCTATTTTCTCCTTTGGCGAAGCCCATCCCCAGATTTTGATGGGTTGGTCTCGTTGCAACACCATATTGTCTGCAATCAGTCTGGGCAAACGGATTTGGGCGTGCGCTTGGAGGGTAATTATCGCACAAAAAAGGATTATTTTTTGCTTCATAACTATATTTCAATTTCGAGTCAGACCTGCGGTCAGACTAATTTATTTTTGAGTCGAATCTATGATTAGACTACTCTAAATCAACCACTTACTATTTCAAAAGGCAAGGGCAGCTTGATACCTTTCATTGATGTATTTCTCCAAAGCTGCTATGGCTGCTTCAAAACTCTGAGGACTTCTTAGATGGCTGTACGGTGGTGCTTCTACGCCTGTTCCTGTAAAATAGGGTTGTAAAATCGCTTTATGTTTTTGGATATAAGCCCCCATCGTGGTGGGGTTAAAATCTTTCTGAATAAACTCTTTTACCGCTGATTTGTAATAGGCAAAATACGCTGGATCATCTACAATATACCTTATCAAAGGCCACTGATTGGTTACTTCTTTCATGTCCATCGTTAATGCAAACCTCGAATTGTTTGAGCCGCCCCGCATCTGAAAAGAAAGGTTGAGATCATAAGGAATCCAATGCAAGACACCGTCGGTATTGGCTAAGAAAGAATTATGGGCAAGAACTCCGTAAGAATCCCAATTACCAACTGTATTGTTTACGGCTAAATATTTCAGAAATTCTTTGACGTCAAATATGGCTTCCAGCTCTTTCTTCCATCGAGCATTGTCACTCACCCGCAAAGGACTATTGAGGGTAGTTATTAACTGCCTTACATCCGCATAATCGGCCAATGTTTGATTGTTCTGCTTTTCAAATTGATTAGTCAAAAACTGTTGGAAGTTAGACTCTGGCTTATAGACATTACCTACTTTTTTTCCGCTCTGTACCTCAACCATGTGTTCTTCAACTGTCTCAATAGCTTGATAAATACCGCAATATTTCTGGCCCTGTCCAAAATCAATAAAAACTTTGTAATAAGCCACTTTGCAGGCCATTACACCATTGTTGCGAAAAAGTTGAGTGAGTAGTTTTTCTTTCAAGAAAGAGTCATCGCCATAACTTGGGGCAAACGAAAGTTCTTTAAAACCATAAAACCGTTGATTTTTAATCTCTGGATTTTGGTCTTCAAATTCATCAAATTTTAACTTAAAAGGTAATTTATAGATACCGCTCCGCCAAGAGCCATTGAGAGAAGCATTTCCTTTTAGCCTAAATCCTACCTTACCCCACGTATTTTCACCTTGTTTAACTTCTGCCTGTACAAAAATGGGGTCACCATATACAGCGTCTAAGGGCACGCCAACTGGGGGAGTTACGCCTGGGATGGTGGTAGCACTACCAAACTTACGGGCAGTACGCCATTCCATGTCTCTTTGAATTTTATCCCAATTTTCTTGCCCCACATTGATGGTAATCATTTTGACCTGCTCATCTGGAAAGACCCAAGCATAATCTGGGGTTTTGCTAAACTTTGCTGGGTAAATATCAGGGTCATTTTTACAACTAATTGTAATCAAAATCAGGAGAAAAAGGGAAAATTTAAAATTCATATCAAATTTGGTTTGAATAGTCTGACTATAGGTCTGACTTGTAAAAAAATACGCTATTTCAAGTCAGACCTGCGTCTATTTATTTTGACTTTTGAGGCACTTTCAAAACCGCATCAAAAGCGGGTTTGGGCTGTTTGTTTCTATCCCAAAGCAAAGGGTAATTGGTACGATTCGGAATCGGATAACCATTTTTCCACGACATCCCATCGTGGATACCCCACATAGTCACACGGTCTATTTTATCTCTTTTGCGGTAAAAAATACCAAAAAGTTCGGCGTATCTATCTGCCAGTGCTTTCTGCACCGAATCAGGCAAGCCGTTGGGATAGGGATCTAAAAACGTTTTAAATTCTTCGTTTTGAAACTGTTTGTCGCTCATGCCTTGCCCGATGATTTGTCCTTCTTTGGTCAATGGCAGCACGTCCACGTCCAATTCGGTAATCATTACTTTCAGTCCCAGTGCGGCATAGGCATCAATCGCCGCTTCGATGTATTCGGTCTTAGGAAAATTCAGCCCCCAATGCCCTTGGATGCCGATTCCGTCAATTTTGATTCCTTCTTTTTGCAACATTTTCACCATTCTGACAATGCCGTCACGTTTCGACGGTCGCCAAGCGTTGAAATCATTGTAGTACAATTCAGTATTGGGAGCATATTGGGCGGCATACTTGAACGATAATTTTACCAATTCGTCGCCATCGCCAATGCCTTTTACCCATGTGGTAGGACGATAGCTTCCGTCGTCGTCTATGACTTCATTTACAACATCCCAAGCTTGTACTTTGCCCGCATACCTACCCGCTACGGTTTTGATGTGCTCATGCAAACGCTCGGCAACAGCTTCTTTCGATTTGGGTTTGCCGTTTTCATCCTGAAAAAACCACGCAGGCGTTTGATTGTGCCAAACGAGCGTATGTCCGATGATAAACATATTGTTTTTCTTGCCAAACTCCACGTACGCATCAGCGGGCTCGTACCTAAAAACCCCAGGTTGAGGATTGATAAGCCCTGCTTTCATGGAGTTTTCGAGGGTGATGGTATTAAACTGTTTTACCACAATGTCTTGCGAAGCTTTATCTCGTCCCGAAACGATGGCATCGTTGACAGCAACGCCCATTTTAAACGCCTCTTTGTAGGCTTCTTTGAGGGTAAGTTGGGCCACGGAAAAAGTGTTTTTTAACACCAACAAGCTACCAATAAGGCATATATTTAAGGTTTTCATTTACTGAACCAGTTAGGTTTTTATCGTAATTCCAACACAACAACTGAGAAAGGAGGAAGGGTAAGTTCAACATTATCACCACTGAGTTTTGCCCCCGAAAAAGCAGTTGGTACTACTCGGTTGGGGTTATCAAATGTGTTATGGTTCTGAATTTTATCAGAGGTTAGAATTTTACCCGAAATCGTTTTGGCAGTATTGCCCTTCAAATCCAGTTTGATGGTTTTGGCTTGTTTGGCATCAATATTTACCAATGAAATATGAATAGCCCCGTTTTTATCTTTGGAAGCAGAAGCTGAAACGGCTTTTAATTTTTCGTTACCCAGCGTGTAATCTTCGGAAATAACTTGGAGCGGCAGCATGGTAGCTTCTTGGTGAACGTTGTACATCTCCATCACGTGATAGGTAGGCGTAAGAATCATTTGGGCATCTTTGGTCAGAATCACCGCCTGCAATACGTTGATGACCTGCGCTAAATTGGCCATTTTTACTCGCTCACAGTGGTTATTAAAGGTGTTGAGGGTGGCACCTGCAATCATAGCATCACGAAGGGTATTTTGTTGGTACAAAAACGCTCCGTTGGTACCAGGCTCTACTTCATACCAGCCGCCCCATTCATCCACAAACATCGCTACCTTTTTTTGAGGATCGTATTTGTCCATGATTTCAGCGTGTTTGGTCACAAGTTCTTCCATCATCAAGGCTTGTTTCATGGTTTTGAAGTAGGTCTCTTCGTCGAAAGTCGTCGAAGGTCCTTTATTTCCCCAATCAATGACCGAATAATGGTGTACTGCTACCGCATCCAGCATTTTGTGTGGAATGTTTTTCATCAAGGTTTCAGTCCAATGATAGTCATTGTCGCTTGCGCCAGAAGCTATCCGAAATAGCCCGTCGCTGTTGTTCCAATTGGTCATAAAAGTCGTAAACTGACGATAGATATTGGCATAATATTCAGCCGTCATGTTACCACCGCATCCCCACGCTTCGTTGCCGATACCCCAATACTTTACTTTCCACGGCTTGCTTCTGCCGTTGGCTTGACGCAGGTCTGTCATAGGGCTACTACCGTTGGGGTGCGATTGGCATAATATTCAGCCGTCATGTTACCACCGCATCCCCACGCTTCGTTGCCGATACCCCAATACTTTACTTTCCACGGCTTGCTTCTGCCGTTGGCTTGACGCAGGTCTGTCATAGGGCTACTACCGTTGGGGTGCGTAGTATATTTTACCCAATCGGCCAGTTCTTGCGGCGTCCCACTTCCTACATTACCACTCAGATACGGCTCACATTCAAGCAACTCGCACATATCCAAAAATTCATTCGTACCAAAACTGTTGTCTTCTTTGGTATTGCCCCACCAAATGTTGAGCATAGACGGACGTTGGTTTTTTGGACCTACTCCTTCTCGCCAATGGTAAGTATCGGCAAAACAGCCCCCTGGCCAACGTAGATTGGGAATTTTGAGTTTTTTGAGAGCATCTACTACATCTTTACGAACACCTTTGATGTTGGGAATTTTTGAATTTTCACCCACATAAAACCCATCGTAAATACAGCGGCCTAAGTGTTCCGAAAAATGTCCATAGATATGCTTGCTAATGGTGTGTTGGCCACCATTGAGATTGACCGAAACGGCATTTTGGGCAACTGTAAAATGACCAATTAAGCTGATTATCAGCACTAAGTGTGCTTTTTTGAGTATTGATGTAGTCATGGTATTTAGTCAATTAGGGAATCTTATTTGTAAGGGTCAATCGTTTGAATTTTGCCATCTGCATCGTAGATAATTTCTGTTACTTTGATGCTGCGCAGGTGCGTTACGCCTTCTGAAAGGCTCGAATCGTGGTAAAAAAGATACCATTTGCCTTCATATTCACAAATAGAATGGTGAGAAGTCCAGCCTACTACGGGTTCTAAAATTTTGCCCGCATAAGTGAACGGCCCGTAAGGGTTGTCGCCAATAGCGTAGCATATAAAATGGGTGTCGCCCGTTGAATACGAAAAATAGTACTTTCCATTGTACTTGTGCATCCACGATGCCTCAAAGAAGCGTCGGTCATTGTCGCCATTGAGGAGAGGATTCCCATTTTCATCCAGTATCACCAAATCTTTGGCTTCATGGGCAAATTCTAATAAATCATCGGTCATTTTTGCCACTTTGGCACACAGGGCAGGTTCATTATCAGCAGGTAGGTGTGCTACTGGACTTTCGGGTTCTGCGGCATTAAATACACCTTCTCGCCAGCGCTGCAACTGTCCGCCCCAAAGCCCTCCAAAATACATATAATAAGAGCCATCATCATCTTTAAAAACAGCGGGGTCTATCGAGAAACTCCCTTTAATCGGGTCAGGTTGGGGAATAAAAGGCCCAATTGGAGAAGGACTGGTAGCTACTCCAATTCTGAAAATACCTGCATAATCTTTGGCAGGGAAAAACAAATAATACTTGCCGTCTTTTTCGTGCGCATCGGGTGCCCACATCTGGCGTTCAGCCCAAGGGACATCGTTTACATGTAAGGCGACGCCATTATCAACTGCCTCACTCGTGATAGAATCCATCGAAATGACGTGGTAATCTTCCATCGCAAAATGGCTTCCCAAATCGTCGAAAGCCTCGCCTGCATCTATGTCATGCGATGGATAAATATAGATTTTGCCGTTGAATACGTGGGCTGAGGGATCCGCAGTATAAATGTGACGCACAAGCGGTTGAGAAATCGCTCGCTGCTCCAATTCTTCAAAATCAATGTGTGCTATGCTATCTTCGGGCATTTTTTGATGTTTTTTATTGGTTTACGACAGTTCTTATGGGTAGTCTGACCATGAGTCTGACTTGGAAAGACAATGTCTTTTTTTTCGGGTCAGACGTTCCGTCAGACCTTGGGTTATTTTCTTCTTTCTTTCAAATCTGCTTCTATTTGCAGCTCCATTTTTTTATCAATTACATAAAATACCAAAAGCCCCACGGCTATCAAAAACGGTATGGCTGGAAATATACTTACCAGCATTTTGATACCATTGATGGCTTCGGCAGATTGAGCGATTTCGGCTTGGGGTTGGTAATGAAATACCCCTAAAATCAGGGTCAGCAACGAACTTCCGATGCTCAAACCACCCTTCAACCCCACCATCATGGCCGAAAAAATAATAGCGGTGGCTCGGCGGTTGTTTTTCCATTCGGAGTAGTCGGCTACGTCGGCTATCATGGTCCAAAGAATGGGCGTGCTGATACCATAAAAAAACATGTGCAAAATCTGAGAACCAAACATAAGCCCCACAGACTGTGGCGCATAAAAGTAAAATAGCAAGATGAAAAGCGTAGAAACAAAGAGTGAAGCACCAAAAACGTTTCTTTTGCCGTACCTATCTGCCAGATTTTTAGAAAGCATAATACCAATCAGCCCAATCAGTATTCCCCCGCCGTTGAACACCCCAAGTCCCATCGAAATATCATTTTCAAAAGTTGGCAAAAATGATTTCATGGGTTCTAAGAAGGCCGTAAGTTGGGCTTTGTCCACGTAGTTTTCAAAATAATAGACATAAGAACCACCTTTCATGGCCAAAGTGATGAACACCAAGGTGGTGACAGTGAGCATGATAATCCACGGAATATTCTTGAACAAATCACCCAAGTCTTCTTTCAAGGATGATTTTTGCTCAGGTTTAGGCACAATACGCTCTTTGGTAGTAAAGAAAGTAATCAAGAGCATGAGCGTACCAATAATGGCCAAAATGGTCATTACCTTTTCTATCCCTACGGCTTTGTCGCCCTCCCCCGCTTTCAGAATAAGATTGTACATGAATACCTGCACAAAAAACTGAGAAAACATCACCGCCACAAAACGATAAGCTGACATACTATTCCGCTCGGCCATGTCGCCCGTAATGACACCACTCAATGCCGAATA
>JBGAVQ010000301.1:0-6762 GCA_044228045.1 Spirosomataceae bacterium
ATTGGTCTGTCTGAAACACCTCTTGACCTATGGTATTGTAAAGTTTGATTTGTACAGACATGGTCTCAGCACTATTCAGTTGCAATAGCGAAGAACCTGTCGTTGGATTGGGTGTAACTGTTACCAGCAAACGATTATCTTCAAGGCGAACTGATTTCAACCGAGAAAAGTTAAATGAATCATCTAAGTCATTCATTTTCAGGCGATAATATAAAGTTTCGTTTCGGGGTGCTTCGTGGTCAATGTAGCTGTAAGTAGCACCTTCTTGATCGCTTCCTTTTGGCAAAACACTGCTGATAGTCTTAAAATCCACCGCATCTATCGAACGTTGTACCTCGAAATTCTTGAAATTCTTCTCTGTATTGGTTACCCATGTCAGCTTGACACCTTCTTGTTCGGCCAAGACCTGAAAGTCAAGTAGTTCCACGGGTAATGGAGCCAACGTACCTTGAACCCATACTGAGTAGCTACGGGCTGGTAAATCAATATAAATACGATTTTGAGCATCAACAACAGCCGTTGGATAGGCCGATTTACTCAATATATCGGTGAAAACAGACCCTTGCACTAACCCATTGCGCAGGGGAGTGGCAATTTGGTGATCTACCCGAAGGCGAGTACTTCCAAAATTAATAGCAACAATCACCTCTTTTCCTCCCACACTACCATTGGCATTAAGTTGATAGATAAGTGATTTATTGGCGGAACCTTCGATGTAATTGGTGGGTGAGGTTGGAGCATAGTTGAGATAATCTACACCAGTTGAGCCATTGATATAAGTCTTTAACAGATAGATTAGTTGGTTAATCTGTGTTTTCATTGGACTTAGCCCGGTGGGGTGATAGTCAAACGAAATAACATCACCTCCGTAGTTGGTATTACGAGCTGGGTAGCCGTAGTAATCAGGATAAAAAATGGTCGGTACGCCTACTTGATTATTGGTCAAAATATAGGCATAAGCCAAAATGGGGTCGGTGTTAATCAACGAGTTTTCTGCCGAGAAATCGGAATTCCGCATATCGTGATTATTGACAAAAGTCATAATATTAAAGCCACTCATACCTCGGCCATCCCTCAAACTTCTGCCTCCATCACCACCAGACTTAAAGGCGATACGAGGATCAGCCCCATTGTCGCAGGCACTTTTGAGCGCATGACGAAGCCCAAAGTCGAATACTTTTGGTTTAATAACAGCTTTTGCAGCCGTACTCATGTTATTATTTACACTACTTACCCAGTTCTGTATCTGTGGGTTTTCCTCACCGTACCATTCGCCAACTACCAAGTCTGGTGTTTTGCCATCGTTGTACATAGATGTCAGCATTTGCCCTACAAATTCTGGTTCAAAGTGCTTAATGGCATCCATTCGTATGGCTCTGACCCCCAGCGTACTCCACGCCCATTTTGTCCAATCTGTTAGGGTTGTTTGGGTAGAAGTTTGAAGGTGGTCATAATCATAAAAGTAATCCATACTTTGCATACTGTATTCTGGACCAATGCACGTAGTAGTGGCACCGCCTGCCGAACTTGCGCCAAAGGCATTCCAATTGGGTCTAAACGACTGCCAATTGCTCGAACCTTGGCCACTTGGCATATTCGTAAAGTCAGTGTAGGTCTGGAACTGGAGTTTATAATTGCTGGTGTTCCAGTTACTTGGGTTAGCGATGTCTGTGCTTGTGCCAGTGTACCAAATTTTATTGATTACATGATCTGAGTACGCTCCACAAGTGTTAACGGCTTGTATAACCAGCACATCGCCAGTAGTATTATAGTTGCTTGAATTGAGCGTCACTTTAAATTCATCCACATCGCCATTACTGTCAATATTATTCCAATAGCCCTGCTTGAGGTTGGTGACTTGGGCTCCACCTGATGCCGGAATATCAGTCGAAATGGTAATGGCCGAAGAACCTGCCGTACAGCCACTTACAAAATCCCAAGCAGAGCCACCTCCAGCTTTAGTAGTTGTTACAAAAAACATATACTTTGAGCCAGAATATCCATCAGACCTCGACTTAATACTAAAATAATAGTCTCCATCGCCTAATCCTGTTGCCCCGCCAATGGGAATAATCATTCTTACCCGATCAGAAGGAAACGGACTTTTGTAAGAAGTACCCGGGCATGAGCCATCGTTTCTGCCTGCATAAAATAACATGTATTCTTTCACCGCAGGATTGGTTTCTGGCTCGCCTGCATCTCGGTGATTATAAACCATATCTCCAACCGCTTTGATGTTGTTGGCGGTAAAGGTAGAAATCATGTCTATAATGTCTTGTTTGGTTCCCAAAGCCGTTTGTGACGACGCACTCGGCCCTATATACAAATCCTTGGGGTCATAGCCACCGCTCTTGTTGCCATTGCCTGCAAAGGGCGGAAACCATATATGAGTAATGCCAGCAGTACCCAGTTCGGCAGCTTGTGATTTGAGCGTATTTGACCAATTGTAGCCTTGCCCAAGCTTGGGGTAGTCCCAATAAAAACCTTGCATCATTACTTGCTGGGCAATACTTGGCAGACCCATTAGGAGAGTTGCCAAGCCAAGTAAAAAGGGATAGTATTTTTTCATCATAGTTGTTTGGTAATAAAGTGTAGTCTCAAATTTACACGATAAACAGAATAAATAGTATTTTGGGTAGGATTAAAATCAAAAAAGCCTGTCAAATCACTAAAATTTAACAGGCTTTTTGATAATAAGAATAGGTTACTTAACGCTCCGTCAAGATGGTGCTACTGAGGCGTTGAAGCTCAATTTCGGTCAATTTTGTATTGAATTCTGCTTCGATGAGGCGGGTTTGTGCGGCTACGGCGTTTCGTTGGGTTTCTCGCAATTCAAGTGGAGTAGATACCCCAATTTTGTAGCGTTCAAAGGCAATATCCACGTTTTGGCGAGCCACTGTAAAGTTTTGGACTTCCAGATCTACCAATTGAAGGTTGTTTTTATAACTAAGGTAGGTGCGCTCAAGAGCCGACTCTAATTGAAGTTTGATGTCTTTCTCTTGATAATCAGCCACTAAGGTATTGACCTTAGCGTTTTCGATGCGACGTTTTTGATTGTACCCATCAAAAATATTGATAGTAGCTCGTACACCATAGTTCAATAGCCCAGTAGTACCTTTTTGTACACCAAAACCTGCCCCGTTGTTTACGGTGTTATAGTTATAGCCACCCAAGAAATCAAGTTGCGGCATCTGTAGAGACTTCTGATTTTTGATGTCTAATTCAGCTAACTTGCGATTCATATTTGCCAGCACAATGTTTGGGTTCTGACTCAACACCAAAGGGCGTAGTTTTTCGATGGACAAACTTTTATTAAGGATAATAGTATCCGGAATTGAAAAATTAGTATATAAGTCTCTGTTTAATAGAGCATTAAGGTTTATTTTTGAGTTTTGAAGTGCTTGCTCCTGAGCTACCAAGGCTGCTTTGTCTTCGTTGTAATCAACTTGAGCCGTCAAGTAATCAAGTTTGGAACCTTGCCCCACTTCGTAGCGATCTTTGGCAAGGCGTACGCGTTCGTTAGAGATGTCGAGCGCATCTTTAAAGGTTTTGAGGCGTTGCAATTGGCGCAAGATGTCATAGTATGAGTTAGCCACTTGGGCAATCGTATTTTCAATCACAATTTTTTCACTTACTACTCCTTGTCGCTGCAATTCAGCAAGGCGATCACGGGCAATAAACATCCCCATACCGTCGAATAGTGTCCAAACCACCGTAACGCCTAAGTTGCTATTGTTGTTTTTTACACCACTTTGGCGTAGGGGATCACGCAAGCCGCCAAAAAACTCTTGGTCAATTTTGCTAATACTATAATTTTTGGATGCTTGCCCAGTAACCGTAGGTAAAAAACCTGCGTTTCCGAGCGTATTGTCGTTCTCGCCAATTTTTTTGCGAGTGCTGGCAATCCTAATTCCAAAATTTTGTTTGAGCGTTTGCTCAACCGCTTGGTCGAGCGTGAGTAACTCTTGTGCGTAAGTGTCTGAAAAAAAGACAGTTACTATAAACAGGAAAAAAGTTTTTCGGAGCATACCTTGCTAACGATAAGAATTTTGGACGAAATTACTCAAAACTCAGTTGTGTCACGTACTTTTGGAGTAAATGGGTTTATTTACAGCGACTAAACGGATTTTTTTTGAGATGACAACAGTTAGGAAACAAGTTTACCACGTACTCGAAACCTCTGCCGGTAGCCGACAAGGATGGATAGGACTTTTTAATTTGATTCTCTTTTTGATCATCTTGCTCAATGGGGTGGCAATTATGCTTCACTCAGTAGAGGAAATCAACCGTGAGCACGAAAGGCTGTTTCAATATTTCGAGGTGTTTTCTGTTATTTTCTTTGCTGTTGAATATGGCTTTCGCTTGTGGAGCTGTGTTGAAAAACCATCTCATCAGCATCCATTATGGGGACGACTTAGGTATGTTTTTACTTTTTGGGCGTTGGTGGACTTAATGGGCTTTTTGCCGTTTATTCTAACTATGTTCAATTTAGACTTTGGCTTGGTGAGGGTACTTAGGCTATTTAGGCTTCTACGGCTTTTTAGGGTAACTCGCTATGTAATAGCTCTTAACGTAATAGAAAGAGTGTTAGATGACAAAAAAGAAGAGCTAATACTGAGTTTTGTTTTTATCTTGTTTTTGTTGTTGCTGTCGTCCAGCTTGATGTATTATATTGAGCATCCGGCTCAACCCAAGGTATTTAAAAGTATTCCGGCTACGCTATGGTGGGGGGTGGCTACTATTACAACCGTAGGCTACGGCGATGCAGTGCCTGTTACGGCACTCGGTAAAGTATTTGGGGGCATTGTAGCGTTGGCAGGTGTGGGTCTGTTTGCCTTACCGTCGGGTATTTTGGCATCTGGTTTTGCCGAAGAGATAGGCAAACGCAACCGTAGGAAGAAAACAATGAGTTGCCCTCATTGTGGTGCCGAGATAGACCTTAATCTTACCTTGCACGAACATAAAAAATAAAGCGAGGTGCATGACCTCGCTTTGGGTATTATTTCTCTTTTGGGGGCTTTGGTGGTGGCGGCGGTGGCGTTTTGGGTGGTTTTGGAGGGCGTGGTGTTCGCAAAGGCTTTGCGGCCTGCTCCCATTCAGCCTCGGTTGGAAGTGCAGGTCGTGACACCCGAGCTGGTGGGGGAGGGGGCGGCGGCATTTCAAACCCGTACAACTCGGCGATGGCTTGGTTATGTACCTCCATTTTCTCAAAAATCACCTCCATTTTTTCTTCAACCAATGCCTCTATCTTTTGATTCAAGCTGTCTAATGGTTCATGGAGTTTTTCTAATTGCTGATGATGTTTTTCCATTTCTTCGTGAATGACCTCCGTTTCTTTATGAAAACCCTCCAGCATTTTTTCATTCTGCTCCAATTGATTCATTAGTTGCTCTTGCTCTTTTTCTCCTTGTTTTTTGCGAAGTAAACGGCCCAATTCTTCTTGTTTACGAAGATAAGGGCGGTATTTTTCCTCTATTTTTCGCATTTCTTTTTCTTGCGCTCTCATGGGTACTTCATAAACTCTCATCTGTGCAGATTGGGCATGCATTTGCTTCTCCAACAAATGAAGTTGCTCTTCGTAAGGTTTTAATTCTTGGTGTAACTTGCTGATTTCTACCTTGTGTTGTTTTATTTTTGCCTTAGTAGCCGAGTCTAATTCGGTCAAAGATTCATCGGACCAACGTACCCTATGTGGTGTGCTGGTATAGCTTGTGGCTTTTTTGGGTTTAGCAACTCGGGTAGTGCTAACTTTAGGTTGGGCCGTGGCTTTGGGTGTTTCTTGCTTTGCCTGAGTAGGCTTTTCTTGCGGCTGAAAAGCCATCAATACACCCACCAATCCAATCATGCCAATCAAGAACAAGGCACTTTTAGGCTCGTGGGTATTAGGCGAAGCTACCCCCAAAATCCGCTGAATACGCTGAAGAAGCGGCATTTTTTTTGCCCCAAATGCCATGGCCAACACGGGTTCTTGTCGGTAGGTTTCTACTTGGGCAAGAGCTTGCGCTAATACGTGCCTATTGCCACAAAATTGCACGGCAAAATCGTCGCAAGCGTTTTCACGTTCTTCCCGTACTTTTGCAGAAATCCACCAAATGGCTGGATTGAAAAAATACAAGCCTTCTAATGCTGTTTGTACAAGGTTTACGGCAAAATCTTGGCGCATCAAATGAGCCAATTCATGTGCTAATACGGCCTCTAACTGCTTGGTAGATAGGCGTGTAACTAAGCCAAGAGGCAATAGGATGACAGGTTTCAAATGTCCAATTACCATTGGCACAGTTACTTCTATAGATACCAACAGGCGCACAGGCAACTTGAGCGAAACATGGCTTGATAGCTGCTCAAAAAGCTGTGTTACGGCTGCTGGAATCGGCTGCGAAGGCGTTTGTTTAAGCCGATCAGCATACCAAAAGTTGAGTACCAATCGCCCCCAAAACAGCACGACTCCTATCAGCCAAACCTGCACAAAAAAAGGCAAATAAGTTTCGAGTTGATAAAGCCAAGTACTTGATTCATAGGAAATTAAAGGGGGATTTGTAACTGTAACAAGGTTGCTTTGGATTGGTGCAACCACAGGCTGAGTACCTATTGAAATACTATTTTGCCAATACCAAGCAAAGGTAAACAAAGACACAACGCCTTGTGCCAGCAGGGTTGTTAAGCCTGCCCAGTAGCGTTTGGAGGCAGTTTTGTTTACTTTAAAAAAAACAAATAACAAGGTAGCCAGCAGCAAGCCTTGCCAAAGCGAGTGAAGTAATACCC
>JBGAVQ010000302.1:0-6754 GCA_044228045.1 Spirosomataceae bacterium
GTCTTTAATCACACTCGGGTTGGGGCTTTCGTCCCATGTCATCATGGCATTGATGAGTTTTGTTTTTGTAAAGCGCAGTAAATCAGCTGGTTGGATGATGGCCTCTTGTATAATGCCTTCGTTTAATAACTGCGCTCGCCGAGTACCTTTAAGGAGTGATGTGCTGGGCGTAAACCACGTGTTGCCATCAAAAAATGCAAGATTGGTATAGGAAGTATCTGAAATACAGCCATTTCGCACAATCAGGATGTCGTCGGTTTGGCTTTGCTGGGTCAATAAATTCAAGGCCGTCCGATCTGCATATTTAGCAGCATAATCTAAGTCTTCGGCATTTACTAATTGTAGGCTCTCAACAGGTCGAACAGTATATGGTTCAAATTCGATTTTTTCTATCTGTTCGCCATACGTTACTCTGCACTTATAAACTTGGCTTTCAAGCAAATGAGCCTGCAATTGAATGATTTCTTCCAGAAGCCAATCATCGTTTTGCCCCAACTTTTCTCGCCTTGTTTGATTGAGGCGAGCGTTGTGATAGGCAATGTTTTCCAGTTTCCCCTCAAACACTCTGATGGTTTCGATGAATAATTGCATTGTTTTAATAGTGATTTTTCATGCTTCTTACCCACCCCTCCCCCTCCCAGGAGGGGAATCACATAAGGCGGACATATACAGGTTATTCAATAATGGGCAAATATACTTTGTCTATCATTTCTTGGTATTCTTTTGGGGCTTGGCTCAAAAAAGTAATACCGCCGCCACTTCTAAAAAACAGGCCTCTGTCTGACTTTTCGATGAAGCGTATCATCACGCCTGAGTCTAAATTATTTCCATCAAAATAACCGCAAATACCTGTGTAATAACCTCTTGGTTCGCCTTCGGCTTGTTGAATAATTTGGACAGTACGAGGTTTGGGTGCGCCCGAAATAGAACCTGCGGGCAACAAGCTAAACAGCAAATCTCCCAGGGTTTCTCGCCAAGTTGGGGGCAATTTTCCCCGAATTTCGGAACTCACTTGCAGTAGTTGTTTTTCGTTTGTACTAATTGCTTCAACATAGCGAAATCGCTCCACGTAGCGTTCGGTAGCCACAATAGCAATGTCGTTCCTGATTAAATCTACAATGGTAGCATGTTCAAAAAGTTCTTTGGCATCGGCCATAATTACTTCTTTGGCATCGGGCAGCGAGGCATCAATTGTGCCTTTCATCGGGAACGACGCAATCCAATCATTCTGAATACTCACAAAAGTTTCAGGAGAAAAACAGACAAATTCGGCATTTGGAGCATGTTGATACCACACTTTGTATTTAGCCTTGCTTCGCCAAAAAATTTCTTGTAAGGTTAAGTTTGTTTCAATACGAGTTTTGGTAGTCAAGTTTGTCAAGAACGAATTTCCTTTGTAAAGCTCGTTTTTGACAAATTCAAACGCCGATTGGAAAGCCTCAAACGAAATGGGGAATTTTTGGAAAGAAGTCTTGACAGCTTGCTTTGCTTCATGCTGACTAAGTAAAACATTATTAAAACCCTGGAAATCAAACAATAACGAATCTGTTTCGATTTCGTTGAGTTGCCAAACCTGTGGCTGCTGAAGCTCAAAATCAATCAAAAACACAAATGGCTCTCGCTGAGAGCCAAGTAAATTCATGCGCTGGATTGCTTCGGGTTGGGTCAAGGGCTAAACTTAGTCTTGGGGTAAGGGTGGAAAAACAACGCCAAAATACAAATCTTCCAAACTTAGTGCTACTTCAATGGAGTTTAAAACAATTACATCGTTCAATGACTGGTAAGGCGTATATTGCCAAAAACTACTGTTTTCGGGCTTGAAAAAAACCTCTACAAAAGGGCGATGCTGGGCAATAAGTACATATTCGCAAAAAGTGTCAATTTGGCGATATTTCTCAAACTTATCAACTCTATCATAAGTTGCCGACTCTGGAGATATCACTTCCACAATCAGAACTGGATTCTTGGCAGCTACCGAATTTTTGTCATAATGCTCTGTTTTTCCGCAAATAACAGAGGCATCAGCATAAAGATACTTGGTTTCTGAAATGGCCAATTGCAGGTCACTGTTGTAGCTAAGGCAAGGCTTCCGTCTCTTTCTCAAAGCGTCTCTAAGTGAGGCACCAACATTATTAGAAATCAAACTATGTGCTGGTGTTCCATCTGCCATAGCGTAAATTTCCTCCTCGTGGTATTCGCTTTTGTAGGGGGCGTGTAGCTCCATTTCGAGGTATTCTTCTACACTATAAAACGTTTTTTTGACAGCAACTTCTCCCATCTTACTCGTGATTTAGTCAAGGCAAATATATACTATGATTGCAATGATTCCATAAGATTCATATGGATTATTATGCTGATTTTCAGATGCTTAAAGTTAAAACAACTATAAAGTCTTTTGCAAAATATTACGAGTACTCCCTCACTTGATTTGCCAACACTGCAATGCCTTCCACAAAACTATGTGGCTTGTAACCAAGTACTTGTTGAGCCTTATCTAACACAAAACCCGTGCGAGGCGGACGCTTGGCAGGCTGTGTAAATGTGCTTGAATCGGCTTGGGTAATGAGCGATTTATCTAACCCAAAATAGTCAGCCGTCATCATAGCCATTTCGTAAGGGGTCAAAAAATCCTTGCCCGAAATATTAAACACCCCCTCGGCTTCGAGTTTGGCAATAAGCCAACAGCCCATTGCTAAGTCTTCGGCCAAAGTAGGCGAGCGAAACTGATCTGTTACTACTTTGATGGTTTTGCCGTCTTCGAGCGATTTTTTGACCCACAAAATGATGTTGCTGCGGCTCATGTCTGCCACTATGCCATACACCAGCACGGTGCGGGCAATAGCCCAACGAATGCCAGAGCGTTTGACCACTTCTTCGCCTGCTAACTTGCTCCAGCCATAAAAACTCAACGGACTGGCGGGGGCATCTTCGGTATAAGGGCCTGCCGTACCATCAAAAATAAAATCAGTAGAAAGATGTAACAAAAACGAACCGTTTGTTCGGCACGCTTCTACCAAGTACTCAACGGCTTGCACGTTCATTTTCCACGCCAAATCTTTCTCAAACTCACACTGATCTACATTGGTCATGGCAGCGGTATGAATCACCACATTGGGCTTTACTTGGGCAATTACCAAAGCGACTTCTTCTGCATTGGTAATGTCCATTTCGATGTATTGATACTTTTCAACAAAGGGTAAACGGTTATCGCCCTTTGCGGTAGCAATTACTTCACAGTCAGGCTGTTGTGTGAGTAGTTCTACTAATTTTTGCCCCAACAAACCATTGGAACCAGTTACAAGTATGCGTTTAGACATATAAGGTGGTTATTCGGTATCTGTTATTGGGTGGATAGTTTGCATATTAAAAATAGCCAATAGTGTAACCTCATGACTACAAAGGTATCAATTTTTCTGCCGAAGTGTCGGGTTCGAGCCGCCAGATTTTTCGATTGTGGTAATGATTCAAAAGGCGTAGGTTTTCGGCCTCGCCCATGTCGTGCGCCCAAAGCACGGGGGCATTTTGGAGATCTGCACCGTTGAAAACCCATTCGTAATAGCAACTGTGCTGAGGCGAATATCGTACCAAAATGAGGTGTTTGCCACCTTGCTGTGTGAGCGTTTGCTCATGCACTTGCTTGTAGTATAAGCCCGACTTTTGTTTGTTTTGGCGATAACTCATTGCTCCAGCCATGGCAATATGCGTAAACAAGGTCAGGGTGGTTGCCAGTAAATAGGCCTTACTAAGCAGGGGTCTGTACCGAAGGTCTGACCTTGCCGCTGCTTGTAGTTGCCTCAAACCTTGTAGCATTGCCAAGACAATCAAACCCAAAAATGGCGCAAAATAATGCCCCTGACTCCACGGATTGAGTGAAGTCAAGACAATTCCTGCCAATATGGTGGTAAGGGTAAATTTATCCCAAGCCGTTTTTCGTTTCTTGAAAATAAAGAGTAGAAACGGCAAAATAAACATAAAATTGAGGTAAAACTTGGCATAATAGAGTGGTTTTTCGTAGAAGGCCGTATAAAGAAATCCCGAAAAACTTCGGCGTTCTCTATATAACTTTAATTCTACGTCATGCCAGTCTTTCATGGACTTGTGGCGGTAAACAGGCGGGGGATTTGGTGACAAAATTAACAAAGGACGAGCCTCTTCGTACTGCGGATTGTAGGCATTGTAATACATTTTGAAAGGATTGCCTACTACCCGATAATTATGAAACATCATACCAGCAACACCCAAACCCAGCACTACCCCAAACGGAAGCAAAAACTTAACAATGAGCAGATTATAGTTTTTTAAAAACCAAAATAATAACCAGCCAATAGCAGGCAACATGGCTACCAAACCCTCAAATGGGCGACTATTTGCCAATATGATAGCCCCTAAAGCTAACAGCGAAGCATCTCGATAGTGTGGTCTGCTCATCACTCTCACCAATGCTCCAAAAAACAAAGCACCACCGAGCATAGCTACGCCCCCTCCCCAAAAAGTCATGCCCCAGTGCATCACAAATTTCTCATAAACCATTACACCCAATGCCCCGGCCAATGCCCACGAGCGAGGCACATAACCACCGAGCATCCAAAAAATAGCACAATTTGCCAGCGCCATGCACAGCCATACACCTACGATGGGTTTTCCAAAAACAGCTTCTCCTAAGGCCAAAAAGAGTGATTGGCCAATAGGGTATTTTTGCGAATAGCTGGGTAGGTGAAAAATATGATGAGTCTCAAAAAAAGTCCACATCGGGTGTGTAGGGTTGCTTAGTCGCCCGTGCAGTAGTGTGTCGGCACCAAGTAAATAACCAAACTCATCGTGTACCGTAGGATATGGCTGATAAATAAGAAATAACGTAAAGTAGAGAAGTAGCGAAAGCCCAAACAGCAAAAAATACGGAGCAAAACGACTATTAGCAAATAGTACAAATCGTTGCTGAAGCGATAACCACAAGCTATCTATTCGATTGAATATCAGCAATATAACCAAAAAAAGACCAAGGAATATAATTGCTTCGGCGAGGCGGATATCCATGTTAATCAAACTGATAGCCGTATAATTTTGTGATTTTTTTCTTCCTCATTTTTTTCGCCGTTATTGTCATTTTGACATCTATATTCGGGCGATTAGCTTCATTACGAGGTTGTTTAGCAATGCTATCAACTACGGCCAAACCTGCAATGGCTTGCCCAAATACGGTATAGCCGCCGTCTAAATGTGGCGTACCGCCAAGGGTTTTATAGACTTGCTTTTGAGCATCGGTAGGCTGACGCACGCCTGGGCGGGCCAGTTGCTTATTGAGGTCTTCGTCGTTCCAGATTTTACCTTGCACAATATAAAACTGACAAGCCGACGATTTCTTCTCGGGATTACCATCTCTGGCAGCGGCTAATGCCCCTTTTTTGTGGAAAAGTTCGGGAACAAACTCTGCTGGAATCTTCTCCATATCACCTCCGCCGTTGCCCAATTGGTCGCCCGATTTGGCAGTTTTTGAGTTGGGGTCACCACCCTGAATCATAAAATTCTCAATAACTCGATGAAACAACACGCCATCATAAAACTTTTGCTCCACCAATTTCAAGAAATTGGCTTTGTGCAAAGGCGTTTTATCATGCAAGACAAGCTTAATATCGCCATACTGCGTTGAAAGCGTGAGGAGGTAGTCTTTTCTGGACTTTTTTTGAGCAAAAGAATGGTTGGCAAAGACACCAACCAAGGAAATAAGGATAAAAAATGAGCGAAGTAGTTTCATTGCCAAGTGATTTGGCACAAAAATACTGAATTAAAGTTGTCAAATCTGCTGGATTTGACAACTTTTACACTTAGGGATAGTTTGAAATATTCAACCCCAGCACAATGTCACGCCTGCCTAACCAAACCGATTGTGCATTTTTTTGTAGGCGAATAATGCCCAAACCGCCTTTGGGTGCTTGGCGTTGGCGAGCTTGTGGCGTTAGTAACGGGTCATCGTCAAACTCATATTCATCAATGTAATAGTCGTTTTTGTCAGGTTCTTTGATAAACACGTGAACGTGTGCCGCAATATTTGCATTTGGATAAGGCTTGGGGCGAATGGTCGTAAATTGATAGCGGCCTTGTGCATCGGTTTTCATCCAGCCTCGCAGATGGCCGTGTCGGCGAGCGCAAGGTTCACCTTTTCCTTTGGAGTAAAGCCCCTCATTATCTGTGTGATACACATAGACGATTACATTCGGCGCAGGCGTTTTGCCATCTTTCTGATAAACAATTCCGCTGATTTCCATGGGTTCGCCGGGTTCGGTTTTGGCGACAATGGTTGTTTGCCAACTTATTTGTTGGGGCATTCCTTGATAGATCCCTTCGCAACATTCGCAGTTGCCGCCAATGCGTTGGGCAGTAGCAAGTTGGCAGGATGCAATAAGCAATAGAGAAAAGATTGTTGTTTTCATGGCTGTTTATCTGATTTGGAAGTGAAAAACTTGTTTAGAAAAGACACGTTTACCCTCCACCGCCTTGCTTAAACCCCTATCAACCTATCCTTATAAGTCCTACTCATTCTCAGCACTTTACCGTTTCGGAGGATGACGGAATAGTCGCCGTTGAAGTGCGATTGGATTTCTTTGACACAGCCAATATTTACCAAAGTAGAACGATGAATCCTGATAAAATGCTTGGGGTTCAGGCGATCCTCCAACTGGGTTAATGGTTCAGTAAGGAGGTATTTGGCTTTTTCAGTATGCAACTCCACATAATTGCCGTCGGCTTGGAGGTGGGT
>JBGAVQ010000303.1:0-6746 GCA_044228045.1 Spirosomataceae bacterium
CGGATATTGAGGGGGCAACACCCTGAACCTGTTACGGTTAATGCCATTATTGAGCGGATGCTCGACAAACAGTCTAACGCCTCTCGGTTGGTAGATAAGCTATTGGCCAAAGAATTGGTAGTACGCCGAGTTTGCCCTGCCGACCGCCGAGCAGTAGATGTGGTGATTACCGCCAAAGGCCTGGAAGTACTGGAAGCCATTGACCAACTGCAAGACCAAATGGAAGCCCGCTTTACAAACCTCAGCGAAGACGAAGCCACTCAGTTGAGTATTTTGCTTGACAAAATGAGGGATAGTTAAGGCTGGTTGAATATTAGATTTTCAGTGCTGTAAAAATTGGATTCTTTCAATTTTTGTATAAAAAATCTGTGGTTTTCTGTGATTTCTGTGAGAAGAAATCAAACTGGTAAACCAGCTTTATTTAAGGAATTTCGTTTAACTTTTAATAATTTAGTCCACATCGTTAATTTTTCAACAACAATGAAAACAATTAAAATGGTAGCGGCCCTATTGGTAGCCGCAGCAGTTTCGTTCAACGCCGTAGCCGACAAAGGTAAGAAAGCCGCCCCAGCCTCAATTAATGTAGATACCCAAAAAAGCACCTTGGGCTGGTATGGTAAAAAATTCACAGGAGATCACAACGGAACAATCAACATTACAAAGGGTAGTTTGCAAGTGGACAAGGCCAAGTTGGTAGGTGGTAGCTTTGATATTGACATGAACTCAATCGTTTGTAAAGACGTGACTGATGCCAACTACAACGCTAAATTGGTGAATCACCTCAAATCAGATGATTTCTTCAATGCGGCTCAGTTTCCAGTTTCTACTTTCAAAATTACCAAAGTAGCACCTATTGCAGGTGCCAAAGCAGGTGAGCCAAACACTACAATTACTGGTGACCTTACCATTCGTGGGGTTTCTAATCCAGTGAGTTTTCCGGCTACGGTAGGTTTGCAAGGGGGTAATGTAACTGCCTCAGCAAAAATCGTGGTAGATCGCTCTAAATACAACGTGAAGTATGGCTCAAAGTCGTTTTTTGCCAACATTGGCGACAAAGTAATCTACGACGAATTTGAAATGACCGTAAATTTGGTAGCTGGCAAATAATATCAGCGTATTTCATTCGTTTTTTAATTAACAACCGCACCAGTCAGTTCAGATTTTTGGGTTAGGGTGACTCGAAACTGACTGAGGCGGTTGTTTTTTATGGCCTTCCCCCTCAAATTCCTTCAAAGTTGTATCATTACCTCCAACCACCGCCCAAAGCCTTATAAATATTTACTTCGGCGTTGAGTTGTTTTCTCTTAATTTCCATTAAGTCCATTTTTGCTTCGAGGGCTTCTCGTTGTGTGAGCAAAACCTCTGTATAATCGGCTCGGGCCGATTTGAAAAGGCTGGTAGAGATGTCAATAGAATTACTCAAAATATCTACCTGGTTTGCTTTGTTGGCATAGCTTTCTGTGTAATTTTTATTGCCCCATAATTGGTTCATTACTTCCAAATAGGCATTTAGCACCACTTGCTCGTATCTATACACCGCTTGAATTTGCCTCTCGTTGGCATTGTAATAAGTTGCCTTAATGGCATTTTTATTGATTAAAGGGCCAACCAAATCGCCCAAAAGATTGAAGGCGATAGATTTGGGATTGGCTAAATAAATAGGGTTAAATGCCTGAAGACCAAGGCCCGCTCGCAGCGTAATATTAGGATAAAAATTGGCTCTTGCCACGGAAATATCCAATTTTGCCGCCTCTAATTCTTGTTCTGCTTGGCGAATATCAGGGCGATTGGCCAGTAATTGCGATGGAATTCCATTAGAAATCTTCAAAAATTGAATGGCATTGAGATTGGCCGAATTACGCTTAATGGGCTGCGGATACCTTGCCATCAAAAAATTGATGCGGTTTTCGGTTTCGGTGATTTTCTGTTGAATCTCAAACTTAAAGTTTTCAGTGTTTATCACCTGTGCCATAAAACGATTGACCGCCAACTGATTGACTCTGGCGGCATCTTTTTGCACTTTTACCATTTCGAGGGCATCTTTCTGAAAAGCAACATTTTGGCGTACTATCTCTAATTCATTATCCAATACAACCAATTCATAATAGGAGTTGGCAATTTCGGCTACGAGGTTTGTAACTACAAAATTTCTACCCTCAATACCCGCCAAATATCGCTTTACGGCAGCATCTTTGGCATTATGTAGTTTTTTCCAAACGTCTATTTCCCAAGAAAAATTTGCCATAGCCAACTGGTCGCCCCAAAAATGCGGCACTTTATCTGTTCTGGTTTTTAAATCTTCTTCCCCAAGTCCGTTTAGGGTATATTGCCCCGAACGCTCCAACCCCAGACCAACACCTAAGTTTACAAAAGGCTTATATTCCCCTGTTCGTGCCAAAATTTCGTTTCGACTAATCTCAATTTCATGCAGCACAATATTCAACTCTTGGTTGTTTTTGAGGGCTTCATCAATCAACTCGGTCAAATTATTATCATTAAAATAATTCTTCCAAACAATAGCCTCGGCTTTTGTAGAATCTCCGTTTAGTGCGTATTGGTTTGGTAATGAGTTGGTTACAGCTTTGATAGGTAGGTTTTCTACCTTGCAGCCAACCAAGCATACCACCAGCCCCAAGAAGAGGCCGTACCTTGTTATTATCTTATTTTTCATTGCGTTTCAAAAATTTTGTAATTAACTTTTTGAGTTTACTCGCTTCCATATCTGTTTGGTTTTCAACGAAGTCTTCGCTCAGTGGTACTAAATCTTCGTCTTTGATGAGTTTTTTACCTTCAATCATTTTACCAAAAATGTAATACAGCCCCGGCACAATCAAGACACCGAAAATTGTTCCGAACAACATACCCCCCAAAGCCGACGAACCAATGGTTTTGTTGCCCACCGCACCTGCTCCAGAAGCCCTGACCAACGGAATCAAACCTGCAATAAATGCAAATGAGGTCATTAAGATAGGTCTGAAACGTTCTTTTGCTCCTTCGATGGCCGCTTCAAGTACTGTCATGCCTTCGTTGTGTTTCTGTACGGCAAACTCTACAATCAGTACGGCATTTTTACCTAAAAGTCCAGTAAGCATGATGAGACCAATTTGGGCAAAAACGTCGTTGCTCAATCCCATTCCTTTTAATAGTAAGAACGAACCAAAAATGCCTGGTGGCAATGACAGAATAACCGCAAAGGGTAGCAAAAAACTCTCGTATTGGGCTGCCAAAACCAAATAAACAAAAAACACCACCACCAAAAAAATGATGATTGCTTCATTGCCTCGACGAGCCTCGTCATACGATAGCCCTTCCCAAGCTATGTCGTAGCCTTTGGGCAAGGTACTTTCGGCTGTTTCACGAATCGCCTGAATGGCATCGCCAGAGGTATAGCCAGCAGCTGGCACTCCATTGATAAGAGCCGATGTATATAAGTTGTATCTGGAAATCTCGTTGGGTCCTTGTGTTTTTTTGATGGTCATAAAAGATGAATAGGGTACCATTTCGCCTTTGTCATTTTTTACAAACATTTTCAAAATATCTGTAGGGTCTTTTCTGAAAGCAGGGTCAGCCTGCGTATAAACCTTATAATAGTTATTGAAGCGTACAAAGCCTTGCTCGTAGGTGCTACCAATCATAATGTTTAGGTTTTCCATGGCTGCTCCTACTGAAACCCCTTTTTGCATTGCCAACACATTATTTACTATTAATTCGTATTGTGGATAGTTAGCAGAATAAAAACTAAATAATCCGGTGAGTTCTTTTCGTTTTTTCAGTGCTTCCACAAAATCTCTATTTACCTCGTCGAATCTTTGGTAGTCAACTTCGCTACCTTTATCTAACAACCGAACCGCAAAGCCTGATGATGCACCATAACCTGGCACTGCTGGTGGTTCAAAATACTCGATCACAGCCCCGATATTTTTCGTTTTTTCTTCTAATTCCTCCATAATCTCTTTCACCGATTGCTTTCTCTCAGACCAATCTTTGAGGTTGATTAAGCAAGTACCTGCATTAGAACCTCGGCCTTCGGTCAAAATTTCATAGCCTGCCATGGCTGTTACAGATTTCACGCCTTCGGTTTCTTTGGCTATTTTTTGTAGTTCAAGCGAAACATTATTGGTGCGTTCGAGTGTAGTGCCAGGCGGTGTTTGAATGATTGCATAAATTTGCCCTTGGTCTTCACCAGGTATGAAGCCAGCGGGCAGTATGGTGTTAATTCCGACAACACCCAATGCAAAAACGACCAATATCCCAAAGGTTATCACTTTACGATTGACAATTATCGTTAGCAACTTGGTGTATTTGCCCAATAACCATTCAAAGTTTTTATTAAACCAGTCAATAAACCGATTGATAGGTGTTTTTTTTCGAGCTTGTCCATGTGTATTTTTCAAAATCATGGCACACAATACAGGTGTAAGCGTAAGGGCTACCACCCCCGAAAGTACAATAGAAGAAGCCATTGTAATGGCGAATTGCCTGTAAAGTACTCCTACTGGGCCGGTCATGAAGGCTACGGGTACAAATACAGCGGTCATAATCAAGGTAATGGCCACAATGGCTCCACTGATTTCACTCATTACTTTCTTTACGGCATGATAAGGCGACAGGTGGTCCTCGTGCATCTTTACGTGAACTGCTTCTACTACCACTATGGCGTCATCCACTACAACCCCAATGGCCAATACCAAGGCAAAGAGCGTAATGAGGTTGATACCGATACCAAAAAACTGCATGAAAACAAATGCCCCGATAAGCGAAACAGGCACTGCCAACGTGGGAATCAGGGTAGAGCGGAAATCGCCAAGAAAAAGAAATACCACCAATGAAACCAGTATAAAAGCCTCCAGAAGGGTGTGCAAAACTTGGTCAATCGAAGCATTTACAAAGCTCGAAACATCATAATTGATTTCATAATCAACCCCAGGAGGAAAGTTCTTTCTAAGTTCTTCCAATTTTGTTTTAACATCAGCAATAATTTTATTGGAGTTACTACCTGGATTTTGTTTTAAAACCAATGAAGCAGACGGATAGCCATCTTTATTGGTGTAGATATCCACAAATTCACTGCCTACATCTACTTTGGCTATGTCTTTCAATTTTAAAATTTCGCCATCCGAATTCGCCCTAATGATGATGTCGTTATACTGCTCGGGCTTATTGAACCAACCTTGATACGTAAAAACGTATTCGAGCGATTGAGCAACCTTACCAGAACTTAAACCCACACGACCCGGACGCCCCAGTACACTTTGTTCATCAATGGCTTTCAGTACGTCGTCTGCCGAAATATTGTAAGCTCTCATTCGGTCTGGATTAAGCCAAACCCGAATGGCAAACGCCCGACTACCAACAATCTCAGACCGGCCTACACCGCTGATACGCTGTAATTCGGGAACAACCAGGTTGTCAGCATAATTGAACAAAAACTTTTGGTCATACTCTTTATCTGTACTAAAAAAGTTGACATACATGAGCATACTCGGCTGTACAGGCGTAATAATAACCCCTTCTCGCTGGACTAAAATAGGTAAATTTGCCCAAACTTGGTCCACACGGGTTTTTACACGAGCAGCTGCAATGGTTGGGTCAAGACCGGGTTCAAAAACAATCTGTATGGTGGCTTCGCTGGCACTTGTGGCATCCGACATCATGTATTGCATACCCGGCACACCATTGATGGCCCGCTCCATGATAGTTAGCGTGGACTTTACTAATACATCAGCATTTGAACCTGGAAACTCTATGAAAATATTTACCCTTGGAGGGGCTATTTCGGGAAATTGAGAGATTGGGCGAGTAAAAATGGCCAAAACACCCAAAAAGACGATTGCCAGCGACAAGGCAATAGCCAAGACTGGTCTTTGTATGAATTTGCTAAACATTTTTTCTGAATTTTGTTAATTGGATGGTTGAATGGTTAGATGCTTGCCGATGGTTATACTGCTTGTATGGTTTTGAGAATAACCATTCAAGCACTCTAACCAAACAACATCTAAGCCTTACTCTGCATGAAGTTTTTTCAAACCCTCAACAACCTCTCTATAAGGTTTAAATTTAGTTTTGATATGGTCACCGTTTTTGACTTTACGCAACCCTTCAACTAAAATTTTATCGTTCACCGATAAACCACTCGTAACCGTGTAGATATGAGGCATTTCGAGGCCAACGGTTATTTGATTGGCATGAATAACCCCTTTTTCATCTACAACAAACACAAATTTCTTATCCAAAATATCAAACGTAGCTTCTTGCGGAATCAGAAGCGCATTTTTGATATGCGAAGGCAGCAAGATTGTACCCGTTTCGCCGTGTCTCAAAATTCCTTCTGGATTTGGGAAAGTAGCACGGAAAGCAATATTGCCAGTTTCATTATTAAAATCGGCCTCAATGGTTTCAAAAACACCATCATGGTTAAAAATCTCATTGTTGGCCATCAGTAACTTTACTTTTTGAGGCCCTTCTTTTTTGATTCGGGCAGCATAGTCCAGGTATTCAGCCTCTGGAACATTAAAATAGACCCAGAGTTTGCTGTTGTCAGAGAGAGTTGTGAGTAATTCTCCCTCTTCTAACAAACTTCCCAACCGTGCCTGAAATTTATCCATGATACCACTAAACGGAGCTTTGATGCTTGTTAGGCCAAGATGAGTTTGTGATAACTTTAAGTCAGCTATTTCACGGTCAAGTTTTGCTTTAGATAAGGCCAGTTCTTGCTGTGAAACGATGTTTTTGTCTGACAGTGTTTT
>JBGAVQ010000008.1:0-44818 GCA_044228045.1 Spirosomataceae bacterium
TTGATTACTTATCAAAAATACGGTTTTTAAAGCATAAGAAAAATATTTAAGTCTGATAATCAATTAGTTACAAAACTTCTAACTACCATTCGATTAGGCGATTATAGATTTCCCCCTGATTGCGCTTAGGTCAAAGATTTTCAAGCCAGACAACTGCGTTGAGTAGGGGCTGTGTGTGTCTGGCTTGAATGTCTTTGGTGCGTTTTGCCTTCAAAATGTGTTCAAAGCGAAGCTGAACTTATTTTGAAGGATTCCCCTTGCTTATGCCTGGGTCAAAGGTTTTCAAATCAGGCAATTGATTTGCGTAGGGGCTTCGTGTATGTCTGATTTGAAGGGCTTTGGTGTGATTTTCCCCCCTGATTGCGCTTAGGTCAAAGATTTTCAAGCCAGACAATTGAGCTGAGTAAAGGCTATTTGCATGTCTGGCTTGAATGTCTTTGGTGCGTTTTACCTTCAAAATGTGTTCAAAGCGAAGCTGAACTTATTTTGAAGGATTCCCCTTGGTTACTTGACAACGTATGAAGTTGGTGAACTCATACCATTATATGTTACCGAGTAGTAACCCAGTATTTTGGTATTAAAATATAAAAATATCTAAATAGGAAATTACAAAAACTCGATCTCAGATTCAAAAACCAAAAAGGATAAATCAGGGTTGATGTCTGGTACAAATTCAAAATCGGGTGTGGCCGTCTGGTTCGCAAGTCGGATTTGTTTTTGATTGGGAATCACTTTCCCAATGAGTCCTTTTCTGAGAATTATATCAATTGTATGGCAAATAACAGCCCGACGGTATCGGGCTGTTTGAGAGTTTTGAGAAGATGCTTTAATCAACGATTTCACGACTATACCCGAATTTTTGAATCTTATTGGCTGGATGAATGGTAAATCTAAAAGTCCCGTCTTCGTCATAGAGTTGTACAGGCGTTTTTGATTTCTCGGCTTTCTGAGCGTATTGTTCAATCAACGCCACGTCATCCTTCAAGCGTTTGTAATCAGGCGTTGCCGAGTAATCGTAGCGGGTCGAAGTAGCTTTTCGAGTAAAAGCCAACCCATAAGCAGCAGGAATTTTTTCGGGATAGCGATCTAATTCGTCTTGTAAAGTTTGAGCAATTTTTTCACGGGCTTGCTTGGCAATGTATTCAATTCGGTAGAGCCATGACTCAGCAAGTACAGGATTAACTTCACCGCTTTCAACCTTTTCAGCAATAGCAGTGGCAAATTCTTCCAGCTTACTTTTGCCGAAATGAATCAATTCTAATTGGAATTCCTTTTTCAAAAGGGTAGGTACACGTTTTGTCTTTCTCATTGGATTGTAGTTTATTATCTTGATATAAAGATACTTAAATACTAAAATATCTACCTTATTATCAAGAAGTTAGCATCAACTTCTAATCACCTATTGTTTTGTATTGTCAATTTCCCCATGATTCCCGATTTTAGTAGCTTGATTTTACAAGCTACTGTTTTGAAGTGTTAGAGAACCGAAAAAAATGCAATTATTTTCATATCAAGATAGGTAAATATTAAAATATCTTATTAGTTAAGATACGTTGTTAGCAAACCATGAAAAACCCTTTCATCAGCATAGAATCTGTCTTGAACGCTCATAGAAGTAGCTTGATTAAAGAGCGAATGATTAACCGCATTGTAGAGCAGCCAAACGTTGGAGGAACTTTGCAACATTCCTTGCTCTAATTCCATTCGTTCTAAGGCTGCCGAAATTAATTTCTTAGGAATTCCAACCTTTCGAACAATTTCGGTTGCTTCTTCCAAGTCTGTTACTTGCAAATCCGTCATTAAGTTGTACACTTGTGAAGTACTACTTTCTTTTTTGATTTGGGAAAAGTCGCCGACCAAGCCCACCAAAAACTGTTGGAACTTGTCTAAGTTAATGCCTTTGTGCGAGAAAATCCGAAGGAATTGTTCTTCATCTTTCTGCTCAAACCGTTCTTCCAAACCTTTTACCTTGGCATTAGCTGGCATCCCGTTTGTGAGCCAATGCAAATACTCATCCAACGAAATAAACTCATCAGCCCAACCCATCATTCCATTTGAGCAAATTTGACGATAATAAGAGACCCTCATAACAGCACTTTTTATACCTCGCATCTCATGCCCTTGGATAGTAAACGGCGTTTTCCCGTTGTAGGAGTTTGTAAAGGTCAATTGCTTGCGAATCGTGTCGTTACCAATTTTGCCAATCACCAGCGAATCGGGCAGTACAATTCCAATCGAAAACTCACCTTGTGAGCTGTACCGAATGCTAAGTTCATAGTCAACGCCTAAACACTCGTCAGCAACAGATTTAATCAGAGAATTAGGAATCAAAGAATAGCTTTTGCTCTGAATAGCGAAAACTTGGTTACTACCGTCTGTTTTTTGGCCTACAATCGCTCGTTGGCGGTCAGTCGCTACAACATGATAGTTTTCGGGCAAAAGTCCTTCTAAGGCTACGGTTTCAACTGGAAAGCAGATTTTGTCCCAAGTTGAAGTGTGGGACAATAGGTTTTTACTGGCATTTTTTGATGCTGTTTTCATTGTGATAAGCGTTTAAGTGTTTGTTTACGATTCAAAAATACGAACGAACTCTGATTGAAAAAAGCACTTAAATAACTGTAAATCACTTATTTATCCCTTTGTTTGTGGTTCAAAATTACCCCTTTGGTTCTCTTTTAGAGAATGTATATTCATTCATGTCGAGCAATAAATAATTTTGTTTATTATATCAAATTGAAGCGTTGTTGTCTTTAAAGTCAATTAAAAGTAACTAAATGCTTAGTTTATATGACATCCTTTTAAGAAATTTTTCTTTTCCCCATTGATTCAAAAAAATAAAAGAACAAAAAAATCAAAATACCTTTTTTATATAGTTTTTTAAAGAAGGTTTTTAAATGCTTTTATATAATAGTTTTTTAGAAGCCCCCAAAATGAATGTAACTATTTGATTTTAAACATTTTGTGAAATAGTAAATGTATATTCATTCATGTAAAAATGTATATTGAGTCATGTATAAATGTATATCCATTCATGTATAAATGTATATTGAGTCATGTATACATGTATATCCATTCATGTATAAACTCCAAACTGATAAAATGTATATTCATTCATGTGTGGATAAGTATTTATTGTACTGATAAACAAAGAGTTAAATGATTTTTATTGTTGATAACTCAGCATAAAATGTATATCCATTCATGTAAAACCATGGTAGCCAATTCTAAAAAATGAATACTGATGTAAGTTAATATACATTTTTGGCAATAATGTATAGCTATTCATTACTGAATAATGGTTAATTACTTGATAATCAATATACTTAAAAAATGATAATGTAAATGAATTTTGAGTACATTTACTTTTTTCCTATGTTTGCTTGAATTCTAAACCTTGACTGACCCCTAATGGCAAAGAAGACCAATTCAGAATACATTGAAGACTTGCAGAATAATTCTGATGTGGTCATTCTGAATAATCCCATAGCAACTCCTACCTTTATACGTCAGTTATCAAAAAGTAAAAAAGCTGAAATCAACGAAGTATATACTCCCAAGTTATTCTACGAAATTGCTTCTCGCTTAAAACCCTCTGACTTGGAGAATCTGAGTCGTAATACAAACATTGTATTAACACTTGAAATTAAAGACTTTTTAAAGAGCATCCAAACCACCAACACATCGGGCTATTCGTACTTGATTGACTCCATCAAGATGTTACAGACTACGCTTGTGGAATGGATAGAAGGCCGAGAGACCATCATAGTACCCATTATTTCACAGAGTGTACATAAGCACGACTCGGGGAAAATAGATCTATACATCTCGCATGACTTAGCGAAGCAGATTTTGCAGGTAAAGGAAACCGAGAATTTTAGCTTCTTCAAGAAAAATGTATTTGCCCTACAAACGACTCGCTCTATTAAGTTATTCCCTTTTTTTAGTAGTTGGAAAAATTATGGTCGTCCCATCGACGTAGATTTGAAATCATTCAAGGAAAAATTGGGCTTCAATAAAGCGGTATATTCCCGTTTTTCGTCCTTAAAGAAGCATGTAATCGACCCAGCCATTCACGAGATAAACGAAAAAACCGACTTGTTTGTAAAATATGAATTGTTGGGTAACAACTTGGAATCTAAAAAACCACGAGTAACGGGCATACGGTTTTGGGTATGGGAAAAGAAAAACGTGAAGGCCCTGGAAGAAAAGAAAGCCAAGCAGGGTAGGGGAGACGTAATCACGGACGTGGATAAGTACATAGAACAAGTAACAACCGACTATAAAACTCGATTACGCAAACATGCAGACGAATTTTATGACCGCCTCTTGGGTAATGCAGCTAATAAGACTCATTATGGAGAATTGGTTGCCAAATTTCAAGGCACGGCCTTAATCAATCAGTTTAATATGGTAACAGATGTGGAATGGATGATGAAAGAATTCTTTCGCATGTTTCCTTACCACGCTGAATCAATGCGTTCGCTAACAGGTATCCGTTCTTACCTTGAAAATACGGAGCAAGAATCTAAACAGCGAGGATTTTTACTCTATTTTGAATTGGATGAAGGGTTTGGATTGAAAGTTACAAAGGCTGTTTAGCTTTTTCCGAAAATCATATAAACCATTCCGAAAATCTTGTAACAGCTCACTCACTGGTGAGCTTTACTTTTGCAGTATCAAATCTGTAAGATGATGGAAATAATAACTGAAAAGAAAGAACGGCAAATTATAGTGCCCGTCATAGGAATGACCTGTGCTGCCTGTGCGAGTAGCGTTGAAAGTGTGTTGAGCCAACAGCAGGGTGTGTTGGAATGTGTCGTAAATTTTGCCAACGAATCAGTTCAAATAGCTTTTGACCCTTACCAAACAACACCTGAGAATCTCAAAAAATCGCTCCAAGCGGTTGGCTATGACTTAATTCTGGACATTGAAAAAGCCTCAGAAAAACAAGAAGAAATCAAAGCCAATCAGTATGAAAAGCTCAAAACAAACGTAATTTGGGCAGGAACACTGACTTTGCCCGTGGTTGTCATTGGAATGTTTTTCATGGATATGCCTTATGCCAATTGGCTAATGATGCTGTTGACTACACCTGTCTTGGTGGTATTCGGACGAAGTTTTTTTATCAACGCTTTGAAACAAGCCCGCTATCGGAAAGCGAACATGGACACGCTTGTAGCGCTGAGTACGGGTATTGCTTTTCTGTTTAGCCTTTTCAATACTATATATCCTGATTTTTGGCATAGACAGGGCTTACATGCTCACGTATATTACGAGGCGGCAGCGGTAGTGATTGTGTTTATTATGTTGGGTAAATTATTGGAGGAAAGAGCCAAAGCCAACACCTCCTCTACCATTAAAAAGCTTATGGGATTGCAACCCCGTACAGTTTGGGTCATCGAAAACGGCGAAGAACGAGAAATCCAGATTAGTGAAGTACGGGTGGGAGACCGAATCATTGTGAAGCCAGGTGATAAGGTAGCCGTGGACGGAAAAGTAATATTGGGTAAGTCATTTGTGGATGAGAGTATGATTTCGGGAGAACCGATTCCTGTTGAAAAAAGTAAAGGACATCGAGTCTATGCAGGCACCATCAATCAGCAGGGAAGTTTTCGTGTTATTGCCGAAAAAGTTGGGAGCGAAACATTGCTGGCGCAAATCATAATCATGGTACAGCACGCTCAGGGCAGCAAAGCACCGATCCAAAAACTTACCGATAAAATTGCAGGTATTTTTGTACCAGTAGTGATAAGTATTGCGTTGGTAACGCTACTGGTTTGGATTCTATTAGGTGGAGATAATGCCACTACACAAGGACTTTTAGCCGCTGTCACAGTACTGGTCATTGCTTGCCCCTGTGCCTTGGGTTTGGCCACACCTACGGCCATTATGGTGGGGGTAGGCAAAGGGGCAGAAAACGGGATTTTGATAAAAGATGCTGAAAGTTTGGAATTGGCACATCGCATCAATGCGGTGGTCTTAGACAAAACAGGAACAATTACAGAAGGCAAACCAACGGTAAGTAACAGTATTTGGACAATAGAAAGCCTGTTGCTAAAAGAAATTGCCTACTCAATAGAGAGTCAATCATCTCATCCATTAGCCGAAGCTGTTGTCAAACACATGAAGTTGGAAGGTGTAAAAGCTGTCCCTGTACAACACTTCGAGAGCATAACGGGTAAAGGTGTTAAAGCGCTTGTAGAGGGTCAAACATACTACATGGGTAGCCCCGTTTGGATGAATGAACTCAGTATTCTTTCGCATGATTTACCTATTATTCAGTGGCAATCGGAGGCCAAAACGGTAATTGTTTTTGCCGATAAACGGCAAATTTTGGCAGTATTTGGCATTACTGACCCCATAAAATCTACCTCATTGCAAGCCGTTGAGTCACTTCAATCAGCAGGAATAGAGGTGTTTATGCTCACGGGTGACAACGTTTTTACGGCTCAGAAAGTAGCAGAATCAGTGGGTATTCAGCATTTCAAAGCACAAGTATTACCCTTCGATAAAGCAGCTTTTGTAGCAGAATTACAACAACAAGGCAAGATAGTAGCCATGGTTGGCGATGGTATCAACGACTCTCATGCCCTTGCCCAAGCGGATGTGAGTATCGCTATGGGAAAAGGATCTGATATTGCGATGGACGTAGCAAAAATGACGCTTATTTCGAGTGATTTGCAGAAAATCCCCCAAGCCATTCGGCTTTCTAAATGGACGGTAGCGGCTATTCACCAAAACCTCTTTTGGGCGTTTATCTATAACCTCATTGGCATACCACTGGCAGCGGGGATACTGTACCCCATCAATGGATTTTTGCTTAATCCGATGATTGCAGGAGGGGCGATGGCACTGAGTTCAGTATCGGTGGTGGCCAATAGTTTACGATTAAAAATGAAAAAAATGTAGTTTAACATAAACCAAATCCTTAAAATGGAAACCTTGCAATTCAAAACCAATATCAACTGCGGCGGCTGTGTAGCCAAAGTAACACCTTTTCTGAACCAGTTGGAAGAAGTAGAAAGCTGGAAAGTAGATACCAACAATCCCGACAAAATCCTGACCGTTTCGGGCGAAGAAGTTAGCTGTGAACTTATTCAGCGAACGGTGGAACAGGCAGGTTTTAAGATTGAACAGATATGAAAAAGGGGCGAGTAACCGCCCCTTTGATTTAGAAATAACTCGAAATTCCTAACTGAAATGCCCCAGTTTTGGCGGGAGGGTTTCCCAGAATATCCCATTGACGTTGGATACGATAATTGAACCGAATTACGGTAGAGGGAATAGGTCGCCAACTGATGGCGGGCATTACAGAAAAAAGTTCATCATAGATTTTTGTGCCTGTTTCGGCAAACGTACCAACGTTCCAATCCACTCGTTCTACCCTACAGGCTACATTGAATGTAGAGTTCGGAAAGCCCCACAGTGGTTTTTTAAAAACGGGTTGTACAATGTCCACAAATCCACCGCTTTGTTTACTTCCGAATTGGGTGGCGTGGGTAGAGGGTACGTTTACGTTAATCCACGCCCATTCTGCTGTAATAAAGGTTTTGAGTTTGGGGAGTGTGGTATTGACGTCAATAGCAAATGCGCCCAACGCTCGTTTTTCGTCCAATATCAACCCATCGTCTTGAAATTTGTTATACACACCTGTCATGTACGAGAGACCGATTTCACCGATTTTTCGATTGCGAATAGCGACTTTACCCGTAAAAAGTGGTTGTCCATTGCTACTTTCTTCAAAACGGTCACGATTGGCCTTGACAGCGGGTAGTGAGGTTCGTCCGTCTTCGTTGGCGATGATGTCGTCGTTGAAACCATTGGTAAGATAGGCTTCGTAGGCGAAGACCCACTGTTTGGAGTATTTTTTGCCATAAATGCCCATACCGACATTGCTAAACGTAGCTGGAAGCATTTGCGTTGCCGAAATAGGTCGGTCGTTGAACTCCCAACGAGGACCATCGTGATTTTGGTTAAAAGCTCCGATGGGATTCATAATAATACCCCCCCGCAGGTTGAACAAGTTAGCAAATTGAAAATCGACGGCCGCAAACTCAATGTTGATTTCTTTGGTACCGTCTTCAAATTCAAGTTCGGACATAAACTTGATTTTGCGGTGCAGACTACCGCCAAAAAACAAGGTCATACGCCGCATCTGGAACGATAGACCCTCGCTTATGCCGTCAGTAGCGGCATAATTTGTGTTTAATTCTGCATAGCCACCCACGCCCAGCGGGGTACGACCTACTTGTAAAAACGGGCGATTATAGACTGCATCCATGTTCATTTTGGTCGAATCTACCTTTGTGTTTCGCCGCAATAAGGTGGTGTCAATCTGGGCTGTTGCACTCAAAAACCCGCTCAGCATGACTAATAGTATTAAGTATTGTTTTTGCATGGTTTAGCTCAGTAAAATGTAAATATTATCTTTGTCAGATTTCACCGAAAAAGTTCGCAACGGGTCTTCGGCTGGCCCTTGAGTTACGTTGCCTTTGCTGTCAAACTCACTACCGTGGCCTTCACACACCAAGTAGTTACCTTGGGGTTGTACTTCGTTACCTTGGTGGGTACATTCCAAATACACGGCACTGTATTGGTCTTCTGCAAGTCGAAAAATAGCAACTGGAAAGGCTAATTTCTCGTACTTGGCTACCACGACATTGCGCATATTCGACGTAGCTTGCCCTTTTTTCATTTCGATAAACTCACTTTTTTTGACAACTAAGCTGTTCTGTTGCAATTGAACTTGTTGGGCATAATACGTTGAACTACACCCTTGTAGTAACGTAGCTACTGCACTACCGCCGAGGCAAGCCAAACAGCTTGTGCGGATAAAATTTCTTCTTTGCATGGTGAGGTGATTATAGGCTTTCTAAAAATGTGATGAGTTGTTGTTGTTCAGTAGTGTTGAGGGCTTTGTACTTTTCACGACTTTTTTGGGCTTCACCCCCATGGTATGAAATAGCCTCTTCGATGCTTTTGGCTCGCCCGTCGTGGAGCAAAAATAGGTTGCCTCCTTGAGAGTTTTTGGCTAATCCCAAGCCCCAAAGTGGTGTAGTGCGCCATTCGGAAGTTTTGGCAGTTCCTTCTGTATAGTTATCATCGAGTTCTTTTCCCATGTCGTGCATCAAGAGGTCGGTATAAGGAAAAAACTCTTTGTAGGCAAGTGCCTTGATGTATGAATTACCCGTTTTTAAACTTGGACGATGGCAAGTTCCACATTGGATATTGACAAACAGTTGCTTACCTGCTTTTACATCAGCAGCATCAGTATTACGCTGAATGGGAGCTTTGAGTGTATGAAGGTAAAACACCAAATCTTCCACCTCTACGTTAGGCACTTCGGGGTCTAATTCCTTGCCAGTGTACGTGTCGTGGGGAGAATAGGTAGTCACCACACCCATGTCTTGGTTGTAGGCATTGACGGTCTGGTTGAGCAAGTTATGCGCTCCTGCTTTCCGCCCAAATCGCCCTATGTACCTACCCTCTTTGCTGATAGCATTGGTGGCAGGTTTAACAAAATCGGGTAGTTCAATCCAATTCGGAACACCCGAAATACCGTCACCGTCTTTGTCGTCAGGGTCTGCCATTTTCAGAATATCGGCATCGGGTACGGCTTCCAAAAAGCCCAAACCTGTGTTGGCAGGAGCCATAAAAGTAGCATGAGAAGCCCCTGACGGAATGTTTTCAGGCGAAAAGCCAGGAATAGCTTTGTTTTGGAGTTGAGGACCGCCGTGTGCTATGAATTTATTGCCTGTTTCATCGGTTTGCCCAAAACGTACCAAGTTGGTAAAAGGGTGGCCTTTGCCGTCACCAGCGTGGCAACTAATACAAGAATTTGAAACAAAGAGCGGTCCTAGCCCCGTAGCAGGCGTAAAATTTCGGGTAAAGGCAAGGTCTCCCCGTAAGAATTGGGCATTTTCGGTACCCGTCAGCCCTTCAATGGTTCCGTCCAGCACTTCATGTTCTTCGGGCGCAGCGGGCAATAATTTTTCGCAGGCGGTAATAGCAAAAGCGCCAAATGCCAGCAGGCATAAGTAATAAATTGGTTTCATCAGTTTGCGTATTTTTTGTTGAAAATAAAAAGGTATTCCAACCAGAACTGTACAGTACATATACTTGCTCTGGTTAGAGATAGATAGCATTTCAACAAAAAATGGGCGGGCCTCGTAGTGAGGGTGTAGCAAAAAAGGTAGTTACGAAGAGCGTTTGGTAGAAAAAAACTAAGTCGTTGATAAAACAAAATATCAACGACTTAAACGTAAAAGCTGTCAATCCTACAAAAATGGCGTTGCAAATCGTATCTAAAAGGTACAGCTCGTTAGTCGAGTGATTATTAGGCTGAAACGGGCTATTACCAACGGGCTTGTAAGGGTGAGCGTGCGAAATAATCTTCCCGTTTGCCAAGCGGTGGGCATGACGAAACAGCACATTGTTGAGTTGAATCAACAGCATAAAAACCACAAAAAAGGTGGCGATTCGTTGCCGTATGTGTACCGTGAAGAACAAGGTAGTCAGGCGATTAGAGATTTATATAAAATTGAGTATTCTTTTTAAGAAATCCAAGACTACTGTCATTAAGGTAATCATTTTAGATTGGATTCTAAAATTTGTTTCAAGTCTGGCGAAATGTCCATTGGGCGAAGGGAAGGAACATTGGCCCCACCCGTATTACCCACTGGAATCTTCCCTACAAAAGATTTAACTCCTCCTACCAATAACCTCGGAATTTGCCCCAATACTTCTTTGGTACTTTTGATATAAATACCAAATCTGAGCATCAACCAATGCACATAGGAATGTTCGAGTGGCCAAGCCTGTCCCAAAATGTGTGCTCTTTCGAGCCGATGCCATGCTTCTGATAAATTTCCTGTAGCAAAAGCGTTTTGGTAATGTTGTAATTCTTGCTGATAGTGCTGCCGCAACGATGGGGGCATACTCCAATAAAGTTTCATAGAAATGCGGCGATAAATGAGTGATAAAATATGTTGATTTTGGTATTCTATGGTGAGGTCAAACCTTTTTGCCTTGAATTCGATAAGCATTCAAAATAGCCAACAAAGCCACACCCACATCGGCAAAAACGGCTTCCCACAAAGTGGCGATACCTCCTGCCCCCAACAACATAACGGCCACTTTTACACCCATCGCCAGCAAAATATTTTGCCAAACAATTGATTTGGTGATTTTTCCGACTTTAATAGCTGAAACAATCTTGTGTGGCTGGTCATTCTGAATCACAATGTCGGCAGTTTCGATAGTGGCATCTGACCCCATACCCCCCATGGCAATGCCCGCATCGGCAAGGGCTACTACGGGAGCATCGTTCACACCATCGCCAACGAAAGCAAGTTTTTTACCCTGATTTTTAAGTTCTTGTACTTTTTCTACCTTACCCTCAGGTAGTAAATCACCGTAGGATTTCGAGATATCCAGTTTGTGGGCTACTTCTTGCACCACTGCCGACTTATCGCCCGATAGCATAACTGTTTCAATACCTAACGCTTTCAAATCAGCAACGGTTTGGGCGGCATCGTCTTTTACCTCGTCGGCAATGGTGATATAGCCAGCGTATTGATTATCAATGGCTATGACCACAACCGTTTCAACGATTTGCACCAATTCAGCGGGGTATGAAATAACGAACTTTTGCAATAGTTTCAAATTCCCCGCCAGTACTACGTTGCCATCTACCATTCCCTTCAAGCCATGACCCGATATTTCTTCTACGGCTTCGACTTTGCTATTTTGCCAATTTACCTTCTGTTCATTAGAATACTCCACCACCGCCTTCGCCACGGGGTGCGTAGAATTACTTTCAAGAGCGGCGGTTAGTTTGATAAATTCTCCTTCGGAAACTCCCCCATCGGGGGGTGGGGGGCTAACTGTTTGCACATTAAAAACGCCCTTTGTCAGCGTTCCTGTTTTATCTGAAACGACTGTATTAATTTCGGTTAATACGTCCAAAAAATTAGAGCCTTTGACTAAAATGCCGTGGCGAGAAGCCAAGCCAATACCGCCAAAATAGCCCAAAGGAATTGAAACAGTAAGCGCACAAGGACAGGCAATGACCAAAAATACCATACCCCGATACAACCAGTCATTGAAAATATAAGGCGATACAAAAAGGAAAGGAATCAAGGTAATTGCCAATGCCAATCCAAATACAATGGGGGTATAAATTTTTGCCATACGGCTGATAAACAACTGGGTAGGAGCTTTGCGAGCGGTGGCCTCTTGTACCATTTCCAAGATACGAGAAAGTTTAGAGTCCTTGAAAGCCGTCGTTACTGTCAGTTCAATTACTTTATCTAAGTTAATCATCCCTGCCAACACTACCTCGCCAATGCGTTTGGTGTCGGGGCGAGATTCACCCGTGAGCGCTGCTGTATTGAAACTGGCGTTATCAGTCAATAAAGTACTGTCTAAGGCGACTTTTTCGCCAGGCTTCACCAAAATAGTTTCACCAATTTGCACCAATGATGGGTTAATGCTCTGCTGATTACCATTGCGTAATACTGTTACGGTTTCAGGGCGCACATCTAATAGGGATTTGATGGAACGCTTGGAGCGATTGACTGCCAAATCCTGAAACAATTCGCCAATTTCATAGAAAATCATCACGGCTACACCCTCGCTGTATTCGCCAATGTAAAATGCCCCCAACGTAGCAATGGACATGAGTGTAAACTCGTTGAAAAAATCGCCTCGGCGTAGCGAACGAAAAGCCCTTTCGAGGGTATTGTAACCAGCCAATAGGTAGGCAAGTGTCATTAAAGTAATTTCAACGGATTTGGCTACTTCTACTTTGAAAAACTGCGTGACGGCAATGAAACCCAGTAGGATTGTTAAACTCAACCACAACCGCCAGCGGCTTTGAAATAGGCTTGCTTCACCTGATTCTTCGTCGTGGTCGTGTCCGTCGTTATCGCTATGTATTGGCATTTTAACTTTTGGCGACGTGTCGCAGCAATTATCTGTTGTATGATTTTTATGACTTTGCATTTTCTTTTCCATGAAAAACGATCAGTTAGAATTCGATAAAGAAATTGAGGATGGCTAATCCAATGAGGGTTAGCCCCGTTATGAGATTTTCGTTATGTTCAAACCAGTGGGTATTGATGAGCCGAAGCCCACGCCCTGCTACCCAGACCATGATTAGCATTCCTCCGAGTGTGACCACATTATAGATAAATGCCACCAAACTCAATGCTTGCCAGCCCAATGCCCCTGCACTTAGAAAGTAAGCATTGATTTCCATACAAGGTGACAGAAACATGCCGATACAAAGCGAAAACAAAAGACCTTTGAATGATTTGCCTTTTTGTTTTTGGGTATCAATGTGTTCGTGGGCATGTTGATGTCGTAGGTGTTGCATTAGGTACCATAACCCCAACATCAGAAGCACAGCAGGAATCACGCTTTCAGCAAGTTCATGGTATTTTTCGGCTAATTCATAGCCAGCCAAACCCACAATAGTTCCTAAAATGGTAGTGCTTATGGTGTGGGCAAGACCTGACAATGCCGTTACGGTAAGGGTGCGACCTTCTGACCAGCGTTCAGTTTTGCCAATGGTAACAAAGGGTAGCCAATGGCTGGGAATCAGCGCATGTAAAATGCTCAATATCAGCGAGCCGAAAAGAATTTGGTTCATATTGTATATATTCTTAGCTTTTCAATATTTTAAAATTATGCCACCATCCCTACTAAAAGAAAGATAAGGAAACCTACAAAAAACATACTGGTTTGTAAAAGGGTTTCTTTTTCTTCGTGGGCTTCAATGAGTAGTTCTTCTGTTACTAAAAACAACAAGGCGGCTAATCCAAACGATAAAACCAATTCAAGCATTTCTTGTGATAAACGTGATAGTAGCGTAATTCCCAAAACGGCCCCCACGAAGAAAACTAAACCCAGAAGGAATAAGATAAGTAGGCTCTTTTGGTTGGAAATATTGCTTTTACTGCAAGCTAATACAACGGCCAATCCCAACGAAAAAACCTCCAATGCCAATGCCACTGATAGCAAAATACCTTCGGTATTACCTGCGGCAAAGCCTACCCCCAACAACAAACCGTCTATCACCATATCTATTCCCAATGCCACTAACAGCCCTATTGGTAAGTTATTTTTATTGCTGTTCTCTGCGCTGTTAGATTCAAGTTTTTCGGCAAAATATTTTATCAGAAGCATAGTAGCAATCCCCAATCCAAAGCCAATACCTACTTCTATGGGCTTATGTTCTTTAATAATATCAGGGAGCAACTCTACGGCAACAACGCTCCACTGGGCGTTCGGAATAAGCCTGTCATTCCTCCTATTAGGATAGAAATGACAGGGATTAGGGCATACAGAAAAACTTCTGAAAACTGTGCCATCCTCTCGTTTGATATTTAAGCTACTCAATGTCCATGCTCATCTCCACCTTCGGCATTAGCAATGGACGATTGTAAATAATATGCTCCTTTTATGACGATTTTTGCACCTGTTGGAATCGTTTCCAAGGGGGTAACCTGTATATATCCTAATTGAGAGGTACCTGTTTTGACCTCTATTCGTTTGAAATGCACACCTGTATCTTCTTCATGGTTTTTCTCACTTGTACTATGTTCGTGTTTTTCTTCGGCCTCACGAATAAAAATAAACTCTTTGCCTTCGGCTTTTACAATGGCTTCGGCTGGCAGGGTATTCACATCACTATTGCCAATATCAACTAAGGCATTGACATACATTCCTGGTATTAAACCGATAGTCTTATTGTTGATGTTAGCACGAATGGCCACCGATTTGGTTTGTTTCTGAAAGGCTTTGCCAATGCTAAAAATATTGCCGATAATCTCCTTATTCCCCTGATTGGTAAGCACAAAGCGTAAATTTTGGCCAACTTGTATTTTATAAAGGTCTTTTTCGTAAACCAATAACTCAACGTACATTGCCGAATTATCTACAATCGAAAATAATGACGTATTAGCCGAAATGTTACTCCCGATTTTTACATTGATGGCGGTGATATAACCCGAAATTGGGGCGGTAATCAAAATCGTGGCAGCATTGCCATTACCATTAAGGAGTAAGTTTTGCTCTAAGATTTCAATTTGCTGTTGGGTTATTTTGATTTTGTTATTCACCAAATCAAGTTCTGAGCTGACTTTTTGAAACGTTTTTTTAGCCGTAACGTTTTCATCACTCAGTTCTTTTTGTCGGGCAAAATCTAAATCCAAAAACTCTTTGTTGACTTTGGCTTGTTGCAACTCCTCCATCAATTTTGCTTTTTCAAGGCGAAGGTTATTAAACTCCATACTCTGAAATGTGGCTATGGTTTGACCTTTCTTTACATACTGTCCTTCTATTACAGTAATGGTCTTGACTATTCCACTCATAAAAACCGACACATCTGCTTGGCTTTGGGGGGGCAGTTGAGTGTAGCCGTTAGTCGTAATGACTTCGCTGAGGTTTTTCTTCTCAAAATCCCCAAAGATAATTTGCGCTGCTTTTACTTGGGCTGGTGTAAGCTCTACCACTCCTTTTTCACCGTGGTGGTCTTCGGTTTCGGCAGTTTCCGCTTTTTTGTTGCAAGAGAAAATAATCAAAAAGGAAAGGGCAAAAGCCGTGCTTACTGAAAAAACATTTTTTATATGGAATTGCATGGTTTCAAAATTTAGTTGTTCAACAAATACTGAATATTGATGAGGTTCTGGTTCAGATTATGAATGGCTTGCAAGTAATTGCGTTGAATACTCAAAACCGTTTCTAAACCTTGTAGGTATTCCACATAACCCGCTTCGCCACTCTGGTAGGCTTTTGTAGCATTTTTGGTGATGATTTCAGCATTAGGCAAAGCCGTTTGGATATAATAATCAAGTAACGACTGATTAACTCTTTGCTCTTGAAGTTGCTGAAAAAGCTGACTACTGAGTTGATTTTTAAGGTATTCAGCATTTTTTTGTTGTAGCTGAATATCCGTTTCTGATGCTTTGATGCGTGCTTTGTAAGCCCCCCCGAAAATCGGGACACTTATACCCAATGTTAGACCGTGAAAACGGGGTACGCCATTATAATAAACCGTTTTGTCGTCAACTTGCTGACTCCCCGTGAGTGACTGTAAAAAATAGCCTGCCGAAAAATCAGGTTTTCGCAGGGCTTTCTCTACTTTATTGCTGGCCGATGCTATTTCAATTTGTTGCAATGCCATTTTTAGCATTGGATTTTGATTGATAAGCATCGAATCGCTACTGAGGAGTTTTGAGGGCAAAAACTCATTTTCGACAAGCGTAAAATCGGTATTCAGATTCAAAATGCTTTTCAATTTGATTTTTTCACCCGAAATCAAGCCTTCGTTTTGATTTTTAATTTGCACTAACTCTTGTTGCTTGGTTTCGGCAGTAGTTTTTTCCAATAAATTACTGTCGCCTGTTTTGAATTTAAGGTTTGCTGCTTTAACGAATGTTTGTAGGTAGTCGCCTTGTTTTTGGAGCAATTGATTCAAGGCAGTCAGATACAAAATGGTATTCCAAGATTGTCGAATCTGAAAAGCAATGTCATATTTGGTAGCAAACAATTTCAGTTCACTACCTTTAATATTCTCATTAATTAAGCCTCGTTTAGCTTGAAATAGAAATGGGCTAAATCCTTGTGAAATGCTAAAATTTTGGTCGAAACTGCGAGTATTATATTGCCCCAGCATGGCGTTAATGTTGGTTTTGGGCAATTCGATAGCCGTAGGTTTTAACTGATTTTGTAGTTTGATAGCTAACTCGCTGGCTTGTACAAGACCATTATTTTTAGTACCCAACTCAATGGCTTGTTGGAGATTGAGAGAAGTTTGAGCTTGCGCCTTGCCGCCCAGCAATAATCCAACTAAGACTATAAGAGGTGTGATATTTGATTTTTTAGGGACTTTTATCCCTTTTTCAAGTAGTAAGTACAAAATCGGTAAAACAATAAGGGTAAGTAAAGAGGCTGTTAATAAGCCTCCAATGACGACCGTTGCCAAAGGTTTTTGAACTTCTGCCCCTGAGCCGTTGCTTAAAGCCATAGGCAAAAAACCCATAGAGGCTACTGCCGCCGTCATCACCACAGGGCGTAGCCGCACTTTTGTGCCTTCTTTGATTCTTTCCAACACATTGTCCCAACCTTCGGCTTTGAGTTGGTTGAAATAACCAATGAGTACAATTCCGTTCAAAACAGCTACGCCAAACAAGGCAATGAAGCCAATCCCTGCCGAAATACTAAATGGCATTCCACGCAGCCAAAGCGCAAACACGCCACCAATTGCTGAAAGTGGAATAGCCGTAAAAATCAATAAGGATTGCTTGACTGAGTTGAATGTGAAGAAAAGTAATACAAAAATGAGGAGTAATGCCACTGGAACAGCCACAGAAAGGCGCTTGTTTGCTTCGACTAAATTCTCAAATTGTCCGCCATAAGTTACATAATAGCCTTCGGGTAGTTTGAGTTTAGCGTCTAATTTCGCCTGAATTTCGTTTACCACACTTTTTACATCACGACCACGAACATTCAGCCCAATTACGATTCTTCTTCTACCATTTTCTCGACTGATTTGGGCAGGACCTTGCTCAATACCTACCTCTGCTACCTGTTCCAGTGGAATTTGGTTGCCATTCGGTAGGCTCACAAAAATACTTTTTACGTTAGAAATATCTTGACGAAAATCTTTGTCTAATCGCACTACCAATTCATATCGCCTTTCGCCTTCATATACTTTGCCAGTGACTTCGCCAGCAAAACCTGTTCTAATAACTTTGTTTAAGTCGCCGACATTTAAGCCATATAAAGCCAATTTGTCAGGATTATACCGCACGGTGATTTGAGGCATCCCTGTTATCCGCTCGTCTTTTATATCCGCTACTCCTTCTATACTTCCAATTAAGCCAATGGCATTTGTAGATGTAGCAGCCAGTTTTTCTAAATCTTCTCCGAAAATCTTAATGGCAATATCGCTTCTAACACCCGTCATCAACTCATTAAAACGCATTTGTATGGGTTGTGACACTTCAAAACCTACGCCAGGAATTTGCTCCAATTCTTCTTTCATCAGATCGGCCAATTCGTAGAAATCTTTGGTAGTTGTCCATTCTTTTTTAGGTTTGAGAATGATAATCATATCCGCTGATTCGATGGGCATTGGGTCGGTGGGAATTTCGGCTGAACCAATTTTTGTAACAACTTCCACCACTTCGGGAAATTTTGTTTTCAGAATTTTCTCTAATTTGGTGGACGTTTCAATACTCATGCTCAACGAACTTCCGTTGGCGTTGCGAAAATTGATAGCAAAATCGCCTTCTTCTAAGGTTGGAATAAATTCGCCACCCATGTTACTAAAAACCAACAAAGCAATCAAAAACATCGTGACCGATACACCCAAAATTAAAGCCTTCATTTGTAGAGCTTTGTCCAGAACGGGTTTGTAGAAACGGTAAATGGTGTCAATGATTTTGTCGGAAATGTTCTTTTTATGGCTAATTGTTTTGCTCAAAAACAAAGCCGAAGCCATTGGAACGTAGGTAAGAGACAAGATAAAAGCTCCCAAAATAGCAAATGAGACCGTTTGAGCCATAGGTTTAAACATCTTTCCCTCGGTGCCAACCAATGCCAAAATGGGTAAATAAACGATGAGGATGATGATTTCGCCAAAAGCTGCACTACTCCTAATTTTGCTTGATGCGCCCAAAACTTCTTCATCCATCTGTTGGGCAGTTAATCGCCCTTCTTTATTGAGATGTAGCCGATGAATAACCGCCTCAACAATAATGACAGCACCATCTACAATCAACCCAAAATCTATTGCTCCCAAACTCATCAGGTTGCCACTTACGCCAAATAGATTCATCATAATGACGGCAAAAAGCAGTGCCAAAGGTATCACAGAGGCTACTACCAAACCTGCACGCCAGTTGCCAAGTAACAAAACCAAGACAAAAATGACAATCAAAGCTCCTTCGAGTAGGTTTGTCTGGACTGTTCCGATGGCATTATTTACTAATTTGGTACGGTCTATAAATGGTTCTAAGGCAATGCCTTCGGGCAATGATTTTCGAATTTGCTCAACTTTCTCTTTGGTACGATTTACAATAGCGGAAGAATTTTCGCCTTTGAGCATCAATACCATTCCGCCTACTACCTCTCCTTTGCCATCTTTGGTAACTGCGCCATATCGCAAAGCCGAACCTTCCTGCACTTTTGCCACATCTCGAATCAAAATAGGAATACCATCGTTGTTTTTTACTACTATTTTTTCAATATCAGGGATAGATTTCACCATTCCCAAAGCCCGGATAAAATAGACGTATGGTTGTTTATCTATATAAGCACCACCAGTATTTTCGTTGTTTTTTTCAAGGGCATCAAAAACATCAGTAATGGTAATGTTCATGCTTTTTAGGCGGTCAGGATCAACTGCAATTTCGTATTGTTTGAGGCTACCGCCCAAGGTGGTAACTTCGGCAATGCCTGACGTACCCAACAATTGAGGTTTTACAATCCAGTCTTGAATACTTCGTAGTTTGGACGCACTATACTGCTTTTCAAAGCCTTTTTTTGCGTAAATCACATATTGGTAAATCTCACCTAAACCGGTACTGATAGGTGCTAATTCTGGTGTGCCTATACCTTTCGGAATTTGCCTTTCGGCCTCTTTTAGTCTTTCACTTATTTGAGTTCTTGCCCAATAAATGTCCACACTTTCCTCAAAAACTAAGGTAATCACACTTAGTCCAAAACGACTAAGTGAACGCATTTCTACAATGCGTGGGACGGTTTTCATGGTTTGCTCAATGGGATAGGTAATAAACTGTTCTACCTCTTGCGTAGCTAAGGTAGGGGCATTAGTAATGACCTGAACTTGATTATTGGTAATATCAGGCAGGGCATCAATTGGTAGTCGGCTGAGGTTGTAAATACCTACTAAGACCAGTGCCATCGTAAATAAGCCTATGATAAACTTATTTTTGATTGAGAATTGAATGATTTTATCTAACATTTCTAATGAATCTAATTTTGAAAAATTCATACAGGCGGTGTTCCGCAAGTGCCATAAACAAATACCCCTATTGATAGGTAGCTATCAACAGGAAGAAATGGCCATAAGACTTTCAAAATTAGATTTTGGGCGGTTGCCAGATATTTCCGTAGAAATTAGAAAAGAAAGAATCGTTGTGGAAGGCGATTTTTACTTTTTGGGTAAAAAAGGAGGTTCGATTTTCAGGAACTAATACAGGAAAGTGAAAGCTAAATGCAATGTTTGAGCCACAACAAGTACAGAAAGGAGAACAACATTTTGTGTCTCCCTGATGGTCAGCGTGGTTGCTTTGTGAAGATGATGCTTTTCCATTATTCATTCCATGGCAGGCATCATCTTCACAAGGGAGACCTGACAGCACCAATACATAAATGGATAATATGACAGCTAAAATTTTCACATGACAAATGTACGTTAAAATATTGTGCAACAAGGTTTCATATATAATTCATATTCTAAAAAAGTATTAGAGTTGTGTTAAATTGATAATCAGGGTTTTAGGTTATAGTAAAATTCCAAAGAGCGGCACAAACACCAACAATTACGTTTCGAGTGTTTTCGGATTTTAAAGTACAGCGGTAAACGAGAATTTTATATCTTTTCATACCTCCAATGCTATGTTCTATGTAAATTCTCTCTTTACCCACTTGTTTATTATATCGAATTTGTTCCTGCGAGAGTTGATTGGATTCCCCTTTTTTTACTCGTTTCTTTTTGTGAGGGATAACCAACTCTGAAAATGTATATAAATCAGCTATTGCTTGGAAACCTAAATCCAAACGAGTACGAAATTTGGCAAACCATTTTTGTTGATAAGGAAACTCTTGTTTCAAAATTGTAAAATCATGTACTTTTCCTTTATATGTTTTACTAACATAATGAATTATTTTGTTTTTACCGCTGATTATCAATTCTTTATAGGGGTGTTTCTTTTTTTTGCACTGTACGACTCTTTTTGATTCTCGTTGCCTTGTGGGCGATTAATAGCTTGCTCAGAAGCATCAATCAAAAGACTTTCGATACCTAAAAAGTAAGATTCAAACTCTTCAACACTGGAAAAAGAATGTTTGGGCATAGCACCTAAATCGGTGAGAATGTCGCTCAAATAAGAAAGATATTTCTCAAAATTTAACCTCGCATTGCTGGCATCAGTGTGAATCAATAACCCTAAACTATCATAATTGAGGCTATTTTTGAGTTGAAAAAGTACATAAAAAACACAATCTTCATAGGTTGGAAGCAGCAAAGTTGTTGCTAAGTTTGAGGCATTTTCCCGTAGGCTTATGCCGTTTTTTTTTTGATAGGCTTGTGAAAACTTGCTTACCAAAATATGAAATTTGGCTTCTGTTAAGCCAATTGTGCCTCGCCATTGGCGGTCACTGCGGATATGTTTGTAGCTAATCATGGCTCAAATATAACTCTATTCATCTAAAATATTGATAATCAATTGACTACAACTCTATTATACATAGACTTTTTTCTGGTGTAAAATTACTTATCCAGAATTTCTACAAATTTCAATCGCATTATTGCAGTTCTTACCCAACCTTTCCTTGCTCAAATGCAACTAACATAATAGAACTACCTCAAATGCTATTGACCGAAGAACAGCAACTTATTCGTGCCTGTTTAAATGGCAACGGGTCTGCTTTTGAAGCCTTGTATCGCCGTTTTGCTGCCAAAATGTTGGCGGTTTGCCAGCGCTATGCCCACGACAAAGACGAAGCTAAGGATTTGTTGCAGGAAGGCTTTATCCAAGTTTTTGAATCATTGCATAAATTTAGAAACGAAGGGTCGTTTGAAGGATGGATTAGACGAATTATGGTTCTAACAGCCCTTGAACAGTACCGAAAAGATACTAGACAGCGAGAAAGTTATGGGGGTAGTATTGAAAATATTCATGAAGAATATCATCCTATTTCTGCGGATGATATTTATTCTCAAATGAGTTTTGATGAATTGATCGCCATGATACAGGAATTGCCCCCTGCATATAAAATAGTATTTAATCTGTACGTTTTTGAAGGAATGAAGCATGAAGAAATTGCGCAAAAACTGAATATTTCGGTTGGAACGTCCAAATCGAATCTATCAGATGCGCGACGAATTTTGCAGAAAAAGATAGAAAGAGTAATGCTTAATCTAAATTAGCGAACATTTGTTGAATTTTTTATTGGACTTTTAATTATTGATTAGCTATGGCTGATTTCAATGAAGACGAAATAGACAAGGGTTTCCGCCGAGTAATTGAAGGTAAAAATGTGGAACCTCCTGGGTCGCTGTGGGCGAATATCCGAATTTCGGTACTCGAACGTCAACTGATTCGCTATCAGTGTGTAAATCTATGGCTTAAAGGTACTGTAGGTGTGTTAGCGACTCTTTTAAGTGGAACGGCCTTTTTGTACTTGACTCAAAACGACTCTCCTTTGGCGCAGAAAGAGGTGGTGACTACCAGAAAGACAGATACAGTTTATTTGACGAGAACTGAAAGGGTTTTCGTGAATCGCCCCGTAGTTGTATATGCTGAAAATTTGCATGCTAAAACAAACGAAATCAATCCTAATTTTAATAAAAAGGAACAGAATTACGAAATCATTACACCTGACAATAACCCAGCCGAAGACGACAAACACGGCTTAGATAAAGAACAAATTACTCAAAATGACTTGATAATAAGTACAAAGCAGAATAACCAAGGAAGAATCAAAAATAAATTAGGCATTACGCATAGTAAAAAGTCAAATCATTTTGAACAAGATAATCAAACCAAAAACCAAGTTGGCAATGAGCAAAACAATACGTCATTACTCCAGGAGAGTTCGCTCAGTAGTCGTGAAAATGAAGAAAAGGCTGCTCTTGATTTTAAGACTTTTACAGTAAACTATTTAGAACCACTACCCATAACTCCAAACGCCCCATTAGGCATACCTTCAATAAAATATCACCCAAACATTAAAACTGCACTAAAACTACCCAAAGTCAGAACGCCATTATTAGATAGGCTTTCGTTATCAAGTTATGTGTCGCCGGAATGGAATGGAATTGATGTGCGGCGAAATGAGCCAAAGGCATTTAATTATGGTGACGAAGAGTTACAGGCAGGCATAACGGCTGGATTACGAGCTGGAATACGGCTTTCTGAAAAATGGCAGTTGCTGGCGGGAGTAGAATTTAGCGGGGCAAGTTTTGATGACCGAAATCTTCGACAAATATTGACTGCCGAAGCTATCAATGACAGATTTGGCTATATATATCGAACGGCCTTGGGTAAGGTGGAAATTCCAGCAGAAAAACTTTCTGTCCTTGCCCAATCGGGCAGTGTAGTTGGGATAGAGATACATGAGCCAATTCAAAGAAGAGGTTTTTGAAAATTCGGGACGGGAGTTTACAGCCGAGCTGACGAATTTTCAAAATTTACGTAATTCTTATGGCGTAAATTTAGGGGCTGGGGTTGAATTGGGAATAGGGAAACATTTTAATCTATTTGCTGAACCCAACTACTCACAAGGTATATCGAGCTTGGTGAGAGAGATGCCCATACGCTCAGTCGTGAGTAGTTTTGGCGTAAAAATGGGAGCTAAGTGGAATTTTGGGAAATGACAAAAAAAATGTTTTTTTGACCACTTACCCAACCTTTCTTTTACAGTTTACAACTTACTAATAGAAGGCATTTAAAACACAGCTACTTTTTCAATTTAAGACAAATAAGTAAAATGGAAATCAATAAAAAATTAAACTGTAACAAGTTTTTAAAAAGTATTGGTCTGAAAGGGACGTTACTGTTAGCGGTGTATTGTGCCGGTGAAACGTTAACTTCATGCAGCAGTGGAGGCGTTACCCCAAGCAAGTAGCCCAGTTGATTTTATCATTGACTTAAGTAGCTTTAATAATGCTGCTTTGTCTAAAGTGGGCGGTTATCTCATTCAAAACACGACGGTAGTTGCGCAGGTGAGTCAGGGGGGATATACGTAGCAGTTACGCAGATTTGCAGTCATGAAGGACAGCGACAGGTTATTTACCGAAACGGAGAACTTTACTGCACAGCTCATGGTGCCAGATTTACGACCACAGGTAAGGGCTTAAACAGTGAAGGTGAAATCAATTGAATAATACTTCATTACGTATCTTTTCTTAATTTTTATTTTTAAAACAAACATCATGAAAACAAACAATTTGCTTGTGGCTACTGTCGTAGGGTTGCTTTTTACGTCCTTTTCGTTTGGACAGACCACCCCACAAATACTGCCCGAAAATCCAACCCCAAAGGTAGAAGCCAAACAATCAGAAAAAATGAGTACGCTTTTTTCGGGGGTAAAAAATCCGCTTAAAAAACTCCATCATTTAGGATTGTCGGTGGGTTCAGAAATTATCTATGGTGGTTTGGCGGGTCAATTTACGCCCATGGCGGGAGTATTGGGAATGTTGCACCTCAACAAAAAATGGGGTATTGGTTTGGCAGGGTACAGCACCATTGACGACGGTTTTGCTCCTACTAAATTGAACAGTACCAAAGCCCTCAGCCTGAGTAATATGTATGGCGGCCTCAAACTCGAATATACCCCCAAACCCGATGGCGTTGTTCATGTTTCGTTTCCTTTGTTGATAGGGGGCGGCATGGCCAAAATAGATTCCATTGGCAACGAAAAAGGTCAAGATATCGACAACAATAGTGGAAGGCACAACGAAAATGAAGCCAACCGGAGAGATAAAAACTACGGTGGCGATGTGTCTTATTTCGTTATTCAACCAGGTATTAATGTAGAGGCTAATATGTTCAGATATGCCAAAGTATTCTTAGGATTGAGTTATCGTATAGTACCTACCGTCATGGCAAAAACGATGACCATGACCATGACAACTTCCATGACTATGTTGCCTACCCCTACTGCAGCGCAGTTGAGTGGCCTTAATGTTACGGCTGGGGTTCGAATAGGTTTGTTTGACTACGCCCTGCACCAGCCACGGAAATCAAAAATTAAAAAATACAGACAATCTAAAAATTAATTCATATTTAAACCCGCTATTAAAACAATGAAATATGCAATTTTGGCAACCTTTAGCGGGTTGCTCATGCTATCATCATGCTCAAAAAATGATGCACTGACCCCACAGGTGGCTAATACTGTGAGTGTAGCTAACGTTCCGCAAATAGTGCTTTCGTCTATGTCTAAAAATTTCCCATCGGCCACCCAAACCACTTGGACACAGACAGCACCAACGGCCTATATGGCTTCATTTAGTCAGGGTAATGCACGAAAAACGGCTACCTTTCAAAACAACGGTGTTTTCTTGAAAACGGGCGATGTCATAGACCCTGCTATCCTGCCAACAGCTATTACCGACTACCTCAAAGCCAATTATGCAGGTTATGCCATTGTGCAAGCCGATGTCAAAAAAGATGCTTCTGGTTTGGTAAAAGGCTACGAAGCACTCATTACCGTTGGCACAGCCCAGTACGAATTAGAATTTGATGCGGCTGGTAAATTTACCAAACTCGAAACCCCTAATGGCCACGATCAAGGAACGGGTATTGCCGAATCAACATTGTTAGCAGCAATAACATCCTACCTCAAAGCCAATTATGTAAGTTATACTTTCAAAGAGGCTGAAAGCAGAATGGCTAACGGGGTATTGTCGGGCTACAAAGTTGAGATTGTGCAGAACAATACTCAATATCACCTTAATTTCGATGTCGCTGGTGCATTTGTTAGTGTAAATACAGGTGGCAAAGGTGATAGTGAAGGAAAAGGGTCAGCCGACTCTGACAATAACCATAACGACACGGTCATTGCCCAAAAAGACCTGCCAGCCTCAGTTACTGCCTATTTAGATGCCACTTATAAAGGCTACGCTTTTGTGAGTGCTGTTGTAGAGAAAGACAAAGTAGGGGTTATCACGGGCTATGAAGTGAAATTCACACTTATAGCCAAAAATTACGAAGCTGAGTTTGATGCCTCAGGTAAGTTATTAAAATTAGACTAAGATGGTTTTCGACCTCGTGGCCTTGCGACAGTTCATGCACCGTAGATTCAGAATTGCCCCCGCTAAGATAAATCTTGGCGCTGGATTAGTGGATGACCTTGGTTTAGATGAATTAGACCGTATGGAGCTTTTGATGTATTTGGAACAACGCTACGAGGTCGAATTTCCAGAAGAGTCATTGAACCGTTACGAAAGTATTATCGAATTGATAATTTATGTGGTATTGAAGAAAATGGAGCAAGCAATACCCCAATAAATCCCCCTTTTTATGGCTGTTTAATTAAGTCAGAAAGATAGCGGGCAAAGTCTGCTATCTTTTTAAATCGTTCAAATCAATTAAATATGACGCAAATTGTGTAATTGATTCTCTTTTTTTAAATATTGATAATCAGTGAAACTTGTTGTTAGTTAGACTTAGCTCTGAGATTTTTAGGGGTATGTAAAAATAAATCGACTATTCTCTTTTCTTACTACAGTAGTGACCACTGATATTCAAATTTCGTTGTATATCCGGTGTTTTCGCCAAAAATTTTTGGATAAAAGGGAGAGATATCCCGTTCTTACTTTATCGAAAATAACCAAAGAACTATGATAAAGACTTATCTACAACTTCTGGGTTTTGTATGCTTTTATTTAAGCGTACAGTCTGTGCTTATGGCTCAAAGTATTACGCTTAGCGGCTATGTGAGAGATACTCGAACGGGTGAGTCGCTTATTGGGGCTACCATTTTTAATACCAACCAAAAAATAGGCACAACCACCAATACTTACGGTTTTTATTCGCTCACTATGCAGAAGGCCGACACGCTTGGGTTTGTTTTTTCGATGGTGGGCTATGAGCCTCAACTCAAAAAAATAACAGGCCAAAACAGCCTTTCGCTGACTATTGCCTTAGCGGAATCGGCACGGCAGCTTGATGAGGTACGGATAAGTGCCACTCGAAACTACCAAAACGTATCGGCCCCACAAATGGGTGTGATAGACGTGCCAATGAAGCAAATCAAAACCTTGCCTGCTGTTTTGGGCGAAAGAGACGTACTCAAAATTATTCAACTTTTGCCCGGTGTACAGGCTGGTCAAGAGGGTACAACAGGGTTCTTTGTGAGAGGGGGCAATACCGACCAAAATTTGGTTCAGTTAGACGAGGCCACGGTCTATAATCCCAATCACTTGTTTGGTTTGTTTAGTACGTTCAATACCAATGCCCTCAAAAACGTGTCGCTTATCAAAGGGGGCTTTCCGGCTCAGTATGGTGGGCGTTTGAGTTCAATTTTAGATATTTCAATGAAAGATGGAAACAACCAAAAATCGGCTGTTTCGGGCGGCATTGGGCTGCTAACCTCGAATCTGACCATTGAAGGGCCGCTAAAAAAAGACAAGTCTTCGTACATTGTATCGGCTCGCCGTACTTATGTGGACTTGCTCGCAAAGCCTTTTTTGGGGGGCACAAACTATTATTTTTATGACCTCAATGCCAAATTCAATTTTTGGTTGAGCAAAAAAGATCGCCTTTTTATTAGCGGCTTCACAGGCTTAGACAATGCCGCCTACACAGGGGCCAATAGCCTTAATTATGGTATCAATTTTGGGAATAATACCGCTACGATTCGTTGGAATCGGCAATTTTCGAGTAAGTTGTTTACCAATACATCGGTCATTCTGAATGACTACCACCTCAACCTTTCAACGATTCAGAACAACTACTACGCTCAGGTCTATTCGGGAATACGAGACCTCAATGCCAAATTTGACCTTGAATATTACCCAAACCATCGGCACAAAATCAATGCAGGGGTCAATTATTCTGACAATACCTTTTTTCCTTCTTCTACTTCTACCAAAATTCCTAAGTCGGGTATATTCAAAGTCGTAAAATCAGACAGTATTCCCCGACAATATTCAACGGTTTGGGCTTTTTATGCTAACGATGAAATAAAAGCCAGCGACAACCTAAGCCTCAATATCGGTTTGCGACTGCCTACTTTTACTCGTAGTGGTACTTCTTATTCGTTTATTGAACCACGGCTTAATATTAAATACAGCCTAAATCCTACTACATCGATTAAGGCGGCTTATACCGAAATGAACCAATTTGTGCATTTAGTACCGAGCAGTACGGCATCGTTGCCAACCGACATTTGGATAAGTAGTGGCCCTACTGTGAAGCCCCAAAACAGCCGACAGATAGCATTGGGACTTTTCAAAAATTTTGAGAATAATGCCTACGAAACCAGTGTAGAAGCCTATTACAAAACGATGCAAAACCAAGTGCTTTTTCGAGAAGGCACACAGCCATTATTGTCCAACCAATTAGAAAAACTATTGGTATTTGGCAATGGCAATAGTTATGGCATTGAGTTTTTTGTGAAGAAAAATGTAGGAAAACTCACAGGGTGGGTGTCTTATACGCTTTCTAAAACCACCCAACAGTTCGACTCACTCAATTTCAGCAATCCGTTTCCGTTTACTTATGACAAACGCCATAACCTTAGCGTTGCGGCTACTTATGAGTTTAATAAAAAATGGACTTTTGCGGCTAATTTTGTGTTTACAAGCGGTGGGGCTTTTACGATGCCGACAGGCCGTATTCCAGTCTTTCAAGATGGCTCGCTCTACGATGGCACTTACTCAGACTATACCACTCGCAACAATTACCGTTTTAGGCCTTATCATCGCCTCGATGTAAGTGCTATTTTGCATAAGCCCAATCGTAAATTTTTCAAGAAAAATTATGACGGAGAATGGGTATTTGGTATTTATAACTTATACAGCCGCCGAAATCCCTATTTTGTTTACTTAGCCACCGACCCTATCACCAAAGTCCCACAGGCCAAAGAGGTTTCGCTGTTGCCCATTATTCCGAGTGTGAGCTACAATTTTAAATTTTAATCGAAATGAACAAATTATCAACTACATATATTCGTTTTAAGGTTTTGTTTTTTGCGTCCATTGTGGCTGTCATCGCATTGAGTTTGGCCTCGTGCGAAAAAAATCTGGGCGTTACGCCCTTGCCCTATACAGGTACTGTTTCGATACAATGCCTACTCAGCCCAAACGAAGTGCCGCAGCTCTATCTGGACCGAACCGTACCTTATTTTGACCCAAAACAAACCAATGCCCAGCTTTTTATTAGAGATGCCGTAGTAAAAATAACGAGCGGTGGCCAAACCGATGTACTTCGCCCTGATTCAACCTACAACGGTTTTAGGTGTGGATTTGAATATTTTTATAGAGGCAAAATCGCTATTAAAACCAACAGCATATACCAACTGGATATTCAATGGCAATGGCAAAACTATACGGCTACGGCTACTACCGACTTGCCCGTTACGCCTGTCGAAAATTCAAGCTATATTCAAGCGTTCAACGACTTGTATGGCGAACACGAGGGCGTAGTTATAAATTTCAAAGATCAGAACAAACCCAATCTGTATTATCGCTATACGATGGCCCGAATGATAGACAGCACCGCCCGTGATGCAGGCGGAACAAAAAGCCCTTGCCTTACTGACAAAAAAGTGAGAATCTTGGAAATAGGCCGCACGACTTATGCCAGCAAAGGCAGTAGCGGGCTGACGATTGTAGCCGAACCGACATTTAAACATAAAAACGGGGACGTAGGCTATATTCGTTTGCAGACAATGGACAAAAACGCCTATGATTTTTATGACCAGTTAGACCGCCAGAAACTCTCACAGTTCAACCCTTTTGTAGAGCCGGTTTTTCTCAAACCTACCCAATTCAAAAATGCTTTTGGGGTTTTTGGGGCCATTGCCGTGTCTGATTCAGTCAAATTTGTATATCCAGAATGATAAAGATAAAACTTTAACTCTTACAAAATAAATCAAGACATTTCTCTTCTGAGAATAAAAGCCATAAATAATATAACCAATGCAGAGTTTACAAGCCTATTTCGAGTATCAACCTGATTCACACCGCATTGCGGTTCTGACGCTATCAATTATTATTTTCTGGAATGTTGAAAACATTGCTTCGCTTAATTTTAACTACAAAAAATGGAATCATGCCATTACAAATAGTCTTTTTTCCTTGACCGATGCCCCTATACAGTTTATTTTGGGAATTGCACTTACCTACACTTCTACTTGGGTGACGAGTCATGAGTGGGGTCTGATTCATGAATTGCCATTAAGGTCTTCTATGTCTCAATTTGTGGTGGTTTTTATTTTGTTGGATTTGCTGGAATATATCTATCATATCTTGATGCACAAGGTAAAAATTTTATGGATGTTTCATCTTGTGCATCATAGCGACAGGGTCGTTGATACTTCAACTGTACTAAGGGAACATCCTTTTGAGACGGCGATTAGACTGTCTTTTTTAATATTTTGGGTATTGATAACAGGGGCAGGGTTTTGGATGATTCTGGCAAGACAATTTATTCAGGTTATTTCAAATGTATTTGCTCATGCTAATTTTCGGCTACCTGAAAGAGTTGATAAAATAGTAAGTTGGGTGTTTATCACGCCCAACGCCCACCACGTTCATCACCATTTTCAATTGCCCTATACAGACAGTAACTATGGCGATGTATTAAGCGTTTGGGATAGGCTTTTTGGCACTTTCCGTAGAATGGATGCTGCAAAAGTAGTGTTTGGGGTTGATACGCACCTGGAAAGCAAAGAAAATGCTGTTTTTCAGAAATTGCTTACTATGCCCTTCTCAGCTCATAGTTCCTCCCACACCATACCTGAACAGTCTATCGTTCGTAATGACGATGAGTTATTGGTCATTTAAACATATCATCACGATGAAAAAAATATTGCTCCAATTGAAGTGGAGTATGCTCTTGGTAGCTACAAGTTTGTGGGGACAAAAGCCAACAAATACGTCTATCATACTAAAAGGTAAGGTAGTTGAACAAGCCACGGGAAATGCCATAGCTTTTGCAAGTGTATATCTCAAAGTCGGCAAAAATGGAATGACCACCGATGAAAATGGTTTTTTTGCACTTACGGTCAAATCATTACCCGATACTATGCTGGTGTCGGAGGTGGGCTACGAGTCTCAGCATCATGTCATTTCGCAGGCTCCCGTGGGTGAGCTAAAAATCGAACTACTCACTACTCCCAACCAGTTGCAAGAGGTGGTCGTAACGGCATACAAAGATCCAGGCAAAGCGTTGATGAAAATGGTGATTGCCCACAAAAAATCCAATGACCCCGCCCGACTAAAAAACTATATTCGTAATAATTATCTTAAAACGGAAATTGATATAGAAAATCTAACGGCCAATCAGAAACGCTCTCTACTGGCCAATATCATGTCGGTTTACCAAAAATATAACCAAGACAGTATAAATGCCCATTCTCTACCTATTTTCTTTCAAGAACGATACTATAAGGAATTTCACGCCAAAGCTGCCCAAACCGATGCTCAATATCTCATAGCCGAAAAAAACTTAGGTTTAAAAACAGACGAATTGGGGGCTAAGTTTGACAAATTTAGCATTCGACCTAATGCGTATGATGGCGTGATTCCGATTCTGAAAACATCGTTTCTCGGGCCAATTTCTGACCTTGGGCTTTCATTTTACGACTACGACAAACCCGACACCTTGGTAGAAGGCAATGTTTACACCTATTCGCTTCATTTTAAGCCCAAATACAAAAATGAAAACACGTTTGAGGGTACATTATGGATAGATTCGGATACCTATGCTGTGGCAAAAATAGAAATGAAGACCAGTCCGACAGTTAACCTCAATTTTGTGCAGCAATTATCTATCGGCCAAAATTTTGTTCCAATTTATGACGCTGACAAAGGCAAGGTCTGGGTACCTTCCGAGAGTCGAATTGTATATGTTTTTGAAAACGGGTTGGGACTGTTAGGACTTCCCAGCCGAATTGATTCCACGGGTCGCGCCGTGAAGCTAAAATCCAATAGTATTTACAGTAATTATCAGAGTAATGTCAAGGGAGTCAATGCCGATAATTTTATGAGCAGTGAAAAAAACGGTAATAACAACGCACAATTCAAAGATTCATATAGATTAACCGCACTAACGTCTCGTGAACAAGCTATTTATCAAACCGCAGACTCGCTCAAACATAATTCACGATTTATCAACACGACTCATTTTTCTTCGTTTGTCTTTAGTGGTTATTGGGACATTGGAAACCGCTGGCGACTGGGTCCGTACAGTTCATTGGTAAGTGCCAATCCTACTGAAGGAGTCCGAATTCGAACGGGGGTTTGGTCAATGGAAGATATTAGTAAAAATTGGTGTTTTTGGGGGTATGCCGCCTACGGGACTAAAGAGGGCCGGTTTAAAGAAGCATTGGGCGTGAAGTATGTACCCAACCGAGCAAATTACCGAAAGTACGAGGTCTTGTTCAAGAATGATTACGACGCACTCACCGAATTTGATGACCAGTTAGACCACGACAATTTATTTACGCTTGCCTTGCGAAAGCCGATTCCTGTATATCAAAATTTCCTGCGCCAAGTGAAGTTTTCTCACGAACGAGACCTTAATCACAACTGGTCAGCAAAGGCATATTATTCGTATGGCTCAATTACACCTACTTTTCAATTTAGCTATTTACCTTCCGACGACATCATTGACTTAACAGATACAACTTTACGTCGGCTCAATGCTTTGTACAATTCAGAACTTGGATTGACGCTTCGGTATGCTCACAATGAACGGACAACCATTTTTAACTACGATAAAATACGCATATTTACCCGGCATCCTGTCTTACAGTTACATATCAGCACGGGCATACCCATTTTTAACAACACCTATTTTGAATACCTGAAAACCAACATAAGTCTTTCACAAGACCTGCCTATGCCACTCAAAGGTAATTTTTACTACAATATCGGCGTAGGCAAGATATTTGGGACACTACCACTTTTGCTATTGCACATTCCGAGGGGAAATCCATTTTACATCGCTGACCGCTACGCTTTTTATGGCATGAGCCCTTACGAATTTGCGGCTGATGGATATGTCAGTTTGCTGACCCGTTATTCTTTAGGAGGGCTGATTTTGGACAAAATTCCTCTACTAAATAAACTTAATCTTCGAGAGAGAATAACCGCCAATTTTTTCTGGGGAGACCTCACGACCAACAATATTGCCTTTAATAAACTTAACACATTCCGCATTACCGGAAACATTCCCTATGCCGAAGTAGGCATAGGAGTGGAAAATATTTTCAACTTTTTTTCGATTGATTGTGTGTGGCGACTCAATCACCTTGATGGCGTTGATGTAGCTCGTATTACCCGCTTCGGCATATATACTGGTGTAAAAATTCAGTTCTAACTCCTAAATTTCCTCATGAAAACACTATTCATACTTGCAACTTTGCTTTTACTGCATTCTGAAAAAAGTATAACCGCTGAACAGATTATAGGTAAATGGATGTCGGAAGATAAAGACATAGCCGTTGAAATATTTAAAAAAAATAATAGTTATTCGGCACAGGTAATATGGTTTTTATGCGACCCTAAAACTCCGGAAATGCGCTCTTTCAAAGATATCGAAAACCCAGACCCCAAATTGAGAAATCGCCCTTGGCTGGGCATGTTAGTAGTAAACGACTTGAAGTTTGACGGTAAAAGTGAGTGGAAGGACGGTAATATCTACGACCCCAATTCGGGTAGAACATATAAATCAGTGGTTAGGCTACAATCACCTGATAGGCTCATTGTCAGGGGATATTGGGGAATTGAATTATTTGGTAAAAGTCTCACATTCAACAAAATACAATAATGAATCCAAATCCGTTCTCACAAATTCAAACGTACCTGACGAAATCATTTTTTGTACCGAAAAAAGCGATTGTCTCTGATTTACTTTTTAGGAGGTTAGCCTTCAGCAGCGCTGAGTTTATGGAAATTGTCTTTTTGTTGGAAACTCAAAACCAAATCACGCTGCCTGATGCTGATTTGCAGCAAGTTAAAACAGTAGGTGATTTGGTTTTGCTGACTGAACAATGGCTCAAAAATGCCACCGTCACTAATTACTAAAATCTACATCAGGTTTTGCCAGTTTGCTTTCTTTTTTGCGGAAAGTTGCGTCGGGTTTGCCGAGGGGTAATTGTAAGGTGAGTTTGTAAAAACGTACCTCACGACGGTTCATACTTGATTGATAAATAGCAGGTTGTTCAAAAGTGGTAACAAATTTTCGTGAATTGAAAATGTCATTGATACTAAACGACACGCTCGCACGGTTTTTCATAAATGACTTACGTAGCGCAAAGTCGGCGGCTTGAACAGGTAGTCTGTCGCCCTGTAAAGCTGGCGAACGGCCATCCCGATTGAGGTTTAGTTGGGCGGAATAATTGGCAGGAAAACGGTATGATGCACTCAGTTTGGCCCGAACAGTAACGAGTTCTTTGTGTAACGTAGTCGTCTGCAAAATAAAGTTGAACACATTGGCATTGGCCATAATCGTAAGCGGCCCAGATGCATATTTCAACGTATTTTCCATGCCGTATTGAATGTCCGCTTTGACATTGATGAAGGTCGTTACCAATATCGTGGGTTCAGTGGCCGAAGGCTGCACAAAAGGCTTGATGGTGTGGTCTTCGTAAATGTAATAGGCCGAAGCAAACCAACTCAGGTTTCTGATATTTCGATTGTAGCTCAGTTCGGCGGTATTTACAAATTCGGGTTGCACATTTGGATTGCCAATGGTGATATTTTGGCGGTCATTGGCCTGAATCCCGACAAATAAATGTCGAAAATTAGGCCGTCCTACTTTGCGACTCAAACTCAATCCAATTTCTGAATCTTCGCTGAATTTTTTGGACAAAGCAAACGACGGAAAAAACGCCTGAAACCAATGGCCACCCTTTGCCGATGGATAGGTATAGCCAAAAGTCGAATTGTCGAACTTGGAAAGCCCGTGCAGAAACGATTGTTCCATGCGTAGCCCCGCTTCCATCTGCACGTGGTTGCGTAGTCGGCGACTGTACAGCAAATAAGCGGCGTTGATGGTTTCTAACACATTGGCGTTCTGTGAATAATTGACCAACAGGTGATAGGCTTGCGTTTCGTTGTTGAGTTGGTTGAACAAATACTGCTGGTCACGGTCAAAGGTGTAGCTACGCAAGCCCATTTCGAGTCGGGTGGAGTCGTTGATTGGATGAACATAATCTAACTGCGCCAAATACTGACTACCAATCTGCCAACCCGTAATTTTGTCAGTTTCTGGGTAATATTTTTGGTTGCTTCCATCGGCATTTTGGGCCGTAGTGAGCCAATCAGCGGCGTTAGATACGTTGTTGCGGGTGTAAGAGGTAATCAAACTCAATTCTCGCCCTTTTCGGGCAAAAGTGCGTTTCCAGTCAAACTCCACCCCTACGTTGGTATAGGCGTTTTCGGGTAGTGTAGTACGACCGCCGTAGCTCGTAATCATTTTTTCAGCGTTACGGTAGTCGTATTGTTGATTGGTAACGGTATTGAAAGCCCCGCCCACGATATTGCCTGCTACTGAGAAAGTGTTGTATTTGTTGGGGGCATAATCAACCGCCAAACGACCGTTGTGGAAAATGTTATCAAGGCTAATATCGGTATTTTGGTTGAAGTAACTAACGGGCGAACCATTGGCAAAATTGGTGCGATGCACGTAGCCCGTAAGCGGGTTTTTGGTTGAATTCATATTGTAGAGAGCCGTTACATTCCACTTTCCTTCGTGGTAATCCAAGTTCAGCGAGCCATCGTACCGTCCGTTGTTGCCCACGCCTACGCTGACCGTACCGTTGTAGCCCGTTTTACGGTTTTTCTTCAAAACAAGGTTCACAATCCCGCCCGAAGTGGAGGCATCGTAACGTGCCGATGGATTTGAGATGACTTCCACCGATTCAATCTGATTGGCAGGAATCTGCGCCAACGTAAGTTGGGTGGGTTTGCCGTTGATGTAAATGGTCGTGGCCATGTTCCGCAAAGTTGCATTGCCGCTTTCGTCCAAGCTAATGGAGGGTACATTTCTCAACACCGATTCAGCCGTACCACCTATGGTTGTCAGGTTCTTACCCACATTAAAAACCCGTTTATCCATGCCCATCGAGAGCGGGTCTTTCTCACCCTTTACTTCCACTTCTTTGAGCATACTGGCATCGGGCAGTAGTTTTAGACTGCCCAAATCAAGCGGATTTTCGGTCAATTGGACGAGCTGGCTCAGGGTTTGATAGCCAATAAATGAAACTTTGACCGTCAGTTTGCCCGTTGGAAGATTGTTGATGATAAATTCACCCGTTTCGGAGACTATCACGCCACCCACGAGCGAATCTTTGGTATTTTGGGGTTTAAAAACACTTACCGACGCAAAGGCTAAGGCTTGGTTGGTGGAGGCATCGAAGGTTTTACCCAAGATTTTTCCAATTTTTGTAGAAGTAGGTTGCTGGGCTACGGCCACATTAGCCAATAGAAAAGCGATAAAGAACAAATTTTTGAACATAAAAATAATGGTTTTCATGGCACTTGATTCACACCTTTTCTGAGGTGACACCACAAACCTACGGCACGATTTAGAAGAAATTTTGAATTTTAAAATGCCACGAAAAAACAATGTAGTTGCTGGTCAAAACTGTAATGAATTTGCCAATGATAACGATTACAAATCTGTTTCACGATGGCCAGACCCAAGCCACTGCTGGGCGTTTCGGCAGAAGAAGTGCTAAACCGTTTGAACAGATTGGCGGTATTTAACGAGTGATTATGACCAGTGTTGGACACAATGAAGCGGTGTTTAGAAAACTCAACCCCTATTTTTCCATTTTCTACATTGTGCCTAATGGCGTTCAGTAACAGGTTGTTAATCAAGATTTCGAGTAATATTCGGTTGCCTTCTATAAAAACACCTTGCTCTATTTGTTTTTCGATGGTGATGTTTTTAGCTTCGATATGTTCGGATAGAAAGTCGAGGCTATCATTCATCAACTGGCTCAAATTGATGGGCTCCGTATCAACAAATTGCTGATTTTCAATTTTGGCAAGTAGCAACAGATTTTTGTTGATTCTCGAAGTTCTTGCCAATGCTTTATGCGCAGCTTCAATAATTTCAGATTCTTTGCCAGTCAATGCTTCATTTTGAAGTAACAAATCCAATTTCGACTGGATAATAGCCAAGGGCGTTTGCAATTCGTGCGAAGCGTTTTCGGTAAATTCCTTTTGTTCTTGGTAAGACGATATATTTTTCTCAATGAGCCTTTGCAAGCTGCCGTTTAGTTCTTCAAATTCGAGAATAGTTGTTTTTTCAAACGCAATACTTCGCTGGCTACTCAGGTCAAAAGCCTTGATTTGGTGTAATGTTTTATAGAATGGTTTCCACAGTTTGGCCGATATTCGTTGGTTGAGTACGATAAAACCGATGACCAACAGGATGAAAAATCCGAAGGTAACAAAAGCAATGTCGCTGATGATTTCATCGGCTTCTTCTACATTGGTTTCGACCGTAAGATGGTACGGTTTCCCGTTGATAATCAGATAAGAAGACAGCCCACGAAAGCGGTTACTGTGCCTTGAATGTAGGTTGTTGGCTCGCATAACCGTATAAAGACTATCTGATTTCTGAACAGGTTTGGCTAAGGGCCGTAGGTCAATGCCAGGTTCAATGCGATTCCAAAGGCTGAGACTTTGGATCAGAATGGTGTCGTTGATAACGATTTTACTGAATTCTGTCTCAATTTTTCTTTTTACAAATTTATTATGCAGGTCTATTTCGCTCAACCAAATGCGATTTACGATGTAATAATAAGCTGGGATACTACCTGCCAACACCAACAAGGCATAGAGCGTAAATGCTTTGAGTGGCGTATTCAGCAATTTATTCATTTTCCCATTTATAACCTGTGCCATAGACGGTCTTTAAGTAATTGTCGCAACCTGCTTCGGTCAATTTCTTTTTTAGGTTTTTGATATGGGCATACACAAAATCGTGGTTGTCGAGCATATCGGCCAAATCGCCCGAAAGATGCTCGGCAAGGGCATTTTTGGAAATCACCCGATTCCTGTTGCCCATAAAAAACAGCAACAAGTCAAACTCCTTTTTGGTAAGCAAAACGGGCGTGTTGTGTATCAAGAGGGTTTTTGCCAATAAGTCAATTTTTAGCTCATTTTGTTGAATGATGTTGGCATTGGCAAATTGACGGCGACGAATGACCGAGTAAATTCGAGCGGCTAATTCTGACAAATGGAAGGGTTTTGCCAAATAATCATCTGCCCCAAGGTGCAAGCCCTTTATTTTATCGTCGAGGGCATTTTTGGCAGAAATAATAATGACACCGTCTTGCTTGTTTTGTTTTTTGAGTTCTTCCAAAATCTTCATCCCATCGCCCCCAGGTAGCATCAAGTCGAGCAAAATACAGTTGTATTCGTAGGTCGTAACTTTCTCGAATGCTTCCTCAAACGAAGCCGCAAACTCACACAAATAGTTTTCGCCCAATAAATAATCGGCGATGCTCTTAGCCAATTCGGGTTCGTCTTCAATGATTAAGATTCTCATTGGGCTAAGGTAAGTGAATGATTTAGAAGAAATTTTGAATACTATTTCCAAATCAACACAATCATTCCAAAAAAAATCAGTCCTGCACCGATTAAAACTTTGGGAGTCATTGGCTCTTTCAACAAAAAGAAGGAGAGCAAAAGGGTAATGATAATGCTGGCTTTGTCAATAGCCGTCACATACGACACCAACCCATCTTTCATGGCTCGGTAGTAAAACACCCAACTAACGGTGGTGGTAATACCCGATGCAACAAGTAGAAGCCATTGCTTTTGGGTAAGCAACCCAAAATCTTTGTACTTGCTGCCTACTACATTGATGAGGGTAATCAGAAAAAAGATAACGGCGGTTCGGATGCCTAAACCCAAATCAGGGTGAATGTTTTTCAAGCCATACTTGGCAAGCACTGAAGTAATACCGGCAAATGCCATAGAAGCAAGAGCGTATAGTGTCCATTTTTCCATTCATACTATTTTTTACACAGTGAGCCACCTTGCTAATAGTAGCAGGACGGCTCACTATAAATTCAAATCAAATCTTTGCTACTGCTTTGCCGCCAGCATCAAAAAACAAATCTTTGCCCTTTACTTCGGCTTCGTAGTAGGTTTTACCACCTTTTTTTATTTCGGCGGCTTCTTTTATTTTTTTGCCTTTGAGGGCTTCTTGCACCGAAGCAGGCAATGCCGATACTTTGATTTCAGTTTCTACTTCCTGCACTTCCCCTTTGGCATTTAAGACTACTGATAGTTCTTTGCCTTCGTGCTTAAAAGAAGCCTCGTAATCGGCATTTTCTTTGTCCCATTTGACAGGCTTAGTATGAGGATACTGCTTGGCAAAGCCTTCTTTTACTGCCTTTGGCAATTTGTCGGCATTGACTTTTTGGGCGTTTGCCCCTGTGAGCGTAGCAGCTACGAAAGCCGCCATCAATAAGGTACGTTTCATGATTATAGTTGTTTAAAAATTAAATTTACAATACAATTTTACACCCTGATTTTGTAGAGATTCTGTAAATGAAGCAATTGGTTTGTTAAGATTTGTTAAATCTATTTCCATGCTATTTTGACAGTATGCAATAAGGCACTGTATTGGTATTGAGCCTCAAAACCATAAAACTCGCAAATTTGCTGAATGAGTGCCATACCCAATCCGTGAGAGTCTGAAGAATGATTACCTTTCTGAAAACGTTGCCATAGTTTTTCGGTATCTTGTAAAGGCTCGTTGCCAGTATTGCTGATAATCAACGAGTTGTCAGTTAATTTTATCGTAATGATTCCTCGTGGTATGTTGTGTTTGATGGCATTTCCCAACAGATTGTTGAGTAGCACTTCTGCCAAATAAGGATTGATATTCAATAGAATTTCTTTGTCAACTAAAATGCTGATTTCTAAGGCTTTGTGAGTAATCCAAACTTCCCAAAATTGTAGCTTTTGCCTAAAAAAGTCCCCTAAATTGAGTGCAACCATTTCTGTAAATTGCTGATTTTCTATTTTCACTAATAGCAGCAAGGTTTGATTGAGTTTTGAAAGATGCCGCACACTTTCTATCAACTCGCTGATTTTGGTAAGTTGTTTTTCGTGTAAGTTGTCGGACTGTATCAGTTGTTCTAAATTAGATTGAATAACCGCCAATGGTGTTTGAAACTCGTGCGAAGCGTTTTCAGTAAACTGCTTTAAGCTATTGTAATCGTGCCATATTCGGTGGGTGAGGTGGTTAATGTTTTGTTGTAAAACGCCGAATTCTTTGGTAGTGGTAGCCATGAAAGAAAGTGGCTTCTGTTCTTGAATTTTGAATGATTGTAGTTGTTGCAGGGCCTGATAGAACGGTCGCCAAAGACGATTTGATATGATGTAATTGATTATTAATAAGCCAATTATCAAGCCTAACAATACCACGCCGAAAATTAAGAGAATTACCCCTACTAAGTCTTCGGTTTCGTAAAGAGCCTTCGAGATAGTTACTTTTACAAAACCTGTATGAGTTTTAACACCAAAAATCAGTATTCGATAATCAAGCATTTCTCCTGTTTCGAGCGGATTGGGTAGCAGGGTATCAGACAAAGATTCTTTGACCAAAAAATTAGTATTTTCAATGCTAATACTGTCTGCCAGCGCAAACCACTTTTGCTCACTGTCCTCAATCTTGTCAATTTCTCGAAGTATCTTAGCTTGTTGTGCCTTTAATTGCTCAGTTGCTTCTCTGTCGAATACGTACATGAGTAAATAGTGACTAAATACGCCACCAAGTGCCGCTACGACAAAGGCAGAAGCTAAAAAAGAAAGAGCTGTTTTGTTACTGAGGGTCATTCATTTGACGAATTTATAACCAATGCCGTAGATTGTTTGAATGTAATCAAGGCAACCTTGTTCGGTAAGTTTTTTGCGTAGATTTTTTATTTGCGAATACAAAAAATCGAAGCTGTCAGCTTGGTCTATGTCATCGCCGTAGAGATGTTCCGAAATAGCCGATTTGGTCAGTATTCGGTTGGGGTTTGCTAGCAGATACATCAGTAAATCGTATTCTTTTCGGGTAAGTGAAACACCATTATTATTGACCCAAACCTCAAAAGAATCAGGATAGACCCGAATTTGGCCGTGCTGAATTTCGGTATTACCATTAAACTGTCTTCTGCGACCAACCGATTTCAAACGAGCATTGAGTTCGGAAAGATGAAAAGGCTTGGTAAGGTAATCGTCAGCACCTAAGTCAAGTCCTATTATTTTATCGTCTAAGGCATTTTTTGCCGAAATAATAATGATACCCGCCTCTGGCTGTTGTTTTTTGAGCAACTTTATCGCCGTAAGCCCCGACCCACTCGGCAGCATGAGGTCCACCAATACGCAGTCGTAGGCGTAAACTCCAATTTTTTCTTCAGCATCAGGCAAATCTACCACCCATTCTACCACGTGCTGTTGCGATTTTAAGAAATCCATCATCACCTCAGCCAATGGTTTTTCATCTTCAATCAAAAGTATTTTCATCGTTGTCAAAATTTTCGACTATACCCCGCCCGCACCACTTGCGTTTCGTAGTAGTCGGTGCTATTTAAGGTAAAACCCGTGCCATTGATCGTTTTGTGAATGTTCATGGTATTGAGTAAATCAGTGGCGTTTAAAAATAACTCACCTTTTTTCAAGGTTTTTTTCAAACCCATATCCAGCGAATACCGCTGCCCGATGCGTCCCTGTGGAATCAAGTCAGGGGCAAGATAGATGCTCGTTACTTGCCAATCGAAGCTCTGTGGTAGGTGCAGCAAGGCATTTACTTTAAAATTCCCCGAAGTGAGTTGTTGCTTTTGCCCCGTGTAGGTGGTCGGAATGGGGTATTTGTTGGTAATGCTGAACGCCTCAATGGTGTTTTGATAGATATTTACGCTGGCGTTGAGGTTTACAAATTTAGAAAAATCTTGTTGCCAAACCAACTCTACGCCTGTGTTATAGCTGCGGCCAATGTTCTGAAAAATATTGAACAACACTACGTTATTGGGGGCTTGCGTGGCTATGCGGCTAATCGTACCGTCAGTGAGGCGATGATAAACCGTCCCGTACAAACTGCCGCTATTCCACAAATGCCTATAGCCCAATTCTACCGAAGTTGTGAATTGCGGTTTGAGGGTAGGATTGCCCACTTTTATCAATTCGGGTTCGTCATATTTCGGAAAAATACGAATATCCACCTCGTTGGGTCTGTCCACCCGCCGATTGAAAAACACCGACAGCTTGTTATTTTCGTTGATTTTATAAGCCAATCGCACATTCGGAAAGGGCTGCGTGTAGTTGTATCCGTCGCTTTTGTAGGTGTTATGGTTGGGATTGATTTCATAGTTTACCCGCACGTATTCGAGGCGAAGTCCTGCTTCTACTTCTAATTTGGGGTTTTCGTAAATGTAATTTCCGTAGAGGGCAGGAATGGTTTCATAATAATTTGCCCAGCCGCCCGCATTGACATCAATGACCGAATTAGCCCCCGGGAAAAACTGCATATTCACAGGGATTGTCCGCCTCCGCAGTTTGATGCCCGTTTCCAATTTGCCATGTGCCAGCGGCTTCACGTAGTCAAGATTGAGGTCTGATACCTGTTCGTCGGAGAGCAATTTAAACGAATCGGTTCCTTTTGAAGTGGGCAATGTATTCGTAAAAAAATATTTTTCGTCTTCTCTATGGAAGGTATAATTGTAATTCAAGTTGAGTAAATGCCCCGCTTGCTTGAATTTATGCACCAAAACCGCCGTGGCTATCGCCGTATATTTTACCTCGTCTTCCAGAAATTGCCACAAACGATAACGATTTGCATAGTCGTTACCCAAAAAATACGGATTATCGCCATTGTCCAAAATCTTTTCACGATTGAACAAACCCGAAACCGTAAGTGTATTGTTTTTGTCGAAAGTATAATCTAAACCTGCTTTTACGGTGGCGTAAGTAGTGGTACGATTGCGTACAAGTTGCTGCACTATCCGCTCGCCTGTGGTATAGGTACGGGTCGAGAACTCGTTTTTGTTCAGTGTTTGGGTATAAAGCCAGTCGCCCTGCAAGAAAACATTGGCCTTTTGGCTACGATGATTCACCGAAAACGAAGGGTTATATTTAGGCGTAGCCTGAAACTGCGGTTGTACATTGGGCAAGTTTGTTTGTTTTTGCCACAACGCCCCCAGCCCAGCCGTAAGCCCTACCTTGCCATTCCAGCCAAATTGTTCGTTTTTCTTGAAAATCAGGTTGATAATGCCCGCATTACCATTGGCATCGTACTTGGCTGAAGGATTGTTGATGATTTCAATTTTTTCAATAGCTGATGCAGGAATATTTTCTAAACCTTTCTGGCTACCAAATCCCGTCAAGGCGGTTTGTTTGCTGTCAATCAACACTACTACTTTATCGCTGCCTCTGATTTGAAGCGTACCCTCTTGCGTGGTAGTTACGCCGGGCAGGTTGTTCATCATCTGTAACACTGACCCGCCGCTTTGTGCCAAGTTGTCGCTTGTGAGGTAGGTTTGTTTGTCCATTTTACTTGATACACCCACTTGTTGCCCTATCACTTTTACCTCTTCGAGCAGTTGTTTGTTTTCGGTCAATTCAATTTTGCCGAGGTCTAAAAACTCACTCAGTTGCCCCACCGAAACTTTCTTACTAACAGGCAAATAGCCTACTAATGAAGTGCTAAGTAAGTAGTTGCCTTTGACGATGTTGTTCAACACAAAAATGCCTTCTTCGTTGCTCACCGCCCCAGTCACAAACGAGCTGTCAGCTTCTTTTTTGAGAATAACGTTGACATAGGGTAAGGGGTTTTTGTTGCTTACATCCAGCACTTTGCCCGAAACAGCCACCTTTTGTGCGAAGGTCGAGACCGTTGAAATGAGGGGAATAAACCCTATGAGTAAATATTTTCTTACAGATTTCATGGTGAAAAAATTAGAATTTGCCTGCAAAATGTACTTGAAATCTGTAAGAAGTTTGTAGAAATGAAGCAAAATCTCAAAAGGCTACATGTTGAAGAAGTAATATACCTTTTCGGTTAGTCAAAATCTGAAAGTAAAATAATTCATCTGAATTATTTTACTTTCAACGTCTGAGCATTAATGGCCACAATAATCGTGCTCAGGCTCATGAACACAGCCCCAATGGCAGGCGAGATAACAATGCCGGGTATGAACCCTGTGGCTAATGGTAAAGTAATGGCATTATAAGCCGTAGCCCACACTAAGTTTTGAATCATTTTTCGATAGGTAATCCTACCAAATTGGATTAAGGTGGCAACATCTTTTGGGTTACTGTTTACCAAAACAATGTCGGCGGTTTCGGCGGCTACATCAGTGCCTGACCCTACGGCAATGCCCACGTCGGCTTGGGCAAGGGCGGGAGCATCGTTAACACCGTCGCCGGTCATGGCCACAAACTCTCCGTTGGCTTGTTGTTCCTTTATCTTTTCTAACTTTTGATGAGGTAATATTTCGGCCATATAGCCCGTCATACCCAATTTTTTGCTGACGGTTTCGGCTACTTTTTGATTGTCGCCTGTCAGCATGAACGTTTTTATACCTTGCTTTTTTAAGATTTGTACAGCCTCGGCGGATGATTCCCTGATTTGGTCAGCAAGGGAAATAAAGCCAGCTAATTGGTTATCAATCAACACAAAAACGACCGTTTCGGAGGCGTCAGCGACTGCCCCTTCTGGAATATTAAAGTTGTTTTCTCTCAAATAACCTGGGCTTACAACCCATACATTTTTTTGATTCACTTTTCCCGAAACACCTTTTCCTGTAATTGCCTGAAAATCCTCTACATTTGGGATGGATACTTTTTGGGCTTTTGCTTCGGCAATGA